>CALVHG010000040.1 GCA_944327285.1 uncultured Desulfovibrio sp. | reverse complement strand
AAAACCGCGTTTTTTCCGCGAAACGACAGGCCGTATGGTTTGAAATGCAAAGCATTTCAAACTGAAAATGCTCTAGGGAGAGGGAGGGGCCGGGGGAGGGAGACCCCCTCTTGCGCGAGCAGAGGGGGTCTCCCTCCCCCGGAATAAAAGAATTTACACCTGCAGGGAAATGCCGGTGCCGAAGGGGGCCAGGTTGGTGGGCATGATGCCCTGCATGGCCGAAGCGGCGTAGGCGCGCAGGGCGCGACCCATGCCGGAGAGGGGGCTGCCGCCGGAAGCGGCGCTTTCGTTGGCTCTTGTAATGGAACCGTAGGCGCTGCCTGCGGGGCCGACGCCGTTATCGGCATCGGCAAAGAAGCTGCCGACATTGGCGTAGCTGTCGGCGGCCCTGCGGGAAGTCGCGGCGGAAACCTTCTGCCCGTCTTCCTCTTCGGGGTTGGCGCGCTGCTCGGTGCGGGCCTCCGCGGACATGCGCGCGGCCTGAGCGGCAACCTGCGTATCTTGTGCGGAAGGTTCCCCCGGAGCAAGCGCCGCGCGGCGAACCTGTTCCGCCTTGCGTTCGGTTTCTTCCGGATCGCCAGGAACAGAGGACGTGTCGATGGAAACATGTCCGCCGATGGCGTACATGCGTCCGTCGGGGCCCTTCTGGTACTGGTATTGCGCGCCGCCAACGGCGTGTTGCCCGGCTGCGGCAAGATGGGCCGATTCATGGGCGCGCACTTCCCGGTCGCGTTGTTGCAGCTTCCGCAGCTGCGCCTGTGCTTCTGGGCTGAGATTCAGCTCGTCAGCGCGCTTTTCCAGCTCGCGGGAGACATCGGAGCCGGTCCGTTGCTGCTGGGGGGTGAGGGCGCGATTCTGGCCGCTATTTTGTACGCGCTGAAGCAGCGCGTCATAGGTGGCGTTTTCGTCTGTGCCGTAAACAGGTACTCGTTCGATAGGTTGGGACATAGTATCCTCGTATGGGGACTGGGCGCTCCGTGCCTGCGCCGTTTATCCTCTCCTATCTTTATCGGTCGAATGTGTGAAAGGTTAAGGGGGAATTTGACGGTATTCTGATAGGTTGTTCCAGAATCGTCAGAAAAAGCGCGCTGGGGAAGGGATGGGGGGCTTGGGGGGAAGGGAAACCCCTCTCGCGCTAGCAGCGACCGAATGGCGGCCGCAGGCCGTGCCCGTTGCGACGAAGGAAGCTACGGGCATCGACAGCAGAGATGAGGGGTTTCCCTTCCCCCCAAACAACTTATGAATAGTGTTAACAGGCCCTAATAGAGTCGCTCCAGAAGCTCTTCATCCATACTGAAGCAATGTTCCGGGCCGGGGAACGTTCCGGCGCGCACTTCGTCGGCATAGGCGGCGAAGGCGGATCGCATGGTTTCGCCTACGGGCGCAAAACGCTTGACGAATTTGGGGGAGAGGCGTTCCGTGATGCCCAGCATGTCCTGCCAGACCAGCACTTGCCCGTCGCAACCGGGGCCCGCGCCGATGCCGATGGTGAGAATGCCGATTTCCTGCGTGATGCGCGTCGCCAGGGGCGTGGGGACGCACTCCAGCACAAGGGCAAAGGCTCCGGCCTTTTCAAGAGCGCGCGCGTCGTCCAGCATTTTTTGCGCGGCTTCGGCGCTTTTGCCCTGCACCTTGTAGCCGCCGAGGCTGTGCAGGGACTGGGGGGTCAGGCCGATGTGCCCCATGACGGGAATGGATGCCCGCACAATGGCTTCTACGTGCGGCGCAAATTCCGCGCCGCCTTCCAGCTTGACCGCCTGCGCCCGGCCTTCCCGCACCAGACGCCCCGCGTTTTCACAGGCCTGCTGCGGAGAAACCTGATAGCTCATAAAGGGCATGTCGCACACGATCAGCGCTTTCTGCGCGGCGCGCGCCACGGCGGCGCAGTGATGGATCATGTCATCCATGCTGACGCTCAGCGTGTCTTCAAGGCCCATCATGACCATGCCGAGAGAGTCGCCGACGAGAATGGCGTCGGCGGCGTCATCCATGAGGCGGGCGATGCTGTAATCGTAGGCTGTGATCATGGCCAGTCGGCGATCGCCCTTGGCCGCGCGAAAGGTGACGGCTGTCTGTTTCATGGAGCCTCCTATATTTTAGCGGCGGCGTTGGCGCGCTGGGCAAAACCCATAAGGGCATGCGTCAGTTTGGCTGCCGTGAAGTCCGCGTGATGCAGGCCGGGCAGGGGTGCCAGCTCTACAACGTCCATGCCGACGACGCGGCGTCCCCTGCAGCAACGCTCGATGAGCCGCAGGGCGTCATGCCAGAAAAGCCCGCCGGGCGAGGGCGTTCCCGTAGCCGGCATGAGCGAAGCGTCCAGTCCGTCCACGTCAAAGGTAATATAGATGCGGGATGGAAAGTCGGGGGGCAGGGGGCGCTCCGGGAGCCCGTCGGCATAGAGCGCGGCGGCGTCATACGCCGTCACCTGAAAGCGCTGCCGAATTTCGGCTTCTTCGCGGCAGTAGTCCCGCATGGCAAACTGTGCCAGCGGCAGATTCAGATCGGCAACGGCCCGGTACATGACGCTGGCATGCGAAAGCGGATTGCCTTCATAGCTGGGGCGAAGATCCGCGTGCGCGTCGAACTGAACAATGCCGAAAGGCTTGCCGCTGTGTTGCGCCTCGCGGGCCAGCGCGCGGAGCGCGCCCAGCGTGACGGTATGCTCGCCGCCAAGTAACACGGGCAGCGCGTTGCAGGCCAGCGCCGCGGCAACGGCCCGCTCGATGCCGCCCAGAGCCTTTTCGCTTGTGGAGCAATCGACGGCGGGGGCCGTGTAAACGCCTCCTTCGCAGGGGGCGCTGATACCGTCCCAGGCTTCCAGCTGTTGCGAGGCCGCAAGAATGGCTGCCGGGCCTTGCGCGGTTCCGCCGCCGTAGGATGTGCTTTGTTCCAGCGGGGCGGGAATGATATGGAATGCCGCCGCTTCAGGCGCGGCGGGAGCATATTCCGAAGCCAGAAAATCGTGATGCTGCATGGAATCCTCGTATGGAATGCATCCGGGGAGCCTCGGCTCCGCGGCAGGGAGAGTATGGCACAGAGGAAGCGGATAATCCAGCGGACAAAGGCGGTTAGGCCGAAAGGAAACGGCCTGCTGGGGAAGGCAGGCCGTTACTTCTGGAGAAAAGTGTCAGCAAAGAAAGGAAGGTGCTTTAAATAAAGCAAAAGTGGTGCCATATTCTATATTTTATTTAATATGTTGTTATATTTGTATATAGTTGGTAGTGGGGCCAGAGCTGGCCGTGAAAAAAGTTGTACTCGCAGGGGAGAGGCGCGCGGCTGCGGGGAGACTGCGTAAAATTTTTTGTCCGCACAAAAAAGAAAGGGGTTCGCTATGCGAACCCCTGAAATCTGGTGGAGCTGAGGAGAATTGAACTCCTGACCTCTTGAATGCCATTCAAGCGCTCTCCCAACTGAGCTACAGCCCCGTAACGAAGAGTCCTTTTACGCGCCCCTGCGCGCGGCGTCAAGATTTTTTTTGATCTATTTCCTGCTCGACCTGCGCCTTCGACTTTGGCATGCTGGCGCGACTTTGCAACTCTGACAGGGATGCCCTCATGTTTACGCCGCTTCTGCTCATGCTTTCCGGAATTCTCCTTGGCTATCTGGGACGCCGCGCCGCGCGTCAATGGCAGTGGCCTGCCGTCTGTCTGCGTTTTTGCGCCCATGTGATTCCTCCCGCAGTGCTGTTTCTGCTGTTTATGCTGGGGGCGAGCGTGGGCGGCGACAGCGAGCTGCTGCGCGTTCTGCCCCGCCTGGGCGGCGTGGCTCTCTGGCTGACCCTGTGCGGACTGGCGGGCAGCTTCTGTTGCGTGCGGCTGATTCGCCGTCACCTGCCGAGGGTTCCTGATGCGCCTGCCGACGCCGGCCAGGTCTCGGAAGAACCCGTGCGGGAATCGTTGTCTCGTCGTCTGCTGGCGCTGGCCACAGGCAGCGCGGGGATTCTCTTCTTTTTCTGCCTTGGGCTTGTGCTGGCCTGGGCGGCGTTGCTGCCGCCTGTGCTGACGTCGCACATGTCGGCGCTGTACGCGCTTTATTTTCTGATGACGCTGGTGGGGATTTCCCTGGGCAAGGATGAGCGCATGTGCGATATTTTGCGGACTCTGCGTCCCCGGACGCTGCTGCTGCCGCTGGCGACGGGCGTCGGGACCCTGCTGGGCTCCGCGCTGGCCTGGCTGGCCGTCGATTACAGTCTGACGGACTGTCTTGCTGTGGGATCGGGCTTTGTTTACTATTCGCTTTCGTCTGTCATCATTACCATGAGCAAGGGGGCCGAGCTGGGCGCTATTGCGCTTATGGCCAACATTACGCGGGAGCTGCTGACCTTTGCCGCGGCCCCGCTGATTGTGCGTCTGTTCGGTCCGGAATGCCTGATTTCCTGCGGCGGAGCCTCGACCATGGACAGCACGCTGCCTACTGTCGTGCGGCATGCGGGCGTGCAGTGGACTTTTATTTCCATTGTTCACGCCATGCTGCTGGATTTCAGCGTGCCGTTTCTGGTGCCCTTTTTCTGCTCGTTATAGGAAGCCGCCCGAAGGCTTTCCCTGTCGCATGGAAAAAACTTGTGCTTGCCTTGTGATTCCTATAGTCTTTTTTCCTGCGTATTCAGGCCGGAGGGGCCGCGGCTGCGAACCTTTTCGGGAGTGTTTATCATATCCACGCCGCAGCTGTGCGGTTCCTGCAACGGCATGCTTCCCGCCGAACTGACGGCGCGAAATGCGCGCCGGGATTTTCTTCCGTCATGGTGCGCGGGGATATGCGCTGTCGGCATTTGCCGCGCTCGCAACCTTTTGGGGAAAGAGGCAGGAGTATGTTCGCTACATTGCATAATGTCCGCGTGGTGGCTGTGCGTTCGGCTGTGCCGTCTCAGGAAATTCGTCTTGACGATGAGCTGGAATTTTATGGCGGCAGCGCCAAGAAGGTGGCCCGGCTCAAGGCGACTCTTGGCATGGACAGGCGCCGGGTCTGCCCGGACGGCGTGACGGCGTCCGATTTGTGCGCGCATGCGGCCAGGGAGCTTCTGCAGGCCTACCCCGATGCGCGCGATACCGTGGATGCGTTGATTTTTGTCAGCCAGTCGCCGGACTGGCCCCTGCCCGCCACCGCATGCGAGCTGCAGCATCGCCTGGGGCTCCCGAAGAACTGCGCCGCCTTTGATGTCAATCAGGGCTGCGCCGGCTATGTCTATGGCCTCTGGCTGGGCAGCAGCCTTGTGGCTTCGGGCGGCGCGCGGCGCGTGCTGCTGCTGGTCGGCGACGCCCACTCCTACGGGCGGGATGTGCGCAACCGTATTACCGCCTCTGTTTTTGGCGACGGCGGCAGCGCTACCCTGCTGGAGCGGGATGAGCAGGCCGAACCCATGTACTTCGGGCTCGGTTCGGATGGCAGCGGCTTTGAGACAATTATTGTTCCCGCCGGTCAGGCCCGGATTCCCTTTGTGCGCGACCCTGAGCAGAACGCGGCGCTGGTCAGTTCGACGCTGGATCCCGGCGGCAATCCCTGGCAGATGTGCGAAACCTTTATGGACGGCGGCGGCGTCTTCAACTTTACGATGGACGTTGTTCCCTCGCATATTTCCGATCTGCTTGCCTCTGCCGGAAAAACGCCCGCCGATGTGGATTGGTTGCTGCTGCATCAGGCGAACAGGCAGATCGTGGAAAATCTCGCCGCAAAGAGCGGTTTTGCTCTGGAAAAAGCTCCCGCGGACTCGTTCAGCAAGTACGGGAATACGGCCTCGGCCTCCATCCCCGTTGCCATCTGCGATCGATTCGGCGGCGAGGCTCTTTCCGGGCAGGTGCTTCTGTGCGGGTACGGCGTGGGTCTGGCCTGGGCCTCATGTCTCTGCGGCATGAGAGGGGTGGACTGCGCCCCTGTTATTGATTTTGAGGCGGATCCCGCCCGTCCTACCAGAGAAGAACGGATCAGGCGCTGGGAGAGAATTTTCAAGGGGGAGGAGAAAATCCATGACTAGGCAAGAATTTTTTGCATCCCTGCAGGATATGCTGCAATGCGATCAGGAGCTGGATGCGCAGACAGTGCTGACGGATATGGAAGAATGGGACTCGCTGGCCTTTATGGTGCTGATTGCCTTCTTTGACAAAAATTTTGGCTGCCGCATTACCTTTGACATGCTGAAGCCGTGCCGGACGCCGGAAGATCTGGTGGCGCTGAGTGGCGGGGGCATTGCGTAACATGTTTACCGCACAGCAGCGGATTCTGGTTACCGGCGCCAGTTCCGGCATAGGACAGGCCATTGCGCTGCGCTGCAATGCTTTGGGCGCGACTGTTCTGGCCAGCGGCCGCAATGCGGAGCGTCTGGCCGAGGGGCAGCGCCGGGCTGCGGATCCGTCTCGCTGGCTGTGCGTCGAGCGCGATTTGCTGGAGGACATGGAGGCCCTGCCCGAATGGATTCGCGAGCTTGCGCGCAGGCATGGAAAGCTCTGGGGCCTGGCCCATGCCGCCGGGGACGGGCTTATGGACAGCCTGCGGACGTATGATCTCGCGACGGCGCGGCAGCACTTTGATCTCAGCTTTCATATGCCCATGTTGCTGGCCAAGGGCTTTTGCGACAGGCGATGCAGCGAGAACGGCGGCGCTCTGTTGTTCCTGACCTCGGCATCGGCCGTCTTTGCGGAAAAGGGCCATATGATTTATGGCGCGGCCAAGGCGGCTGTCGCCGCCGCTGCCAAAGCCATCAGTCAGGAGGTCGCGCCGCGTCTGCGCGTGCATTGCCTCGCGCCCGGCATTGTGGATACCCCGCTTGAAGAGCGCGCTGAAGCCTATATGGGAGCTTCCTACAGAGAAGAGCAGCTCCGGGGCTATCCCCTTGGTTTCGGACATCCCGACGATGTGGCGCAGATGGCCGCCTTTCTGCTTTCGGAACAGGCCCGCTGGATTACCGGCCAGAACTTTGTGCTTGCGGGGGGGCGGTACTGATGCCTCATGTTGTCATTATCGGCAATGCCGGCGCGGCGCGGGAATGCTACTGGATTTTCCAGGACATGCTGAACAGCTCCGTGGGACTGCGCTGCTACTATTCTTTCAGGGGCTTTCTGGACTGGAAAGGTTACGCCGGCGATCTCAAGGAGCTCGGCGCGCTGCATCTGGGAACTGCCGACGACTATGCCATACAGCCTGACGATCTCTTTGTCATAGGGGTGGGGCATCCGCGACTGCGCAAGGCGATTTTCGAGGAGTTCAAGGGGCGCGGCGCCAGGTTCATGAATCTGGTGCATCCATGGACGGATATCTGCCCTTCCGCTGTTGTCGGGGAGGGCAATGTCTTTCAGCGCGGATGCACGGTCTATTGTAATGCCAGAATCGGAAACGGCAATTATATTAACGGCGCTGTGAACCTCTCCCATGATGCGGAAATTGGCGATTTCAATTTCCTTGCTCCGTACTCTCTGGTTCTTGGCGGCGCGAAAATTGGCTCCTGCAATCATCTGGGACCGCATTGCGTCATTCTTGAACATGCTCATGCAGGCGATAGCAATGTTTTTGCGGCGGCCAGTTGTCTTTATAAGGGCTGCGGCAATAACGGCCTCATGTCCGGCAACCCCGCGTTGAAGGTGGGGGCGGCGGCAGACGTAAACACGCTTTCCTAGAGCATTTTCAGTTTTCAAAGCTAAAACGCTCTGGAGCATTTTCAGCTTGAAATGCTGCGCGTTTTAAACCATACGGCCTGTCATTTCGCGGAAAAACGCGGTGTTTCCGCTCACTTTGGATCGGGCGGCGCTGTGCCGCCGCCTCGCGTTGTATCTTTTTCAAAGCTGAAACGCTCTGGCGGTGCTTCCGCGTCTGTATCGTTGAGTCCTTGCGATGAAAACGCTTTCTCTTGTCATTCCTATTCGTAACCAGGCGCACTGCGTTCAACGGCTTCTGGATTCTCTGGCAGCGCAGAGTATTGCAAAGGAAATAGAAATCATCTTTTCGGATGATGGATCAAGCGACGATTGCGCCGCTGTCATTCAGGCGTGGAGTCGCAAGACCGGGCTTGCCGCAACTATCGTTCGTTCTTCCGTAAGCGGGGGGGCTTTGCGGGCGCGTCTGAAAGGCTACGCCGCCTCCACGGCTCCCTATATTGCCTTTGCCGATGCGGATGACACCCTGCTCGGTACTACGGCTCTGGAACATGCCTGCCGTCTTGCCGCGGATTGCGACGCCGATATTGTGCATTGCAGGACACGCGGGCTGTCTCCGGACGGAAGCGTGCCTCTGGGCGAATTGTCGTGGGCTGCGCCCTATATGGAATGCCTTGAAGGCGAAAAGATTTTTCATACGTTCTTTGCTTCGCGTGTCTATCCCCCTCTGCTGATCTGGTCCAAGATTTTTTCACGCCGCTTGCTGGATATCGTCGTTTCGCATGCCGCCCCTCTCCGCATATTCCGTTTCGATGATAAATGCCTGCTCATGCTGAGCGTCTTTTTTGCCCGAAAATATGTTCCCTGCGACGAGTTCCTTTATTTGTACAGAACAAGCGATGTGTGGCCGATAGAGAAATTTTCCGGCAGGCTGAGGGATTTGTTCACCCTGCAGGAAGTTATGCAGAATCTCTTCAGCGCGCATGGAACATCGCGGGAGTCTGTCGCTGTCTTCAGGGAGTATATGCAGCGGCGTATTGGCATCAATATGGGAAAGATGTCGGCAAAGATTCAGGAAGCCCTCGCTTCCGGCCAAAGTTTTGCAAGCATACTGGAAAGAACGTCCGTTTTTCTGGATTCGGAAACCCTGTTGCGTTCCATTCTTGCTTCCTGTCTGTATAATACCGACAAAATAGAACAAGCGGGAGCTCTTCTGCATGATGTCGTCCGCGAACGCTAGCGTTGTCATTTACGGGAATTATGATGACGTCTCGCTGCATGCGTTTCTGTCGTCCTGCGCGGGATTTTTTCCCGCACGGTTTGAAATTTTTTTGATCAGCACCGCGGCGGTAATGCGCGGTTGCGTTGCGGAGGGGAGGCTGGAGGCTGTGTCGCCTGTTGCCGGAGGTAATTTGTGGCAGGCCATAGCCGCCGCGTCAGGATCGATTCTCTGTTGCCGCGCCGAATTTCTCTCGCTTGCCGCGCCGTCAATGCCTTCGCTGTTGCGGGATGACGTGCTGGCGGCGCTTGTTCCGGAGTTCGCTGCGGGGGCTTTTGCGGCGGAGAAATGTGGGCGGGACTGGCTGCGTTCTCCGATTTTTGAGGAAAGCCCGTATGCGTGGTTCTGTCCATCCGCTGTTTTCAGGAGTTGCCAGAATCAGGACGCGCATTTTGATGCCTGGATGCAGCAGAGTTTTTGCAGTTGTTTTGCCCGGTTGCTGTTTCCCTCTCCCTCTGTGCGGATCCTGAGCGTTGCCGGGCTTGATCGCCATCTTGAAAAATCTTTTGCGGATGCCTGCCGCAGAGCCTGGGAGCTGTGGAATCTCTGGCGCTATATGCAGACGAGCGCACCGTGTGACGACAACGTTGTCGCTGAGACGCGCGCGAATCTTGTTTCCGAAATGCGCGTTGTGATGCATCATCTGGCCAAAGACGAAAATATCTTTGCCGAACTTGCGGAAGCCGACATGGCGGCCATAAAGAATCGCGTGCCGCTGGACGGGTTCTGCTTTGCGCTTTTTTCGTATAACGCGCTGCTTGTGGAACGGCTGCGCAAGATTTTTATAACGATCGCGGCATAAGGATATTACCGCTGATTCGCCAGGTGCTCCGTGAGTCTGCTCATGAACTCGCGCCCGAAGACGGGGTATTTGTCGATACTTTCTTTTAGAAGTTTTGAGTCTCCCTTTTTTATGGAGAGCATGGCGAAATCGCTGAAGACGCCGGTTGCCAGTCTGCTGAGCTGGGCGTGAAACTTCCCTTTGAAATGCTTTTCCACTTCGTCATAGAGGCGAAGCTCAAACATTCCGTGTTCATATCTGTGTTTTATATGATCTTCTTCCGCCGAAGCGAAGAGCGAGGCCGCATGTCTGCGGTAGACGCTCATGCGCTCAGGCAGAAAGCCGATATTCCCGATTTCCGCATGAAGCAGATGCCAGTACCAGTCTCCCGGCTCAAGGTTGCTCTTGAACCATTCGGGCAGTCCTTCGCGGAAGCGCCAGCGGTACATGACTGAATTTGTCTGGATGAAGTTGCAGTTGAAGAGATCCCGCAACACATAGATGCCGCTCTTCCTTTTGGGCAGCTGTTCCTCCGTAGGATAGATTCGCGAAGGCCTTCCGTCTTCATAGATGACATCCACGGGATGAAAGCAGATGGAACAGTCCGGGTGCGCATCAAGGAAATCGACCTGCTTTTGCAGCTTGAGGGGATCGGTGAAGTAATCGTCCCCGTCGCAGAGCGCCACGTAGGGGCTCGGAGCCAGAGAAAAGAGCTCCTTCAGATTCTTGCTGCCAAATGTGCGTCCTTCCTGAAGATGCGCGATGATGGTCTGCGGATATTTTCGCGCGTATTCCCGGATGATGTCCTGCGTGCCGTCTTGCGATCCGTCGTCGGCAATAATATGGACAAAGGGAAAGGTTGTCTGCTGGCGCAGGACGCTTTCTATTGCTTCCTTGATGTATTTTTCGTGATTATAGGCAAGCGTCAGGACGCAGACGCGCACATCGGGCGAGGGATAGAGCGTCGGACGCGCCCGCAGAATCTCTTCCGGAAGGGCTGCGGAAATGACTTTTCGGGCGGGAATTTCAAGCCGCGTCGGATCGCAGTGTTGCAGCGCCGTATCCAGTTTTTCCGTTATCAGGGGCAGACCGGAGACGAAAGAAAGGCTCTGGTGCGTCGGCGGCGGAAAAGCTCCGGTATCTGTCGCGTCGTGTTCTGACGCGGGAAACTGTATGGCAAACTTCTTTTCCAGCTCCTGATTGCCGCGTTCATAGTTGCGCAGAAATCGTTTTTTGTCTTCTGGCGTCAGAAATACGGGGAACGGCGTCGCAGTGTCGCAACGCAGGGATGCGTCATGCCACTCCCATATTCCCTGCGTCGTTTCGTCCGGAGAGAGCAGCGCATAGGCGTTGCGAATCTGAATATATTGCGCCGGGACAGCGAAGCGCACGCTGGGGGAAATACCTTTTGGGGCGGGCGTATGCGTTATTTTCTCTATGTATGAAAAAAAGGCGGAGAGAGGGGCCGCCTCTCCTTCCGTTGCGCCTGCAGGCGCATGGATATGAAAATTGCCGGAAGAAAAGTTTTTTTCTATGACCTTTATGCCCGCATAATAATCATAAAGCGCCTTATACTTAATGTCTTTGAGCATGGAATCAATATTCATGCCGCGAAACGTGCGCCAGAATATATGAGCTCTGCGGCATTCCTGCTGCGGAGCAAGCGCAAAGAAGGCGTAGAGTTCCGCTTCCGGCATGGCCTCGGCAATGGCCTGACAGAGACGGGGAAGGAGCGATGTTTCCTGACAAAAAGAGGGGTAGTGCGCCAGCAGGATGGACGCCTGCCCTCTCTGCTCCCGCTCTTCCAGCAGCATCTCCTTGTTCAGCGCAATGTCCTTATGCTGCAACAGCTCTGCCCAGAGCGAGCAGAGAAGCGGAGAATTGTCGATGCCGGCGCTATTCAATGCTTCTTTTTCCTGTTCAGCTGTCGCATAGGATATGATGCTGTCTTTGAAGCTTCCAAGATGAAAGAAAATTTTCATAGCGACATTCTCCGTAGGGCATGAGGACGGCATGACACGTCTGGGAACAGGAGTCTCAGACGTGTCATGCCGGATTATGCAGCGTCCGCTGAACTGGAGCGTTTTGCCTTTGAAAAAGGCGGAACGCGAGGCGGCAGCACAGCGCCGCCCGGCCCAAAGCGCGTGGAAAAACGCGGTGTTGTCGCGCGCTTCGGGCCGTATGCGTTTGAAACGCACAGCGTTTCAATTTGACATTGCTCTAGAGTATTTCTGTGCAGGTGACAATATCTTTTGTCGAGGTATAGGCGTGCTGCCAGTTGCGCAGCAGTCGCATGATCATCTTCCGACGAATGAACATTACCACGGGAATGTTCTCCGTATTGTGGGGAAGAACCTCTTCTGTCGTCATGACAGGAATACCGTCCATTGTTTCGGGGCGGGGGAATATCTTGTCAATGAGTATTGCCCTGGGCTTGCAGTCCGCAAACAAGTGCTTGTGCTGCTGATATACCCAGCCGCCGCCCCAGAAGTAGACTTCCTTGCCTTTCAGGCGCTGGGCTTCCTGGCGGATGTATTCGAGGTGGCGCTCATTATCGATTTGCTCCCGCAGAGCGTGCAGCGCCAGAATATCCGTCTTGTACCGTTCTTCCCGTCTGATGGCGGCAAAGCGGGCGTCGTCCGTCATCTGACGCAGGTCGAGCAGAAGGCAGCGATACGCCCAGTCGGTCGTGCTTCTCGGAAGGTTCTCAATGCCGGGATTATCTTCCAGCAGGGCGGATCCGGCGATATAATTGAGGAACATCACATGGAACTGCACGGAAGGCTTGCGTGAGGGCAGCGTCGGGAACTGGGCCACAAAGGCGAGATTTTCGTCAAAATCCTGTTCCGTTTCCTGAGGCACGCCTTCAATAAGGTGGAAGATGACGGGGATGCCGCGGGCAAGGAAACGCTCGACCAGAACCGGATAGCTGTGGCAGAAGTTTTTGCGTCTGAAAACCCGGCGGCAGAAGTTTTCGCTGCCGTGCTGCAGTCCGAACGGGGCGGAGCGCAGGCCAGCGTCGATTGCGGCGTCGAGCACCTCCGGATATTCGATAAGCTGCTGCGGATGGAGATACATGGAGAACGGAACGCCGATTTCCTTCTTGTATCGTTGAAAGAAGGTAAGCATTTCGTCTGCGGGGCGCAGGAAGAAATCGTCGGCAAAAAAGATATTGTAGGCGCCCTGCTGCTTCGCCATTTTCAGCTCTTGAAGGATGCTGTCCAGATCTCTGTTCCGTATGTAGGAACGGCAGATTCCGTCATAGAGCTTGCGCAGGCGGGGCGCTCCGCAATAGGAGCAGTGCCCAATGCAGCCGCGACTTCCCGTTATAATGTAATCGCCAAGATTACAGATGCTTTTATTGGGAGAGTAGGTGTCGTTTTCGATGGCCGAGAAATCCTGCTCCTGCAACAGAGGCACGGGATAGTCCAGCTTTTGCGGCAGGGGGAGCAGAGGATTGCAGACGAGGGTGTCGTCGCGCAGATAGCACATATTGTTGACGTCATGCCAGTCCGCGCCGTCACGGAGGGTATTGGCCAGCATGACGATGCTTTCCTCGGATTCCCCGCGCATAACCGCATCGACGCCGCAGCGGAGATAGTATTCCGGCTTGAGCGTCGGGCCTACGCCGCCGGCCACGAAGAAGGCCTGGGGCGCGGCTTCGCGCAGCAGTTTTGCCAGATCGGGAAACTGCGCGTCCAGCGTGTTCATGCCGCTGTAGCCGAGAACATCGGGATTATATTCCCGTATTGCCTGAATAACGAGCTGGCGTTCCTTTGCGCTGAGTTCTGGCATCAGAAAGTCGGTTTTCATGATGCCCTGCACATAGACGTACCAGCCGATTTCTTTGGGGGGCGGAAAGCAGGCTGCGCTTGCCAGACGTTTGACCTGCAGGATATGAGCGTCGTGCCCGTGAGCCCTGAGCGTTGCGCCGAGGCTGCGAACACCGATATTGTCGGGGTTGAAAAAGGTTACGAAAAGAAAACGCATGTTATCCTCGCAGTAGCAGTATGCATTTGGGAGCTGCCGACAGTTGCATGTTCAGGGCTCGGAGGCCGGAGCCGGGGCGGGACTATCCTGCCCGGCCGCAGGGCTGGCTTTTCCCGCGCGGCGGCTGCCGGAAAAGGTTCGCGGCGTGTCCGAGCTGCGTCGTCCGATTTTCCGGCATGCGGCCGCGCGGCGGGATTCAGTTTTTTGCAGGCGCGCGCCTGGAGATATGTCCTCAGATCTCTTCGTGCGGAATGCCGAGACGATCTTCCAGTTCCTTGACGCGCCTGCACAGTTTGGAGATGCGCCGGTAGATTTTGGGCAGACTGATGCCGTCGTAAACCCCTACGGGCAGCGAGAAGAGCGAGCGCATGGCTTCCGCTTCTCTGGCAAGATAGAAGCGGTTTATGCCGTCGAAATACACAGGCTCGTAGCCGCGTGACGCCATAATCGGATCGATCTCGTCGTTGATATTCCACTTTTCATGCCAGTGCTCAAACGGATTCATGTTTGGTTCCGCGGTTTCCAGCATGACCACAGAGGGGCGGTAACGGTCGAAGTCTCCTCCGAGGATAATCTTTTTTTCATGGCCTTCGGCATCGATCTTGAGCAGGTCAATCTGTTTGCCGGCCGGCACGTGCTGCCGGCAGATATCCGCCAGCGTGACGACCGGCACGTCAATGACCTCGTAGCCGAGATTGAGCGAGCGGCAGGCGTCAAGGACAATATCCTTTGAGAAGGAGGAAAGCGCGGAGGCACTGATCCCGGAGCGGAGCGTGCCCTTGACGGCATAAAACGGGGCGTTGCCCGGAGTGTCGGAGACTCCCACGTTGAGATTCGTCTCATCCGGACGTTCCTGCTGGAATTTTTCTATGCAGGAAGGGATGGGATCGACGTTGATCCCGCGCCAGTCAAACCATTGATACAGGAGCTTCGTGACGGAAAGCTCTGACGGATCATGCGCGCCGATATCGATATAAAAGCCGTCTTTCTTTTTTTCAAAAACACGGATGAGCAGCACATCTTCCATATTTTGAGAGTACGACATAGGAACTTCCCTTACATTTTTTTCCAGAAAATATTGATGCTCATAGGCTTGCCGTGCGTCGCATAGGGCATCTGCAATACCGGTTTCCAGCGCCAGTCGTAACGATATTGGCTCATCCAGTAAAAATCATCCCGATAAGCCGCTTTTTCCGGCTCCACAAAGCGGTTCAGCGTCGGAGCATGGGCGAAAAGATAGCTTGCCATGCCGGGCATGGGGCTGGCCGCGGGAGCCTTATAGCCAAAGTCCAGCAGGTGCAGGCTGTAGCCGCCGGGTTTGAGAACCCGTTGAATATCTTCAAAGATATTCTTGTAGACGGCTTCCTGATCGGGAACATGCTCAAGCACTGAGGACGAGAAGACAAAGTCAAAATACTCGTCAGGAAGCTCCTCGCAGAATTCGCCCATGTATTTTTGCACAATGCGATACTTGTGGCGTTCGGGGAGCCAGTTGGGGCCGTTCCCGACGCCTTCAAACTTGTCTATGTTCCAGCATTCATGCATGTTGTGCGCCCCGTAGTGGGCGAGAATCCTGGAAATGCCGCCGCCTATTTCCAGAATCCTGGCATTGCCGTCGGGGAACATCTGATCGATGAAGGCAGTGCACAGCGCATCCTGATAGGCTTTCAGATCGCAGATTGCAGGGTCGACTTCGCTCTTGTCAGGGTTGATGAGATAGCCCTGAATAAGCTGTTGCATATGGCTCCTGCGCGAATAGGTGAAGTCGTTGAAGTCCGTCGCGGGAGTAAAGAAGGAAGCATTTTCTTCTCTGTTCTCGCGCCGCACAACCCAATGGCGCTTCACCATATTGCTGTCTTTTCTGTCAGGCGCAGGGAGGTTTTCTATAAAATCATGCGTAAACTGCGCGGGATTCCGGGGAATGGAGAAATGCGCCCTGCGTTCGGCCGTCATATCTCCGGCGTTTTCCTCGCGGCGCAGGGCCTGTCTGTACAGCGCGGCATGACGTTGCGCCGCAAGTTCGGGGGAACATTCCTGTTCCGCCAGATCCCGGATTGTTTTCCTGTATTCCATATCCCGCGGCTGCGACAACGCCCACTGCAGGCCGCAGGCAAAGTCCATGCTGTCAAAGGGTTCGACTTCATAGACGGTTTCCTTGTGCCTGCCCAGCGCGCCGAGAAGGCTCAGGCTGGAGTATCCGACTACGGGAGTGCCGCACAGCAGGGATTCGCCTATGGTCATGGGCCCGGTATCCTCTATGGAAGGCACGGCCGTCGCGTCGGCCGCGGAATAGAGGATTGGCAGGAATGTCTGCGGCACAAAACCCATGCGATAGGTTTCGCAGTCGCATTCAAAGGCGTCCATGCCAAAGGTCACAACCAGCAGTCTGCGGGCCAGTTCCGGCGCAATTTCCTTGAGTTTGCGCAGGCTTTCGCGCAACAGTTCGCAGCCCTTGCGGGGAACATGCTGCGCCGTGGCGCCAAAAGCGAGCAGGGGGCGATCCTGCGGCAGGTTGAGGTAGCGCCGGGATTCCGCTCTGTCCAGCGGGATGAAGTGATCGACCGGGTAGGCGTTGGGAATCCAGTGCACAGGAACATGACACAGCAGCGAGCTGGCGCGTCCCAGCGCGGCCATGCCGGGCGAAGGACAAATGGCCGTCAGGTTGAGGCGATGATAAATGTCATTGCGCAGCCGCCAGGTTTCATGCGGCATATGGCTGGCCGAGGCCGGCATTTGCGGGCAGTTGCGGCATTGCCGACGGAAGCCCTGGCATCCTTCGGAATAGTGGCAGCCGCCGGTAAAGGGATTCATTGCCGACAGCGTCCAGAAAACAGGCTTGTTGCCGAGCACTTCCGGCATATGCCGATAGTCCAGCATGCCGTCAATCCAGTGGAGGTGAACGATATCGGCCCAGTCCGTCAGCGGGGCCAGCTGCCGGAAGTCCACGGCGGAAAACGCGCTGGGAAAGAATTCGTGTCCCCGGAAGCCCTGCATGTCTGAAAGCGCAACCTTGTCGCGGATGGCCCGCCATGTTGTTGCGAGAGACAGCGTGTTCAGCCCGTCAAGGCTGGGGATGACGCGCCCGACAAAGTCTTCGTCCCGTTCGCAGTCAATGCTGATGAGGCGGGCGTCGATGCCGAGGGCCCGCAGAGCCTTGACGCGGCGCAGGGAACCTTCTCCGGCGCCGCCGTGGGCCGTGGAGCACAGAGTCAGAACTCTGATGGGTCTGGCGCTGTCCTGCGACGGCGCGTCCGGCTGGCCAGAAGAATCCTTGAACAGCGTTTTCAGATGGAGCGGCAGAGAGGGCTGCTGACGTATTTCCTGAGACAGGGGAATGCGCGTCCGGCTCCGGGGATCCAGCGCTTCCGCATAGCCGTTGCCCCAGCGGACAAGAATGCGGCTGTCTTCCTGCACCGTGAAGGGCGTGGAGGGGCGTTCAGGGCGTTTGGGAGCAGGCATGCGGGCATAGACGTCTCTGAGCCGCCGGGGGAGGTAATAGTCGCGCAGCATGCCTTCTCTGTCGTGTCTGGCAGCGAAGAGCGCGGTCTTCCCAATCTGATCGGCATGTTCGCCGGAGAGCGCCGACTGCGCCTCCTGAATTTTGCCGTCGCGAAGCGCCGAAAGATATGCGCGTTCTTCGTCGTTCCACGGACTGGCGCAAAGGGAAGGCTCCACAGCGGCAAGGCAGGCCTGCCAGCGTTCAAGGGCCGCCGGCCGCTGCTCCTCCGTCATGCAGACGGTTTCTTTCAGAGAGTGCTGGAGGCAGCGATAAAGGGTATATTCCTGCAGTCTGCCGTAGGCGTCCGGGGACAGTTTTTCCTTTGCGTATGCGAAAGCGTCAGACAGATCCTTGATCTCCCGCAGGCAGGAATCCGCCTGCGCCACGCGCAGAAGCGCGCCCTCGGCATGCCGGACGAGGCAGCGTTCCGTCAGAGAGAAACGAGCGTTTTGGAGGCAGCAGTCAATATGAAAGCGAACGTGAGGAAGGCTCGTGTTTTCATCAAACGCGATCTGCTGTGTCTGCAGAAAACTTCTTGAGATGAATTTGCCGTGCAGGGGCATGGCGCCGAGAAGATCGGCATCGTCAGCGAGAGAAATGTTGTCGGCTTCCCGCAGACAATGGGCAAAGGGAGAAGGAACGCCTGCGCCGGGAGCCTGATTCTCGGCAAACAGGGCGTAATTTCCTATGAGAATGGAACTCCCGGAACGGGCAAGACGCCGGGAGGCAAATTCTAGAGCCGTCGCGTCAGGGATGACGTCGCCCGCGGACAGGAAGCAGACAACGTCGCCTTGCGCCGCCTGCAGGGCCGCGTTCCATTGCGCGCCTTCCGAGGATGCGGCTGCGCGAATTTCATGAATCGCAAAGGGGAACTCTCGCGACGGCAGATCCGCGGCTTCCTCTTCTGCGTAAATGAGCAGGACTTCGCGGGGGAAGACTGTCTGAAGCGCCAGCGATTGCAGCGTGCGGTCTGTATCTTGCGGACGAAAGCCGGTACAGCGGATGATAAACGTGATGTCGTTCACAGTCTTGGCCCTGCTATTGAGTAAAGGATGTTGCGCAGTTGCGCAGATATGCCCGAATGGCTGCGCAAAGTTTCGCGTCGTCTTTGTGAGTGGCGAGCAGAGGAAGAAGTTTGCGGCAGTCCGCGGGCGTCATGAGGCAAAGCAGTTGCCGTTCTTCTTCCGCCAGGTTGGGAAAATGTTCCTGGAGAAGGCGATCGCGCTCTTCAAGCAGCGCCTGCATGTTGCTTGAAAGCCCGTTGGTGCGGAAGGACATCAGCTCCTGGGCAATTTCAACGACGCGAACTCCTGCGGCAAACAGGCGCTGGACGAACTCAAGATCCGAAATAATGGCGTAATCCGTGCGGTAGTTGCCGACGCGCTCGTAGACGCTTTTTGCCGTCAGCATCAGTTCGTGGCGCAGCGGCATGCGCAGCCAGACAAAGTCGTCATAGGGAAAGTGAGGAATGGAGCCTGTGGGCAGTCCTTCCGCGGACACGGTGCGCGCCAGAGCGCAGGCAACTTCCGCATTGCCGTTCTCAGCGGCGGAAACCAGCTTTCGCACGGCGTGCGTATCATACCAGTCGTCAGAGTTCAAAATGAGAATATAGTCGCCGGAAGCCAGAGAGAGGCCTTTGTTTATGGCGTCGTAGAGGCCGGCGTCCGGCTCTGACACAAAGTAGTCAATGGCGTCCGCGTAGGTAAGCATGTGGAGATGAGTCGAGTCCGAGCTTTCCCCGTCTATCATGATATACTCGATGTTGTCATAATCCTGGGAAAGAATGGAAAGCATGGCGCGCAGGAGCGTTCTGCCGCCGTTTCTTACCGGGGTAATGACACTGACGAGAGGTTTTGTCGGCTGCGACGTCTTGAACAGGCCATGCTTGCGCAACCCGCCTTCAAGACTGCGGCGAGCATTGGGCGGAAGCGTAAGGTAGCGGTTGCAGATGCTGCCGCTGACTGCTGGTTGCTGTTGTGTTGTAAAGTGCTGGGTTGCGTACATGACACTCTCATTTTTTTCTGTGGCGTTGGGGCGGGGCAGCTTTTCCATGCTGCGGGAGCCGGAGGCCCGCAGCATGGAAAGACAGATGCCTCCCGAAGCGGAAGCGGCGCCCTCGCGCGCCGCGGGCCGGGATGCGGAGGCATGCCGGTCGCCGGGCGGGATGGCGCGGTTCGGGTAAACGCGGGAAAGGTCCGCCTATTCGGGGCTGGAATCTGCCGTATTCTCGGCAACGCCCTGAAAATCAACAGTCTGGTTTTTGGTCCAGAGCGACGTGCATATGAATTTGACGGGATTGCAGCGATGCGTATTGCCCTTGACGGTATCGCGCACTTCCTGCAGCAGGCCGTCGGAAAGCGTAATGGCGTTGAGGCCGAGTTCTCTGAAGCCTGTCGTGTCGACAGAGAGGCTGTTGCGCGGCGCTTCCTTGCGCGGATCGGCATAGTAGCGGATTTCGGCCTTGGAAATTTCCGCAACCTTACGGGCGAGATCCAGAACGCTGCATACTTCCGTCGCCTGATTGAACACCTTGACGGGCTCGTTGTGCGCGGGAGGATTGTTTACGGCAAGCGCGAGGCACTGCACCGTGTTCTGAATATGGATGAACGCCCGCGACTGGCCGCCCACGCCGTACACCGTCAGAGGATGCCCCATGACGCTCTGGACGAGGAAGCGATTGAGAACTGTGCCATAATCCCCGTCGTAGTCAAAGCGGTTGACCAGAGCCGGATGCATTTTCGTTTCTTCCGTGGATGTTCCCCAGACGATCCCCTGATGCAAATCCGTGATCCTGACGCCGTCATTCTTGTTATAATACTGGAAGAACAGGCTGTCCTGCGTCTTCGTCATGTGGTAGACGCTGCCGGGACCGGCCGGATACATAATCTTTCTGTCGACAAAGTTGCCTTTGCCGTCGGAAAGGCGGGCGTCAATATAGCCCTCCGGTATGGTCAGACCCACGCTTTCATAGCCGTACACGCCCATGCTTCCCAGGTGGACGAGATGAATGTCGAGCCCGCTTTCAACTATGGCGCAAAGAACATTGTGAGTTCCGACAAGATTGTTGTTGACGGTGTATCGCTTGCACCGGTCGTTTCTCATGGAATAGGGAGCGGCGCGCTGCTCCGCAAAGTGAATAATGGTATCTGGCTTTATTTGTTTGATAAGAGAAAGAAATCTGTCGTATTCAGCGGCAATATCAATAAATTTAAAACCGATTTCATGGCCGGAGCATTGCTTCCAGGCGGCGAGGCGCGTTTCCATGGGAGCAATGGGGGTCAGGGATTCTATGCCCAGATCGATGTCAATTTTACGACGTGAAAAATTATCGAAAATGGTGACGTCGTTGCCCAATCTGGAGAGATGCAGCGCTGTCGGCCAGCCGCAAAATCCATCTCCTCCAAGTACGATGATCCTCTTCATAGAAACAGTCCCCCAGGAACTAGAGCGTTTTAGCTTTTAAAAAGGTGAAACGCGAGGCGGCGGCATGGCGCCGCCCGGCCCAAAGTGAGCGGAAAAACCGCGTTTTTCCGCGAAACGACAGGCCGTATGGTTTGAAGCGCACAGCGTTCCAAACTGAAAATACCCTTAAAGTTACGCCTGTCGGCCTCGGAGAAGAATCGATGCGCCAAAAGCGAGAACGGGCATCTCGCCGGGAGGTGTCGTGTCTGAATCTTTTCCTGCCGGTGCCGAGTGGCAGAATTTGTTTGGAAATTTTTATGCAAAAAAAATGCCTGTATCGCAGGCATGCGTGCGCCTGTCGGCGGGCCGGTTGCGCGGCGGCGCGTCAGGGAAGGGGCAGCGCATTCTGCGGATCGCCGAAAAGCCTGTCCGCCAGTTTGCGATGCGCGGCGGGCAGAGCAATGCCCGCCAGCTCTTCCGGCGCGAGCCAGCGGCAGGCCGTGGCGGCGGTCAGGACTTCCGGCAGAGGGCGGCCCTCGTCGTCGCGCAGCGCGGCGGCGCTTTCGTCTTCCAGCTCCAGGCCGAAGCAGTGCAGCGTGACGCGGAAGGTCGTATAGCCGTGGCGGATGCTGCCGTACGGCTGGCGCACGCGCACGGCAAAGCCGGTTTCCTCGCGAAACTCGCGCACAATGGCCTCGGCGGGAGTTTCGCCCGCTTCCACGCGGCCGCCGGGAAATTCCCAGAGGCGGGCCCATGCGCCCGTGTTGAGCCGCTGCTGAACAAAGACTTTGCCGCGGCAGAAAAGCACGCCGCTGGCCACCGTCAGCGGGACAATGGGCGTCTTGCGGCCGGGGACGGGCCGCTCATGAACAATGCCCAGATGCCGGGCGGTGCAGAAGCGTTCCAGCGGGCAGCGCGGGCAATGGGGCTTCTTGCCGCAGATCAGGGCTCCCAGCTCCATCATGGCCTGATTGTGTTCCCGCGCCTGTCCGGACGGCAGAAGCCGCTGCGCCCATTGCCGGATGGTCGAGGCCGCGGGTTCCTGTTTTACCGGACTGTCCACGTCAAAAAGGCGGGAGATGACGCGCTCCACATTGGCATCCACGCAGGCGACAGGCTTGTTGAAGGCGATGCTGGCGATGGCCGCCGCCGTGTAGGGACCAATGCCGGGCAGGGCGCGGATGCCCTCCGGCGTGTCGGGGAAGACGCCTCCCTGCGCCATGATTTGCCGGGCCGCCTTATGGAGATTTCTGGCGCGGTTGTAGTAGCCGAGACCTTCCCAGGCATGGAGCGCGTCCTCTTCCGGCGCTGCCGCCAGCGCGGCCACGTCGGGAAAACGCTCCATCCAGCGGCGAAAATAGGCGACGCCGCGCTCCATCTGCGTCTGCTGCAACATGACTTCGGAGATCCAGACTTCATAGGGCGTATAGCGTTCCCGCCAGGGGAGGGCGCGCTTGTGGCGCGCAAACCAGTCGAGCAGGGCCGTCCGCACGGCGTCCGTATGCGTTTCCGGCATGAGATAGCCCAGGGGCGGCACCGCGCCGCCGGGCGTGGCTGCCGGGGGCGGGGCCGGGACGCTTTCCGGTTCGATGCGCGGGCCTGCGGTCTGAAGGAGGGGGTGCTGCGTCATGGGCGCAGACTACACCGACGCCCGCGCATTGTCATCCGGCGCGGCCTGACCTATACTGCCTTGCCGTCCTGTTGCGGACGGGCTATATTGTTTCCGCCCGTGAGCCGTGAGCGCACGGTCGGCAATACCACTTGAGGAGACTTTGCATGGCTGAAAATCCCATTGTGCTGCTTGAAACGACTTCCGGTGACATCCTCATCGAGCTTTATCCCGACAAGGCCCCGGAAACCGTCAAGAATTTTCTGCAATACGTGGATGACGGCTTTTATAACAATACCATTTTCCATCGCGTCATTCCCGGCTTCATGATTCAGGGCGGGGGCATGGGGGCGCGCATGGATGAAAAGGAAACCCGCGAGCCCATCAAGAACGAAGCCGACAACGGCGTGAAAAACGAGCGCGGCACCATTGCCATGGCCCGCACCATGGAGCCGCACAGCGCCTCCGCTCAGTTCTTCATCAACCTTGTGGACAATGATTTCCTGAACTTCAGCGAACCCACCATCAACGGCTGGGGCTACTGCGTGTTCGGCAAGGTGACGGACGGTATGGACGTGGTGGACAAGATTGCCAAGGTGAAGACCAAGACCGTGGGCATTCATGAAAACGTGCCTGCGGATCTGGTAATGATCACCGGCGCCAGCCGTTTTGAATAATCGGATGCGACGCCTGAAATGCCGACATTTCGGGGCGCGTCGCCTTTTGTTGCAGTGACGGGGGAGGGGACTCGTCGGGGAAAGGCTTTTCCTTTCCCGGACCGGCTCCCTCTCCTTCTTTGTTCGGGAACGGGATTGCGGCACGCTTCCGGGCGCGGTTTTGCGTGCGCGGAGCATGAGCGTTTCGCCTGTGAAAAAGGCAAAACGCGAGGCGCGGCACAGCGCCGCCCGGCCAAAAGTGAGCGGAAAAACGCGCTTTTTCCGCGAAACGACAGGCCGTGAAAATGCTCATGGGAGCGCCGCCCTGTGTCCTGACCCCTGGTTCACGAAGTATTCCCGTGGAGGATAGGCATCATGAAAAAACAGCTTGCGGGCGCGCTGCTCGGTCTTGCTCTGCTGGTCGGGCAGAACGCTCTTGCCGCGGACGACAATGAACGTATCAACCCCGATTACATCTGCGCGCAGTACCTGGCTCTGGCTTC
The DNA here is from genome assembly GCA_944327285.1 of uncultured Desulfovibrio sp. Taxonomy (GTDB): domain Bacteria; phylum Desulfobacterota; class Desulfovibrionia; order Desulfovibrionales; family Desulfovibrionaceae; genus Desulfovibrio. The sequence continues at coordinate 2,268 of CALVHG010000040.1, read as the reverse complement.
CACTTCTCCGTCCGGCCCGCTGTTTCAGGCGCTGCAAATCGACGGCTTTGTCAGCGCCGAGCTGGGCATGACCTGGGCGGACCCCGACACTATCAAGGGGCTGATGCAGGCTGTTTACGGCATGTGCGAAGCGCATCCGACGGAACCCGTGGCCGTGCACTGGGAGCAGGCCAGGCGCATGATTGAGGATCCGGTCGAAAAAAACTGGGACGCCGACACGACCCGCTGCCGCCAGCTTAATGAGAACCCTGATGACGGCAGCGGCTTTATTGTCTGGCTGGACGGCTACAACCGGCAGTACAGCGTGACGAAGAAGTCCATTCTGGACAGCGACAAGGATATTCAGAACTTCATTGAGGCCTGCAAGCAGCGTCCTGACGATCGCATGATTGACGTACTGCGGGATTCGTTGCCCAAGTAGTTTTTTATAGAGTGAGAATGAGAGCGCTGCTATCAGGCATCTTTCATTCTCACTCGTTACTGATGTGTAAAGCAGCCATGACAGGTGCGCATCAATGAAAGTTATTCTGCATATAGGCTTGCCAAAAACGGGTACGACATCTCTGCAATCTTTTCTTTACAAGAATTCCTCCGAATTATGCAGCGCAGGCACTATCTATGAACCTGATATATTTCATGAGAAATTTAGACAGGATATCCCTTTGCCCACAGGTCCCCGGTGCATAGCGCATCAGGCATTTCTTTACAGCTTCCTTTCCCAGCCCGAAGCTGTGGCTGATTTTTTGGTAGAGCGCCTTGAAAAATTTAGAAACGGCAAACTTTATATTATATCTTCAGAAGGTATGGGAGTCCATTTTTCCGAACGGCATATTAAGATTCTGGCTGACAAATTAAAAGAATATCCTGTTGATATTGTCATGTATATGCGTCGCCAGGATGACTTGCTGGATTCATGGTATAAACAATGGAAGAAAGATGGCTACAATGGGTGTATAAAAAAGAACGAAGTCGAGCCATGCGTAAAGCATTCATTAGATTATGATGCTATCATAAAATTGTGGGAAAATATCTTCTCCCCCTGCCAGTCTCTCTCTCTCTCTCTCTCTCTCTCTCTCTCTCTCTCTCTAAAGTTTTTATCCCAAGAATATACGATAATACCGTCGACACGGTGGAAGACTTCTGTAGCCTCTATGATATCAAGGGCTGCGTAAAAGAAGAAAAGTTCTGTAATATTACTCCGGAAAGAGATGATATTGAGCTTATTGCTCGCATTCTGGAGCAGGTTTCGTCGCAATTTACGCCGCAAGAATTGCGGCTGTTCCTGCAAACGCTTTATCATGATGATACCGGCGGCAGGAAAAAGAATCTCAGCGTTTACTCGCTCGCGGAACGGCATGAAATTATGGAGCGGTATGCGGAAAGTAATCAGAGAGTCGCGGATCGTTTTTTTGGAGGGACTCCGCTGTTTGCTCCTCTGCCCCAGACTGAAGAAGAAACGCCATTCCCATCGCTGACCGTGGAGACCGTGATTCTGCTGCTGCGTAATGTCATCACCTATGCGATGAAACAGAACGTCATTCTTGACAGATTCATCAGATTTATTGAACAGAGCGGGAATTTTGACGAAGATTTTTATCGGCAAACATATTTGGGAGAACGCAAGGCAATTCTTTCGCCGATAGAGCACTTTGTCCGCTTTGGCATGTTCAAGGGCTATAGTCCGAGCCGGAATTTTTGCGCCCGCGATATCTGGGAGGCATGCCCGACGCTTAAACGCAGCGGTATTTCTCCTTTTGTGATCGGGCTTGTTCTTGAAGCCGCCGAAGCGTGTCGCAGAGAGAAGTAAGCTCCTGTCTGTTGACCTCTAGAGCATTTTCAGTTTGAAATGCTTCGCATTTCAAACTATAAGCCTGTCGTTTCGCGGAAAAAACGCGGTTTTTCCACTCACTTTGGGCCGGGCGGCGCTGTGCCGCCGCCTCGCGTTTCACTTTTTTCAAAGTTGAAACGCTCTACTGGCCTGCCAAAACGAAAAAGGCTGTCCGAAAGGACAGCCTTTTGTCTTCTGGTGGAGCTGAGGAGAATTGAACTCCTGACCTCTTGAATGCCATTCAAGCGCTCTCCCAACTGAGCTACAGCCCCGCAATGGGTATGAAATGATCCTTTCGGATCGGAGACGAGAGTTTTGGGATTGTCTCGCGTCTCATAATACGGCCAAAGGCCGAAAATTTACTGGTGGAGCTGAGGAGAATTGAACTCCTGACCTCTTGAATGCCATTCAAGCGCTCTCCCAACTGAGCTACAGCCCCG
>CALVHG010000039.1 GCA_944327285.1 uncultured Desulfovibrio sp. | reverse complement strand
GGCCCCAGAAAGTCGTCGAAAAAGCCCGGAGGCAGCGTCGCGTCCCCGCCGGAAGCGGCCAGGGCCGTTCCCGGCAGGGCGCACAGCAAAAGCGCGGCGACAAGTCGTTTCATCCTAGTTCTCCTGTTGCAGCAGGCGCGTTGCCGTGATGTTGGTGATATAGAGCCCCGCCGGGTTGTTGAGCAGCACTTCTTCCGTTTCCGGCGGCACAATCTGTACCGTCAGCGTCGCCTCATAGCGCTGCGTGTCCAGCGCCACGCCCGTATGCGAGCGCGTGGTTTCCGTCCACTCCACGCGGTACGAGTCCCGGCTTACCGGCAGCGGCAGACTTCTGACTTCCACATGCACAAGCCGCCCGGACTGCGCGATTTCGTAGGGATTGTTGCGCTCGTACCAGCCCTTCAGAATCCCGGTGGCAGACCCCGCGAAAAAATGCCCCAGCCGCCTGATCATCTTCTTCTGGAGTTCCGCGTCCGCCGTGACGGTGCGCCAGTCCGAGATGCAGGCCGCGATCTCCGCCTGTATGAGCCGCATGGGCGGCGCGCTGGCCTCGTCCGCCCGCGTCGCCACGGCGGCCTTGCCTATCTTGTCCACCTCGATGATGTACGGCACCATCTTCGACTGCGTGGCCTGAATGACGTTCCCCGTCATGGAAATGCCCGCCAGCGCCAGCGCCGTCAGCGCCGTGAGACGCCACTGTCGCGCCCGCGCGATGTAGGAGCCATAGCGCTCAAGCCACTCCCGCCGTCCGTCCAGATAGGGATTGTGGCCGGACTCTTCCTTCTTTTCGTCCGCCTTTTCCGCCGTTTTCTTCCTGAACAGGCCCATAGCGCCCCCTTACTTGTCGTCGCTGACATCCGGCTTTCGCAGCATGTCGTCGCCGTTAAAGAATTGCTCGAACTTTGCCCGCTGGCGCATATCTTCCATGATTCGCTTATCAAGCGCCGCTTCGGCATCCGCCCTTTGCTGCGCGAGCTGTCCGTGCATCACGGAACTTGTCGCCACATCGGCCGCCCGCTGTTTCATGGCGCCCAGCCCCGCGCCCGCGAGATTGCCTATCGTGCCCGTCACCCTGCCCATGCCGGTCCTGCCCTGTATGCCCGCCGTCTGCGAAGCCGCCCGCACCGCGCCCGCTCCGGCGACGGTGCCCGTGACAGCGCCCACAGCCGCGCCCACAGCTGCCCCGCCGGCGGCGGCCACCGTGGAGGAAATGGCGCTGCCGGAACCCACGTGCGCCCCCTGGATAATCCCGGCCACAATGTCCGGCAGGGTCTTCACAAGGGCGTAGAAGATGACGCAGAAACAGAGCGTTGTCCCTATTTTAGCCCACGAGTCGCTTCCGTCCACGCGCAAATCTCTGACAAAACCTATTCCTATGCCCATGACAAGCTGCATGGTCATCAGCTTGAAGGCGACGGCAAAGATATAGCGCATGGCATTAATGGCGTAATCACGAAAAAACGACGTTGCGCCAAGACCAAGAAGAATAGCCGATGCGCACATGGCAACCATGCATTCGCACTTAATGAATATGATCTGCAATGTTATCAATCCAAAGCAGAACAGAACGACAATACCGGCAAGAATATAGGCAAGCGAATCTGCCATTGAGAACATGTCTGTTTGGGCAAAAAGTTCTTTTGACAGCTCTAATCCTGTTGAAAAAGGTTCATCGGAAGCATCAAGCAAAGTAGTTGCTTCTCCGGCAATTTTTTGCAATCCATTAATGACATTCCATGCCCATTCATGATAATTATGAATAACGGCAAGGAAAAAGCCCGCTGTCACCAGCGACAGGCAGAAGTTTTTGAAGAGTGTGCCAATGTCTGTGGCTCCCAGAGCGGCTTTCCAGCCAAGATAGGCGATCTCCAGAATAGCGCACCAGTAAAAAAGCTGCCGGGCGGCCTTGAGCATGACCTGCTCGTAATTCGCAAGTCTGCTATGAAACTGACCGACAATCTGTGAAACAACAGTTTGCCCCTGAAGGGCTTCCGCATGGCTTGCATCGGCGGCAAACAAGCACAAGAGGAGAAATGCAATGAAAAAACATATCTTTTTCGTGGGCGCGACTATGCTTTCCATGATGGTTTTTACTCCCCATACCTTTTCTCAGGACTTGAACGGTTGCTGGAAAAATGAAGATACCGATCCTTTTCGACTGCAAAAAATTTGTTTTTCAGATACAGAAATAAAAACTGGCAACAATATGTTATTAAAGATTGAAGACAAAAAGGCAACTGGTGATAATATTACTATTACGTATAGTGCCCGTAACACAAAAAGTAGTGTCAAAATTAAATTTATTGAAAAGGACAAGATTCATTTAACCCTTCCTTCGCGATATAAGAGTGTTTTTAGAAAAGAAACTGATTAAAACGGATCGGGATGTGACGATGTATCAATATTGTCCAAATCCTTCGTCATAGTACGCTTTATTTCTTCCGCCATCTGCCCCTCCTTTTCCCTCTTCGTCTGGCTCGCCAAATCCGACTGAACCTTGGTTGCAATAAGTTCGCGGAGCTGGCGAGCCTCTTGTATTTGCAGGGCCGCAAGCTGGTTGGCCGCCATGAGCGCCTGCTGCTGGCCTTCCGGCGTATCGAGCAGGGAGTTCACGTAGCTTTCCAGCTCCCCGCTTTCCTCAAGCTGCTTCAGCTGATGCCCGGAGAGCTGAAAGGTCGCCTGCGTGGCCCGATCCACGCGGTCGCTCCATGTGTCCCAGCTCGTGCGATAGGCCGAAACGCCCTGCGTCAGCAGGTTGCGCGGCAGGTTCGCCAGATTCTTCAAATCATCCCGCGTGCCGTACAATTCCTCGTGAATGCGCGCGAGCCCCTGTATGTCCGCCCGCATGGAGTTGAGGGCCGCCGTGATGCGCCCGGCTTCGGAGAGCTTGTCCGAAATACGGCGGATCACTTCGCGCGGCAGGCGCACGGTATTCTGCACCATGTTGGCGTATTGCTGGATATTCTGCTGCACCATCTCAAGCTGCGCAGCCGTCTGCTGTATGGCCTCGTCATAGCCCTTGATGAGCGTCTGGAGCTGTTCAAGGTTGGTGACGCGATCAAGCGCCTGCGTGACGTTTTCCGAGCAGTTCCAGCAGTAGACCGTATCCGCATGGACGGGCACGCCGGGAGCGGCGCAACAGACCAGCAAGGCGAAAACAAGGGATTTTTTCACAGGAGTTCTCCGTAACGTTCGACAATCTTTTGCAGCGGCAGCAATATAAGGCAGGCAATTCCCGCAACACAGAGAAGAGCCTGAGCAGCGAAAAGTATCCGTTCAAAAGCGCATGACTTGCTGTCAATAATATTTTGCAGACAGGCACGAACGCCATATACGCACACCGCGAGGCCAAGTAACCAGAGAGACAGCAGGATCAAAAAAACAAGCGCCAACATACATGTCCGCATGGAGTCCATAATTTCCCCTAAAGCGCGTTGCGTTCCTCAAGCCAGGCATCCGCCCAGACATCCGGCCCGCGTTCGGCCATGAGCTCCCGGATACGGGCGATGCTGCCCTTGTCCGAGGCGCCCACAAAGGCGAGTTCCTTTGCCGAAAGTCCGAGCTGGAAAAGCCGTCTCCCGTCGTCGTTGACCATGTAGTAGTCCCGCTTGGGCACGGCATGACCAATCATGACAATCTGGCGCTCGTTCAGGCCGCAGCCCCTGTAGAAACCAATTTGTTCGGCATTGGAAAGGGCCGCCGCGTTGGGCAGATAGATTTTCGTGGGGCAGGACTCCACAAGCACGTCCATGATGCCGCTTCCCTGCGCGTCGGAAAGACTCTGCGTCGCCATGACCACGGCGCAGTTGGCCTTGCGCAGCACCTTGAGCCATTCCCGGATTTTCGCCCGAAAAACCGGATGCCCCAGCATGATCCATGCCTCGTCCAGCACCAGCAGGGAGGGTGCGCCGTCCAGGGCTCCCTCGATGCGGTGAAACAGGTAGTTGAGCACGGGAATGGCGTTGTTGTCGCCCATTCTGAGCAGGGATTCGACCTCGAAGACCACGAGCGACGAAAGCCCCAGCTCGTCGGTTTCCGCATCCAGCAGCGTGCCCAGCACGCCCTTTGACGTATAGGGTTGCAGGGCTTCCCGGATGGCCTCGTCCGGCACCAGATAGGAAAAGTGCGTGAGCGAGCGCATGTTCTCCGGCTGCGCGCGCAGAAGCTCCATGCCCTTGTGGACGGCGTTGCGCATGGGCGGCGTGAGCGGCACGTTCTGGAGTTCCAGAAGGCCCGCAATCCACTCTTCCGCCCACGCCTGTTCCGAGCCGCCGTCAATGCGCGCCAGCGGCGCGAAGGAAAGCGCCCCGCCCCCGATATTGTAGTGCGCGCCCTTCATGGCCGCGCAGAGAGGGAACAGGCTCTCCCCCTTGTCAAAGGCGAAGATGCGCCCGGCATAGCGCCGGAAATTCCAGACAATCTCCGCAAGCAGCGTGGACTTGCCCGCGCCGGTAGGCCCGAAGATGAGCGTGTGGCCAAGGTCTCCCACATGCAGGTTAAAGTTGAAGGGCGTCGCGCCGTCCGTCAGGAAGACCGCCAACGGCGGCGATGCCAGCGGATAGAGCGGACAGGGACTTTGCGGGCTTCCCGTCCAGACGGAGTGCAGCGGCAGCAGATCGGCCAGATTCAGCGTGGAGATCAGGGGCCTGCGCACATTGGCATAGGAATTTCCCGGAAGCGAGCCGAGCCATGCCTCAAGGGCGTTGACGCTCTCGATACGGCAGCCGAAGCCCTGCGACTGGAGCAGGCGGCGCACTTCCCGCGCGTGCTCTTCCAGCCGTTCCCTGTCTTCGTCCAGCAGGACGATGTTCGACGTGAGATACCCCGCGCCGACGATGCCGGACTGCACGTCGGTTTTGGCCGTTTCGGCGTCTTCCCTCATGAGCAGCGCGTCCCGGTCTATTTTGGGGTTCGGATTGTTCAGGAACTGGTCAAGAAAGCCGACGACCTTCTGGTTCCAGCCCTTGACGAACATGGCGATCTCTTTTTCCGCGTCGAACTGATCAAGACAGATGAAGCGCGTGGAATAGCGCAGCTCAAATGGCAGAAGGTCGAGCGCCGACAGCATGGACGGCCACGACTCCTGCGGCAGGCCGTCGATGGCAATCACGGCAAGATGCTTTTTCCCCAGACACGGCTCAAGCCCGCCCACAAGGTCTTCTTCGCCGATGAGCGCGTCCAGATACATGGGCGTTTCCGGCACGCGGAAGTAGTGCATGCCGCCGGAGACGCAGCTCTGGAGCCAGGCCAGCAGATCGGAGTGCGTGAACTGATGCCCGACGCGATCCGTAGCCTCGTATTCGCCAAGACGCCGCATTTTGAGCCCGCCCGCCGTGCAGGCGTCCTCAAATTCCGCCAGAGAATGCTCGAACCGCTCCAGGTCGCGGCTCATGTCGGGCGCGCCCCGTTCCCCGCGGGCGGCGCCGGCCATGCGCGCGGCGCGCGCGTCCGGCAGCCAGGTCAGCACGGCAAAGGTGGACGTGACGCGGCAGATGTCGCTCCGGAAAAAGGAGCGCCGTTCCTCGTCCAGCATGCGCGAGATACGATCCGGGAAACGGCTGTTCGCGGGATCGGGATAGGCGCGCCGCGTCGTGCGGGAGGCGTCCACATGGAGCATCCATCCCGACCCCAGCCCCTTGATGGCGGCGCTGACCTGCATGGAGACCCGTTCCAGCTCCGCGGGCACGGCGCTGGCGGTATCCTGTCCGCGCACTTCGTAGCCCGCGAGAAACGAGCCGTCCTTTTGCAGGACGACGCCCGGCGCAATGAGGGCGGCATAGGTCAGCAGATCGGGCAGCCCTTTGGCTTTTGAACGGAAATCCTGTAGACAGAGCATGGTTCGTACTCCACATTCACAAAAAGGATGAAAACGATGCTGAAATTTAGTTCACAAAAATCGGACAACGCGCCTTTTTCCGAGGAAAGCTACAAATCCCTGATGCCGTTTCTTTCCAATATCAATTCTTATCTCCAGACCTTCCTGAGCGTCTTTTCCTCTTCGATGATGGCGCTCAATGCGGCGCTCATCACGGTTATTCTGAGCAGGGAAGCGGAGCCATCTCATACGCTTTTTAAAGGTGGTGTAGGTTTCTTCATCGGTGCAATGGCTCTCTACCTGTGTGCGTTTATAATCTTGCTGTTTACCAAAAAACGACTCCTCAAGCATTCAATGGAAAACAATGTGTCAATCAAAACAATAGCATATTATTATGAAAACAAGACGCGGTGGTTCATATCTTCCATGCTCGTATCGGCAATAGTATTTTTTATCTGTTTTATATTATTGCTAAACGCTGCCATTAATTAAATTATATGCAAAGCAATATATAGTGGTCATAATTGTCGTCAGCAGAAAGAAAAGAATCGCCCTGATCAGCATCTCTTTCCAGGCAAACATCATCAAAAAAAACATGACAAAAAGGATGGCGAGAAAGAAAATAACGGAAAAGAGAAACACCATGTTGGAGAAGAAAAGAAGATTGACAAAAGCACCCAGCAGGAAGGTTCCGCATAGGACTTCGCAGAAAAAGTCCGGACACAAATAAGATTCGCCCAACGTTCGCCGCAGGGGCTCTCCCGTTCGCGTGCGCAGGAAAAGCCAGAAAGCAAGAGTGATGCCGCCGGTTATCAGTGTTCCGGCCCTGTATGCGGAGCTCATGCTATCCATGAGCGCGGAAAGATTGGCAGGTGACATGGCGTACTCCTACCGGCTGTTTCTGATGTCGTTGATATGCCGCGCGACGGCCCGCGCATACGCCCGGCCCCGCGCGGGATTTTTGTGCAGGGGCGTGTGATAGTAGGCAACGGCCTTCCAGTTGAGCCCGTGACGCCGGATTTCCTGCGCCAGAATCCACACGCCGATTTTGGCGTTGTTGGCCGGGTCAAGCACCTGTTCCAGCGGCCACCCGTGCTTTCTGATCCAGTAGCTGTTGATCTGCATGAGGCCCACATCGAAGGACTTTCCCGCGCGCAGGGCGGCGCGGGCCACGCGCACGGCCTCGGCCTTGCTTTGGGGACGCACATCCTTCCCGGCTATGTTGATGATCCAGGGATGCCAGCCGCTCTCCTGTTTGGCGATGGCCAGAGCCAGAATTTTCGGCACGCCGTACTCGTCGCAGGGGCCTTGCAGCAGCATCCCGGCAACCTGCCTGCGCTCGTCCGGGGAAGCCGTCGCCCGCGCCTGCTGGACGCAGCACGCCAGAATCAGTAAGGACAGTGCGGCCATACAAAATAATATTCGTTTCAATGGAGGCTCCATGATTCGCCGAGATTCACATCATCATCGCATTCGCCGTCCCCATCGCTCTGTTCGTAAAACGGAACATAACAATGCGGGACATTATGGCTAATTGACATAGTTAAACAATGCAAATACGAGTATGATATGAAATATAATGTAGCCCAATGCCATCAAAATTTTGCAGACATCCCGAAACTCCGGGCATTTTTGCGCGACGCGATGAAAAATACATCCGACAACAATGCCGGCTAATGCCCCAAGGGAGACGATACGCAAGGCGTCTCCCGCCTCAAAAAGGATGTAGGAAACAGCCCGGACGCAAAGAACACCCACCCAGCAGACAGGCAGCGTCGTCATGGAAAGCGCGAAGACAAAGGCCAGCCGCCCCATGAGCGAAAGGCTCTGTAACGGACTCAGAATCGGAGAGCGCAGCAGACGCGCCTTCAGCGCATGGCGCTTCCTGGCAGCAAGCCAGACTCCCAGGGCGGCCATGTTGGCGGCGATCCAGACAGGAAAAACGCTCGCCATGAATTAACTCCCCGATTTCACGCACTGCGTCAGCGCGAAGACGCGGGCGTAGTTTGCCGCCGGATAGAGCCAGCCCTCATCGTCGCCCGTGCTCTTGTCCGCTGTCTGGAGCCGCAGATGCACCTGCCATTCCGTGTTCGACACGGAGGTCGCCCATGCCTGAAAGGCCGTGATGGGCGGCGCCTGCGCTCCGGCCGCGGCCAGCTGGGGAGCCACATAGATGGCGGGCGTCGTATTCGTGCCCGGAGCGCAGACGGGCTTCTTCACCCGCGCGCCGTTGGCGACGACGACCGCTTCCTTGAAGTGCGCGGCATTGCCCGTGTCGCTGACAAGCTCCAGAGAATGATTGCGACAGAGATAGAGGCCCTGTTCGCGATCAAGAAACATGCGTCCCTGATCCTCGTCCGCCGCACAGGATTCGGAGGAGATTTCACGCTCCACAAACTGCACGGACTGCGCGTTGTCGATGGCGTGATCCGTCATGTCGAGTTCGGTCTGCATGGCGTTCAGCTCCGGGTTGCCGGGCACGGCCACGCGATAGAGAAAATCCTGCCCCAGCGCCGAGGAATCGTAGATGGAAAGCGCTCCTAGATGCCCCGCGCCCGGCGAAGGAATCCCCAGCGAGGCAAGACTGACGGCCCAGCCGTTGCCGGCGCCCTGAAGCGTGCCGCTGGACTCTCCGGGCTTGACGCCGGTGGGCACATAACCGCCCGCGCCGCCCACGAGAGAGGCCGTGAACGGAATGACGGAGTTGGCGAAGGCGTCCGAGGAATCAGCCGCGCCGCGTCCGTCCGATGTCAGGACAACAGCCTGAAGCCTGCCGGTCTCCGGCTGACGGACGTAGACGGCATAGTTCTGCAACCAGATGTTGTGTTCGCTGAACCCCGCGGGCAGAAAGCCTTCGTTGACGAGAGTCTGAATCGTCACGGTGGGGCCGGACGAGGCTCCGGACTGCGTCAGCAGCGTGTCCTGATGGCGGTTGACATAGGAGCGCGCTCCCTGGACCACCATGCGCAGATGATCCGCGGCCACGCGTTGCTGCGACGCCGTATTGCCCATGACCCAGAGATCCGCGAGGTTCGGAAGCATCAACAGAAAGATGAGCAGCATGCCGATTGCATGGATCATGAGACCTCCACGACGCTGACGAGATTGCCGTTGGGAATAAAGGAAGGCACGGGAACGGGATGCGGGCCGGTCGCGGGCACAAGGCGCCCGCCGTAGGCCAGTCCGATGGCAAAGCTCCCCCGGAAGAGCCGGCGCACGGCTTCCGCTTCGTCCGGCGAGGCTTCGCCGTAGACGTAGCAGCGACCGTCCAGCATGCGGGCATGCCAGGCTCTTGCCATGCGCCAGCTTTCCGGGAGACTGAGAGACGCGAGCGGTATGTCCCCGCTGTAGCCCTTGTGCGCGAAGGCGAACAGGAAGGCCGCGTTGCGATAGACGGCATAGTTTGTCGCGACGCTCTCGTGAGAGACTTCCTGGACGTCTCGGTTTGCCGGAATCCTGAGCAGGGCCATGACCCCGATAAGGACGGCAAGCACGGCAAGGGCTTTCATGGGGGAGCTACCTCACGGTATAGGTGACGGTGTTGGTTTCGCCGCAGGCATTGGCGATGGCGGCCACGTCCTCGAAGTCGAGTTCCGCGCCGTTGACGGCAATGCTTTCCCAGGCGTCGCCCTGGAAGCGGGCGAGCTGCGTGCATTCGGACTGCGGAATGTTGGTCAGCTCGATGCTGAAGGTGCCGTTGCTGGCATCGCCGGAGAGCGTAATATCGCCGCCCCAGGCGTTCTTGAGCGAGTTGTCCGAGATGAAGGATTGCGGCACGAGACCGGCGTTGATAGCGACATCGTTGGAAAGATCGGCATAGCTCGATCCCGTGAAGAACTTCTGCACCTCCATGCGCAGGACGACGAGATTTTCCTGCGTGGTGCCGATGTTGATTTTGCTGTAGGCCGAGTTGATGCCGATGGCAGCCGCGCCAATGATGAGCAGACCGATGAGCAGTCGGCCTATAATCGGGCCAAGTTCACCCATTACAAACCCCCAAACTGGTTTTCAAAGCCAGCGCTCGCCAGTGTGACCAACACAAGCTGTCCGATGACGAGCATATCCGCGACAGCCGCAATGCGCCGGGCGTGCTTTTTGACAAGCTCGACGCCGTCCTCAATCCAGGCATCGGCCAGTTCCGCCATGCGGGACTGAAAACCGGGCATCTTTGCATAGATTCGCAGCTCTTCCACAATTTCCTTGCTGGGGAAGAGCGTCCCGGAATTTTTGAGAGCCGTGCCAAAGTCTTCTCCGTGCCGCGAGTGACACAGGATGGAAACGACGATCTCCCGCAGATACGGCGTTGTCGTTTCGCCGGTCATGCTTTCCAGAATCTGGACAAGCTGATGCCCGGCCTGCGCCCGCGTGGCTATGGTGTAGAGCCAGACCGTGCCTACGGTCAGGCGGTATATGCTCCAGGGCAGGCAGCGATCCGCTATGCGCCGACCTTTTCCCGTCCAGCGCGGAAAGGAAAAAATGATGATGCCAATAGCCGCAATAAGCAGGATTCCCGAACTGATCCCCGCGGGAGAGACCAGAAACGTGGAAATGGCGTGCAGAAGCCAGGTCGCGCCGGTGAACGTCGCCGGATTAAAAACCAGCATGAGCTGGGGCATGATATGCACGGCGACGAAAACAAAGAGCGCGATGCAGGCAACCAGGGAAATGACGGGCCCCGTCAGGCTGGAGCGCACGCTTTTGCGAATGGTCGTCTGCGCATTGAGTACCTTGATGTCCAGCCCAAGCCCTTCCGGCAATTTGCCTGTGGAAATGCCGGATCCGATGAGCATGATCTCTTCCCGCGTCGCCAGGCCCTCCAGCGCCGTGTCCAGCGTCCTGCCGTGTCCGAGAATGGTCAGGATATGTCCGTAAATATCCGCAAGAGGCGACCGCGACTCTCTGGCGTGGCGCTGGAGCTGACACAGCGACTCTTCGAGGCGCATGCCGTTTCGCATTTGCGCCTGCAACTTTTTCCAGGCGCGCATGCGCACGGCGGGACCGAAGAAAAATCTGGCCTGAAGGCGCAGCGCGGGGGAAAGCGTGCCGGCGGCCATTACGGCGCGCCTCCCGCGCGCTTCCCGGAGCGGTTGCGGTCAAGATCGTAGTCCAGAGGCATGGAGAGCTGATCTTCTGCGGTAACGGGGTCGAGGATGCCGGACACAAGCAGATGCCGCGCATGCTCGAAGTACGTCATGCCGTGCAGTTCGTCGCGCCAGTAGATGCGCGCGCCTTCAAGATCGCCTTCCCGCATGAGCGCGAGCAGGGCCGAATCGACGACCACGATTTCAGCGACGACCGTCTGCCGCAGAAGTCCGGGCTGACCGCTTGCGCGACAATGCTCGCAGCCTTCAGGATTGCGCAGAAAAACCCCGTCATGCCGGGCGTCGCCGTAGATAAGCTCCGGCGGCAGACAGCGTTCGAGACGCGCTCCCACATCGCGCGGCAGCTCTTCCCTGTTTTCCCTTACGGGCCGCCTGCAATGCGGGCAGAGTTTTGCCACAAGACGCTGGTACTCCATGCCGGAAAGCACGGTGGGATCGCAGAGCGTGCGCAGCGGTTCGTGCATGTGGCCGCGCAGCATGACTTCAAGGCGCGTCAGAATGCCGAAGGCGTCCGAGGCATGGATGGTCGCCCAGACGGCGTGGCCGGATTGCGCGACTTCGATGGCGGCCATTGCGGCGTCGGCATAACGGATTTCCCCGATCATCACGGTGTCCGGGTCGTCGCGGTTGGTGCCGGCGATGGCCAGCGTGTAGGCCGAGAGACCGCCGGTTCGCTGCTGATCCAGCTTGGAGTTGACGCGAATCTGGTGCATCCCCGGAATAGGCTTTTCCGGCGGGTCTTCCACGGAAATGAAATTGTCGCCGGGCCGCTCCTGAATGAGCGCCTCCATCGTGTGCGCCAGCGCCGTGGACTTGCCCGATCCCGTGCAGCCGGAGATCAGCGTCATGCCGTTGCGGTTCGCGAGCGCGCGAAACAGCGCCGTCTGCGCATGGCCGGGACGCTCTTTGCCTGTCTCGTCCACCAGAACAACGTCGCTGCCGGTGAAGCCCAGCTTTGCGAGGCGCTCTTCCAGCGAGCCCGAAGCTCCGGAGGTATCGTGAATGAGGCGCAGCGCCATGAATGTGCCGTACCCGTTTTCGCCGTTGACGCATTCGACGGGTTCCGAATGAATGCGCACGGAATGCACGCCCTGCGGCAGAAAGTCCCGGTTGGCGATGCGTCCGTCGAGCGGCGAAATCACGTCGAACGTCGGCGAGTCCTGGGCCGATCCCAGATGCTCGTAGATGATGCGGATCAGGCGCCTTCCCGTGTCGCCGCCAAGCTCCATGTCGTCGACGAGCATGCCAAGAATGCGAAAGCGCGTCTTGCAGAACGTTCCCGAATCCACGACATGGATGTCCGAGGCTCCCTGCGCGTGTGCGCGGGCAATGAGGTCGATGGCCATCTGCTGGATGTCCGTGTCGCCGAGACCGGTGCGCGAGGCAAAGCGGGCGTAGTTGGCGTCAAAGTCCCCCGGAGGGACGAAATTCACGCCGGTAACGCCAAGTCTTGCCATGTCCACGGCAAGGCTCACGAGAGCCGGTTCGCCCCGCACGTCCTCGGAAATGAAAAGCTCGTCGTCAACGAGCGCCGTGCGGAAACGCGCGGCGTCCGGCAATCTGTGCAAAAGCGCCGCGCGCGCCTGGAAAGTGTCCATATCAGGCATGACCTACTCCTGTTCAAAGGGAATGCGGGTCAGTGCGCCGCTTTTGCGCACGCTGACGCCCTTGCGGGACACGACGAGCACGCCGCCGTTGAAGCGCTCCCCGTTTTTAACGGTGACAACCCGCCCGTCGGAGGTGCGGATATCCGCGGAAAGCCTGCCGTCCACGCCCTGCACGGACACCACGGACGGCCCGGAACGCCGTTTGGGCTTTTCCTTTTCCGCATCGTCCAGGGGCGGCAGTTTGATGGTCGCCTGCGGCGCGGGCTGCGGTTGCGGCACGGGCGTCGCGACGATGGGTTGCTGCGCTTCGGCAAGCCGCCTGCGCAGATCGGCGATTTCCGCTTCCTGCTGAAGCACCCGCTTGACGCCCCGCAGGCGAGACAGATCGCCGAGCGTCGTGTCCGACGCCGCCGGGGCGGGCAATGTCGGCGGCTTCGCCAGGGGGTCCGCCTTTTTTTCCGCGTCGGCCCTGCGCGTTCCGAGCGTCGCCACCCCCGGCGCCGTTCCGGCGGCAGGAGCCTTTTTTGTCATGGCCGGGCGCGGACGCGGTGCCAGCGCATCCTTCTGGTTCATGAAGAACCAGCCCGCGACCCCGGCGACGCAGAGCGCCGAAAAGCCGCCGACAATCAGCGCGGCCTGCTTTTTAGAGAGTTTTTTAACGTGCATGTATCATCCCCTTCACCGTCCAGCCGTCGCGGAACGTGATGTCCGAAATCGTGAGTCCAGGAATGGCGGAAAGCGTCTCGAAAAATCCCGACGCATCCCCCGTGACGCCCATGAGGATGTCCGGCATGTCGGCGATTTCAAAGGTGCCGACCTGCCAGGGAGCGGTGATCGCCACCTTGTCGACGGTCTTTGAGGCCGGTTTCTTAAAGGACAGCTTGAGCCTTGTGTTCGTTGTCTGCGCAAGCTCGTAGAGCAGCGCCGACGCCTTTTCCGCAGAGAGCAACGCCCTGTGATCCGTCCCCGGCCCGTCGGGACGCGGCGAAAGGGCGATGTCCCGCGCCTTGCGCGTTGACTGCGCGAGCCGGGCGTTCTTCCTGTCCAGCGCGCCGTTGTCCGGCGGCGCGATGAAGCTGCCCCCGTCGGCATGCCGCCATTGCAGCCCGACGTTTTTTCCGTTGCAGGACGCCTGTTCCAGCATCCAGCCCTGAGAGGACAGCGGCACGTCCATCATGACCGGAAGGCACTGGCGCGCGGCGTCCGCGGCCAGCGGCGCCTTCTGCCAGGCCATGTCGAAAAACTTTTCCGGGTGCTCCTTCAAATCCTTCTGGCGTTGCAGTTTCGCTTCCCGCGCGATTCTGGCGGCCTCGTAGGCCGCATGCCGCGCGTATCTGTCCCACGCGGCAAGGGAGCCGCCCACAATGGCCGCGAGAACCAGCGCGGCAATCCCGCGCTGGGCCGTTGTGCGGGAAATCGCCAGATTGAGGTTATGCAGGCGCCCCAGATCGCGCAGCCAGACATCCGCCGGACGCAGCCGGCATCGCTCCGAAAGAAAGCGCGCGCTTTCTTCCGGCGACTCGCAAATCGTGCGCTCCTTCAGGCCGGACACCGAGTGCATGAGCCGCAGCATGCTCATGGCCTCTTCCTCGGAGGCGCAGGCAAGATCGCCGCGCTCCGGGATCACGCCGTCCACGCGGCAGTAGAGCCACCAGATGCGCTTCCCGCCCGCCGTCTTAAGAGGGAAAAGCCCCAGAAAGGACGGCGGCACGTCAAGGCACGCGCAGAGCGCGCGGGCGTTGCGCCAGCGCTTCCAGTGCCCGTCCGAAGCGCCGTAGCCGTTTTGAGACAGCCCTTTGCGGCTTCCGGTGCGGGCCTGCACGTCAAAGGACACGTCCCGCTTATGGGCTTCGGAAAGCAGCGCCCTGCGGCCCGGATGACGCCTGACGGGCGGCGTCCAGACAAGCCCCACGGCAAAGGCCGCATGATGCAGATCGACCAGATTCATCTAGTCCTCCGTGCCGCCCCCGGCGGCCTCGACGGAGATGGTGACGACCAGCAGCGTTTTGCCGTAGCCCGCGGAACGCCCCAGATTAAGCAGCCCCAGACTCTTCGCGAGGGACTGCGTTTCATCCTGGAAACCCGCCAGCACGAGCGTCTGCCCCATCTGCATCTGCGAACGCTGGCTGAAGGCCCGCGTGCTGGTCTTGGGGAGCTGTATGCTCAGGTCCTTCGTCGAAAACTCCGTGAGCTCGTCCAGCGTGGAGAGATTCAGGTTGTACTGAAGCACCACGCGACGGCGATCCAGAATGTGGGGGATGATGGTCGCCGTGAAGCCTGTCGTGACTTCGCCCGGCGTGAGTTCCGTCGTCTGCCCGTAGTCCGTCTGCGACGACGAGGACCCGGCCAGATAGGACGTGCGCTGAATGGCCTGAATGGGCACCGGCTGATTGCTCATGGCAAGCGCTCCCCCGGACGTGACCTGCACGGCGTCGCCCCATTGCTTGAGCGCCTTCAGAACGCCCCCGGAATCCTTGAGCTTGCCGGAAACGACCGTGGCCGAGGCCGTGTTGGAGCCGCCCAGATTGGAAAGGCTGCCCGCGACGATGCTTACGTCGTTGTTTGCGAACATGCCCTGCAAGTTAAGTCCCGCTTCGTTGTCGTCCGTCACTTCCAGCGCCCAGACGTTGACGGAGACGGCCACCTGTCGCGAAAGACGCCGGTTGGTTTCCGAGATGTACCGGCCAATCTGACGCACGTTTTCCGCGAAGTCCCGAACCGTGAGCGTCCCGGCGGCCTGATTGCCGACCACGGCCCCTTCGCCCGAAAGCAGGGCCTTGACGACCTTTTCCGTGTCGCTCCAGACATCGAAGCGGTAGTTAACGTTGTTGCTCTGCGCGGTCTGGCTGGACGTGTCCGCCGTGACCACCGTCGCGTTGACGCCGCTCCCGCCGATGCCGGAATTGGAGCTCTGCCGGCTCTTGTTGGTGATCTGGCTGTCGTACTCCACGGAACCCGGCGCGGACAGCAGAGTGAACGTGCGCACCATGAAGCGCGTGAACGTCACCGTGTTGCTTGCGGCGTCGTAGTCCCAGCCGTAGCCGCTGGACACGGCAATATGGTCAAGCAGGCCGCGCAGCGTGCCTTCGTAGGAAATGTCCACCGTCTGCAAGGGGCCGACGGAAGGGAGCAGAAGCGGAAGCTCCGGGTCTTCCGGCGCCCGCGTCGCGGGCCTGGCGTCCTTCAGCGGCGCGGGCTCCGCGCCGATACGCACGGAAACCGGCGTAAGTTCCGTCAGGGTGGAGACAATCTGTCCGAGCGTCCCCCGCTGGCGCAGCGTCACGTTGACGGCGAGCGCCGCTTCCGAACGATCGGATTCCTTCAGCGGCACGACGTGCGCGCCCACGTAGGAATCCGCCGAAACCTCGACCGCCCGCGAGCGCGCGAGCGCCGAAAAGTCCTTCCCCTTCGCCTCTATGGCCTCTCTATCCGGCGCGCCGCTGTGCGCGCAGCCGAACGACAGCGCCCCAATCTGCAACGCGGCTATAATGCGGTGCATGCGTGGCATGCTTATTAGTTTTTTGTTTCCTCGATTCATCATATGACTCCTGTCACCATGACCATACTTGTCAAGCAAAATCAGTCAGGCTACTTTTGCAATATCCCCTTTGTAACCAGCACTACACGGAGCAAGGCTCATGAAAAGCCATATTGACGAAGCATACTGCATTGAGATGGGGCGGAATGTAACCATATTTGAAGCAAATGATTACTATTTTTCCTTGCCGACAACACAACAAAAACGACTGCATTTTGAGTGTCCCGACGAAGAGTGTCGCGAAAGGTTTCACCCCAAAATTACGGGCGTTAATTACGACAAGGAAATATTTATAAAATCCATGCACTTTCGCATAAACAGCAATGACAAACACAGTGAAAATTGTTTGCTTGGAATCTACGAAAATGTCCTGCGTGAGATGCTGCGGAAAAAGCGTTTCTACAAAAATGTTTCCAATCGAAACCTTTTTCTTGATATTCCTGACTCCGATGAATTGCCTGACGTGTTTCAGCCGCGGCGCGATGTTGAAAAATTGCGAATGAATAAAAGTACCCCTCAAAATCAGCCTGCAAGTATTCAGGCGCGAAACAGAAAGGCTATTGAGGATAAAATTTGCCGGACAAAATACAAAACACGTTCCCTGAAAACTGTGGTGGAAGCATTTGAAAAGCTTGAACTCCATCAGCGGGATATTCCCAGTCTGACCATTGAAGGCCGCACTATGAAATATGGCACGGCATTCAAGCATATACGCTACCTGGAAGAATGGCATACATGGCCCCATATTTATTATGGCTCAGCTCGCATATTCCGCTACCGGGAAGGCTTCCGGGCCTTCTTTGACGAACGGGTGCGACGCTATCTCCCGGAAAAGCGCGGCCTGGAGGCATCCATATTCTTTCCCTTAAAAAAGGGGGAACAGGCTGCGGAGCATCCCTATGACGCACTGGAACGTGCCGCAAGAACCAGGGAACACTGTTGTGTCTATATGTTTGCCAGCAAAACTCTCGTAAATGAGGCTTTGGGATCTTCCGGCGAGCCGAAGGAGTGGATCAGACTTTCCGCCACATCGGGAGAAACCGTAATCACGTTCAATAACCGGCTGTGCATCTGAGGAATCACGCTCAGGAGAAATTTGTGCGCCTGCGATACGGTCAACGAGAGGTTTTCTGTCCGCAGATAGCATCTGTCCTGATGGGGAGAAACGGCATCCTGACGATCGGTTGTATGCACGGGATTGCTGAAATCCGTCACATATCCAAGTCCGACAATCAGCTGCGCCTGCATTTGTTCAAGGCGCATTTCAACGATAATCCTTTTGCCGTACAGACTGTCACGAATGCCTGCCCGACAGGGTGTCAACGCGAACTTGGGGACAAAGATCGTCACTTCGCTGAAGGAACAGCAATGTGCCCGACGGAAGCAGAAGGAGACCTCTTTCAGAAAAAGCGCCACAGCCTGCCGCAATCCCGTGTCATACCGTTCTTCCCACATACTGTTCTCCATGATTAACGTCTCACCTGACGGCAGACGGCGCGCACGCCGGGCCGACAGGTCTCCAGAGGGCACGGTCTGCCGTCATGCTTTCCGAAAAGGCAGGCCACGGCCTCCTGATAATCCTCGTTGCGCCGTTGCCGCGCGTTCTCGTCGTCTTCCGGCGCCTGTCCGCCGGAAAGCTCCAGCAGCCGGAGCAGGGTTGTGTCCGTCTCCTTGAAAAACCTGATGAGCAGGGGATTGTCCCGCAGAAAGTGCGGCTCCCGCGAGCGCAGAATGCGAAACAGCCTGCGGCCTTCGGCAACCCTGCGGCCAATCTCGTGCCGGAGCTCTTCCCCCCGCAGTTCTTCAACCAGCGCTTCAACTGTGGCAGTCATGGCCGCCCCCATCTTCCTTTTGTCCTGATCCCATGTATGTCGCAGAGAGCGCGTACATGTGCGGGCGAAATACCAAAGTCTTCGGCTATTTCCTTTTGCGTCATTCCCTGGCTTGCCAGCATTGCCAGCGGATACGGGCGAAGGCCATACGGACGTTCCCTCTTTTTGCGGGCGCGTTTTCTCGCGGTTTCCTTCACGCGCTCCACGATCCCGGAAATTCGCAGCCGTTTGTTCCGCGCCCGCTTCCTGGCGGTTTTCGCCGCGCGCCTTAAGGACGCTTCAAGCCTTTCCTGCTTTCTGACAGCCGCTTCCAGCTTTTCCAGAAGGTCGTCATTTTCCTCCGGCCCGTATGACCAGGCAGGCGCGGACGCCGTTTCGACGAGAGCATGTTTTTCCGGCTCCGGCCAGAACAGAAGGTCTTCGGGCCGTTCCATTTTCCAATGCTCCGGCGTCTCGCTCTCCTTCCTTTCCATTTCCGCCTGTCTGGCAAGCGCCAACAGTCCGAGACCGCCGCCGATTGTCGCGCTTTTCAGAAAGGCCAGAAAGCCGTCGCCGGTGAAGAAGGACATGTCCATGACCTAATGCTCCGAAATGACCACGGTCTTGTTGCCCTCGTAGACCGTGACGCGCAGGGCGTGCCCGTTGGCGGCCAGAGCCGCGAAGAAGTTCCGCACGGCCTCGATGTAGGTTCCGTGGAACGTGGCCCGCGACTCCATCATGTAGTCGTTGGGGCTTTCCCAGATAAGATGGTATCCGGCCACGGTGGCCCAGCCCTCCATCTGGCTGCGCAGCGAAGAGCCCTTCTGAATCTCCCAGGGAAACTCCTGAGCCGAAATCGGCGGCAAATCCGCTTCGGGGAGCGCCGTCGCGACGGTCTGTGTCGCCGGCACAACCGGCGCGGCCCCGGCAACGGGCGTCGCGGGCGGCGTCAGCGCGTGCGTCGTCTGTTCCCTTGTGGGGAGCGTCGACGCGACGACGGGCGCGCTCCTGTCTTCCGTCTTCTCCGCCCGCTGAACTTCCGCGGCCTTCGGCGGCACGGGCACGTCAGGCCCGGCAACGATGGTTCCCGCCGGAGGCTCCGAGAGATAGACCAGCGTTCCCTTCGGCAGCGTCGCGAGCTTGCCGACGCCGTTCCATTTGCAGAAATCGTCCACATTGACGCCGGATCGCCTGGCAACGGCGGCAGCCGTCGCCGTTTTGCGCACGGGATACCGCTTCGCCGCCGGCGTGACGGCGGGATCGGGCCTGGCTTCCTGTTTCGGTGCTTCCGCCTTCGCGGGAACGGGCTTCACCGGCGCGGGGCTTTCCGGGAGCGGACGACTCTCCAGTTCGCGGGAGGGCGCGGGCCTCGCGGGCGGTTCGGTGTACGCCGGCGGGGATTCCTCGCCCAGCATGCGGCTTACGGAAAAGACCCTGCCGTCGCTCATGGAGATTTGCGCATAGCCCACCGCCGGGCCGGAGCCTTCCAGCGCGCCCAGGTGATAACGCACCCCAAGGGAGGAGCCGCCGTAGCCAGGCGGCACAATGGCAAATCCCTTGAGCCGCAGCGCCTTTTCAAAAGCTTCCCCGAACGCGCCGTCCGCGCGCGACAGCGCCAGCGCCGTCCGCGCGGGCGCATGCCGCTCCGCAAGCTGATCCGCCGAGATTTCCGCAAGCGCCCTGGCGTCGGCGGCATGGGCCGCGCTCAGTCCGTCAAGGGACGCCCCGGAGTTGCGCGTCGCCACGCATCCGGACGCCACGCCCGCGACAAGGAGCAACGCGCACAGTTTCTTGAGTCGTTTCTTCATGATTCCTACCTGGCGGCTATGCGGCGCCCGGAACGGGCGCTGTAAAAGACCTGCTGCCGGACATGGCGCAGCCATACCTTGCTCATCATGGGGTCAGCCCGCGCCATGCGGCGCAGCGCCCAGATGGCGCAAAACCAGAAGACAATCGCCGCGCCCGCCGAAACCAGGGACATGCCGCCGATGCCGACAAGCAGCGCGGCCAGCGCCGAGCCGAGCGCGAGTTCGCGCTCCGCGCCCATAACCAAATTGGCCCGGTGCAGCGACGAATGAACGGGGATTCTGCGCAGCTCCATCACACCAGCGCCCCCGAAAAGGAGAAAACGCTGTTCACAATGCCACCAGCAAAGCAGACGATACTGATGCCCGTGATGAGTTGCAGCAGAATTTTGAATCCGCCGGAAATATCATCTCTGTTAAAGAGATACATGAAACCGGCTATGGCGAGAGCCGCTATGCTGATGAGCTTGCCCGCCGTGCCCGTGACTGTGTTGACGACCTTTTCCAGAGGGCTGGAAAACTCCGAAATCCCCCCGCTGGCAAAAGCGCAATCAGGGTTGAGCAGCACGGCAAGAGCCGCGAAAAGCAACAGAAAAAGACAGGGGTTAGCGAGCCGGATGTGACGGCGCATAATTCCCTCCTTGCGGGCGAGAAAGGCCGTCGTGCGGCTCAGGGTTGGGGCTCACGGCCCTCAGATGGTTGATTCTCTTGCAACGAGGGCAGACAATCTTGAGTTCGCCAGCCCAGGTGGCACCCATCGCCAGAGCTTTCCCGCAGGAAAAGCAGCGAACGACATCGGTCTCAACGACAACGGTCACAGCCACACTCATAGATGCTTTCCGTTTCATAGCGACCGTTCGCATGGCCGTGCACGCGCACAATGCTTTGCAGGCGACGCGTATTGTCGCTGGTTCGCGTCATGAAGACGACGAGATCGACCGCGCGCCCGATAAGCGCGCTCTTGCAGCCGACTCCGGCCTCTTCGACAAGTTCTTCCAGTCGCGGCAGGGCTTCTTCGGCGCTGTCCGCGTGGAATGTCCCAATTCCGCCGGGATGCCCCGTATTCCAGAGCTTCAGAAGCTCCAGCGCGGCCCCGTCGCGCACTTCGCCCACAAGAATCCGTGTGGGCCGGTAGCGCATGCAGGTGGCCGCCAGCTCCCGCATGCCGACCTTCTCCGTCGTCTGGAAAAAGACGACGTTCGGAGCGGATGATTGCAGCTCCCGCGTGTCTTCGAGGATCAGCAGGCGGTCATCGGGGCAGAGTTCGTCCAACTCCCGGATGACGGCGTTGACGAACGTCGTTTTGCCGCTGGACGTGCCGCCCACGACGACGATGTTTTTCCGCCCGACTATGGCCTCATGAAGAATCGGAATCACTTCCGGGCGCATGACGCCGCTTTTCACATAGTCCGAAAGCGGAATGATGCGCGCGGCCTTCTTGCGCAGGGAAAAGGATGCTCCGGGGCCGACAATGGGCGGGAAAACGCCTTCAAAGCGGCTCCCGTCCAGGGGAAAGACCCCTTCGACAATGGGGCGTCGCTCGTCCACCGTGCAGCCGAGCGCGTTCGCCACAAGCGAAAGAATGGTTTTGCCCTGCGCAACCGGCAGTTCGCCGACGCATTCCATCGCTGCCCCGTACCGCTCGACCCAGAGCTTTCCGTCGGGATTCAGCATGATCTCGACGACGTTCGGGTCTTCGAGATGCTTCATCATGAGCGGCCCGCAGTTGAATTTCAGACTGACAAGAAGACGATCGTCCATCAGCGCACCAGATACACCCAGACGTTGACAATGGCCGATACGGCAATGATGCCGGTGCAGAGGTACAGCGCAATCGCATGGCCGGAGAGCCGCGCGGAAACCGCTGCCGAGGACTCGTGCAGCGCCGCGCTCACGTGCTGAAGCTCCTGCACGGCCACCCCGGACAGCTTTTCGCTGACGCCGGCGGATTCCCTCTTCACGGCTTCGGCAAGGTCGTTCACCATGCCGTCCATGACTTCGGCGAGCTTCTTCCTGTGGCTTTCCTGAAGCCTCTTTTCCTCATTCAGCGCCGCCTGCATGATCGGCACCATGAGCAGCGCCGGATCGTCCGGCGGAATCGTGGTATTGTATTTTTGAGCAATCAGCTGACGCACAGCCTCGACGGAGAGTTCGCCCGCGTCTTGGACGGCCCCGCCCCTGTCGTCAGTTGTCATCGTATTCTCGTTCATGCGTGCCCCCTTCCCCAGCGAAGTTCGTCAAGACAGTCTTCAAGCAACGCTTCAATGTCATGCCGGAAGCCCTGATTTCCGAGCATCAGGGTTCCGATTCGCATGAGTCGCTTTCCAAGCCAGTCCACCCAGGCGTCGTCGCCGTTCAGCTTCAGCTCGAACGTGACGCCGGTCGATCCGGCCCGCCCGGACAGTTTCAGAACGCATTCCTGTGCTTCCATGCCGTATCCTAGATGATATTGACGCGCGTAATGTCCTTGAGGATTTTTTCCCAGTAGGCGCGCAGGCGTCCTTTCGAGGCGATGCACACCGTGGCGTCGGCTTCGGCAAAGGTCTGGTGACTACAGAGCATGCGTTCGAGGTCGGCGCCGTAATTGCCCTTCACTTCCGGCAGCTCAATGGCGGCGACAATGGAAGGATACCCTTCGCTGAGAAACTCGCTGATCGGTTTGTTGCCCGCTGCGGGCACGGAAACCCTGCCAAAGTACGGATTGAGCCAGAGCACGATGCTCTGTTCGGGAAATTCCTTAGCCAGCTGCGTAAGCCCATTAAGCGTATCCTGAGTCGCCTGCCCGCCGGTAACGACCGTGTGCAGCAGTATCTGATGTCCTTTCCAGTCGGCGCCGCCCTCCTGAAGGAGCTTCAGGATGTCGCCCTGCCGGATGTAGTTGCCAAGCTCGACAAAGCTGGATGCGCCGTTGTCCACAATGACATGCTCGCACTGCGTGTAGGCCAGCCGTTCCACAAGGGCGTCGAACTTCAGCGGATCAATGGCTCCGCTTTCGTCAAGCACGTCAATCCGCGTGACGGTGAAGCCTTCGTAACTCGCGAGCGTCGCATTGATGGGATCGGTGTCACATGCCTCGACGCTTTTTCCCAGCGCGGTCGCCGCCTGATAGAGAAAGGCCGCGATCATGCTTTTCCCGACGCCGCCCTTGCCCTGCAAGATGAAATGAATTGTCGCCATTTGTGTTCCCCCAAAGTGTCAGGCCGGAAGCTGTTCCGGCGTCAGCGTAAGGACAATGCAGCCCAACGTGATCACTGCGGACAGGGTAAGACGAAGCACAACCCCAAATGGTTCCTTATCGCCCAGAAACTCGACAAGCCACCATTCCCGCGCCGTCGGATGCTTCCTTGCGACTCGGTAAAATCCGTAGATGACAAGGTGCACAACAAGACTTGCCAGACAGCCTTTCGGAAAAAGAAAGGGAAGAGCCAGAACAATGCCCGCAGCGCCCGTCGCAAGTCCGCAGACAGGCAACGCCGTCATGGAAAGCGCAAAGACAAAACCGATCCGTTCCATTCGAGTAAGTTCGACTTCATGGAACACTTTAAGAACCGGAAGCGCCCGCAGACGCTTTTGCAGCCCCTCGTGCCGCCTGGACACAAGCCAGACGGCAAGGGCCAGGCCGTTGACGGCGATCCATTCAATGAGCACGATTTCCTTCAGCATGTCGTGTCGCTTTCATCCGCGTTCGGTTTGCCGTTCTTCTCCCGCGCCTGAGCCTCGTCACGTTCCGCTTCGCGTTCCAGAAAACGCAGCAAAGCCTGAATGTCCCATTGCAGCTTCATGAGCAGAATCAGACACGCCGCCGGCAGCGCGATTGCCGCAATCAGAAAAAACTCCATCCAGCCCATCACTTTCCCTTCAGCTCTTTCAGCCAGTCCGGCATCGGGTGACGCCCGAAGGCGGGTTTTCCGTCATTGCCGCCCGCAATAATGCACTTCCTCTTCTGTCCGTCCTGTCCCTGCGCGGGAGTCGCGGGCGTCGGCGCCGTCTCCGTCCGCTGCGCGGGAAGCGCGGGAACGGGGGCCGGGGGCTGAGGCAAAGCGTCCCCTTTTCGCGCACGGCGGCGCATGACACAGGGACGCATGCCGCCCGCGTATTGCCGGAAGGTGTCATACCCCATGGAAATCTTGCCTTTTTCCTTCAGCATGTCATAGGCAAGCCGGAATGTGCCGCCGGACGCCAGAATTTCTTCCACTTCTGGTCGGACAGCGAAAAATTCCCGTCTGGCAAGCCCAGGACGCAGCCTTGCCATGTCGTCACCACCCGAAAGCCCGTGTCACAAAGTCGTGCTGGAGCTGGTCGCGAACCTGCCGGGCGTCTTCATACGGCCAGGGACGGGGAAACTGGCGCCCGCTTCCTTCAAAAAGGTTGACGGGGCGCACAATCTCCGCCAGAGCGCCCAGAAAGGCATCCGTCTTAGCTATCCAGACAGCCGCATAAGGAAACTTTTTCATGAAGTTCGGCGCTTCCGTTGCCAGAAGCTCCATCAGCTCGCGGTTTTCATCAATGCGCTTCCAGATGCCGCACCGGCTGTCGCTTTCCTGGCAAAGCCGGACAATGGCCGTCGCTCTCTCCCTGTCGGAGACTTTCCGCCCGTCCGGGTGAAAGAGGTCGCCGGAAAAAATCCCGGCATCCGGGGCAGTACCGTCGTCCGTCAACGACGATCCATCCCTTGTCGGAAAGCCCCCTGAGCAGGCTTTCCCATGTCGGGGATTCCACTCGCGCGCCGCAATCGGCGCACTGTGCCGTTTCCATCGCTGTTCCTCCTGTTGTTCCGTCATCCGGCGCAACCCGTCCGCGCAAAGCTCAAGACCGGTCGCCATGCCGAGCATGAAGGCGCGATTCAGCTCCGGATCGTCAAAAGTCTTTTCCTGTTCCTTCGGCATCGCTATTTCCCCTGTTCGCTGAAAACTTTTCCCGTATCCCGCTCCCGCAGAAACGTGTCCCACGCATGGAACGGAAGGTTCTCGCAAGCCTTGTCGCCGAACGGACACTCATCAAGTTCCCGCAGCAGCTCCACGGGACAGGCGGCATGGTTTTCCATGCTTGCATAGCGGCATGTTCGCCAATCGTCAGCCCATGTTCGGGAATCTGTTCCCTCATCATTGTCTCACCCATCCCTGTTCCTCCAGCAGGTCGTTAAAGGCTCTTATGAAGGCTTCCGCCTGCGGCGCGACGATGGCGTTGCCGTACCCGCGCAGTCGTCCCACTCTGCCGGCAGCCCCATGAGCCAGCGGGAATGCGCCGGGTTCAACTGGCCGCCACCTTCCATCCCGGCACAGGAGCCAGTCAGCATCTCTCCAGAAGCCGTCCGTCGGCAGGGGAGCGTCAGAAACGCCTGTCGCGGAAGCAGGTCGATCCTGCTCCTTCCATCCTTGCGCCGCAGTGTCATTCCGGGAGTATCCTTCCAGTCCCGCGCCGCCGGCGTCACCCAGCCCGCCAGATACGCGGCGCCCGGCAGTCTGTCCGTTCCCTGCATCGGCCCCCCGTGAGGGCCGTCCTGCCGACATGGCGTCGGCCAGCCCGACAGTTCCGCCGCTGTCTGCAAGTTCAGTCCGCCCTCCCTCTTTTGGGAGCCGACGCCGGTGGAGTTGTTTCCCATCGGCGTGGGCCACCCAGTAGAGCCTCTGCCGGATGTGCGGAGCGCCGAAGCCCGCAGCGCAGGTATCGACCGCCCCGACGGCGTAACCCGCGCCTTCCAGGTCAGACGATACAATGTCGAACCATGCAAGACCGTCTTTTGACGCAACCTGTTCGCCAAAGACTGTGACAGGGCGGCGCTCCCGGATAAGGCGGAAGAACGCGGGCCACAGATGCCGCTCGTCAGAAGTCCCTTTTCTCTTGCCCGCGGCGCTGAAAGGCTGACAGGGACAGCTCCCCGTCCAGACGGGGCGGTCGTCCGCCCATCCGGCGCGGCGCAGGGCGTATGACCAGGTTCCGATGCCCGCGAAAAAATGGCACTGGACAAACCCGGCAAGATCATCCGGCGCGACATCCTCGATGCTCCTTGTGTCAACTTCGCCGGGCGCGATATGCCCGGCCCTGATAAGTCCCCGCAGCCAGTCGGCGGCAAAAGGATCGATCTCGTTGTAGTAGGCGCTCATTCGGCGACGGCGTTGACGACCACGACCAGCAGGGCTTCGGCATCCGCGCCGCGCTTTCCGGACACGCCCATGACGCGGAAAAGCCTGTCCGCGTCGCCCCGGAAAACGAGAAGCAG
>CALVHG010000038.1 GCA_944327285.1 uncultured Desulfovibrio sp. | reverse complement strand
GCCAAAAGTGAGTGGAAAAACTGCGTTTTTTTCCGCGAAACGGCAGGCCGTATGGTTTGAAACGCACAGCGTTTCAAACTGAAAATGCTATAGGGGAAGGAACCTCTTTGCCTGCTGGCGATGCCCGTAAGACTGTGCCGCCCCTGACGGGCACGACCTGCGCTATCCGGTCGCTGCTCGCGCGAGAATGTCCAGCTTTTCCGCAGCAAAGCGAGGAAAAGTGCTCTTGTAATTCTTTCCTCAGCGCGCTTTTTCAGAGGACTTCAGGAGCGAGCATCATACCAGCAAGCATGTGCATCTCTGAAGCACTTGTAACGTTCGAGTCCTCCCTGTTTTCCTGTACAGCGTGAAGGCCCGCCCGATCAGCAGTCGGGCGGGCCTTTTTCTCTGCCTGCGGATTCTCAAAAAATGCCTTCCGGGTCGAATTTTCTTCCAACATCGACAGGATAGAAAATTGTAAAAAAATTTTTACCGCTTTTCGCTTGTATCCTCGACACGAAAAAGCTATAAGAAACATTTTTATTTTTTCTGGACATCCGAAGCAAAAAAGCATATATTTATTTTATATCCTTCATCCATTCTGGAATACCAGTCCGGACCAGCAACGCACCTGTACGCCTTTTGGCCGTACGGGTGCTGTATTGTATGGCCTGCCCTGGATCTATCGGCCGACGAGGGCGTCGGCATAACGAAGGGAGCTTTTTGAAAACATCATAAGCTTTTAGCGCACACGTGTGCCGGAAATGGTGAGAAAACATGTTTGCAATCAATGATCTTGTCGTCTATCCAGCGCAGGGAGTCGGCCAAATCGAAAGCATCGATCAGCAGAACATAGGCGGCAACGCCTGCCAGCTGTATACCGTGCGCGTACGCGCCAACAACATCACGCTCATGGTGCCTGTGGCCACTGCCGGACATGTGGGACTGCGTACGCTCATCACAAAAAACGAAGCACAACGCCTCTGGAAATCGCTGCTGACGGATACCAACAAGACCGTCTTTGCCGGTCAGAACTGGAACCGTCGTTTCCGCGAATACTCCGAGCGCCTCAAAAATCCAGATTTGGCTGTCGTTGTTGAAGTGTTGCGTGAACTTTTACTGATCGGCCGCTCCAAGGAGCTTTCCTTCGGCGAACGCCGCCTTCAGGATCAGGCCCTGGGGCTTGTGCTCGGCGAGCTCTCCGAGGTGCTGGGTCTGCCCCTGCAAAGCATGCAGCAGGATCTCATGGCCGTCTACGCGACGCCGTCCCGACAGGAAAAGGCGCAATAGTCTTTTTTGCTTGCGTTGGGGCTGGAGATGCGCTAGATCGCAGGCACACGTCTTTTCTCATTCCATTTGCCCCAATCACCCTTTCCTCAGAGCGACGCTGCCGCGCCGCTGTCTCCTTTTTTATGGAAAAAACACCTCGCAAGACCACGCGTCGGAAAAAAGCCGTCGCGGCCGCTGATCCCATTACCGAAAGTACCCTCAGCCTGACGACGCTCAAGACGCACAGCATGCAGGAACTGATGGAGCTGGCGGAAAAGTATGAAATAGAAAACGCCAGCTCCATGCGCAAACAGGAGCTGATTTTTGCGCTGCTGCAAGCCTGCGCCTCGCAAAATGGCGCCATTTTCGGCGACGGCGTGCTGGAGATTCTGCCGGATGGTTTCGGCTTCTTGCGATCCCCCCTGTGCAGCTACATGCCGGGGCCTGACGATATTTATGTTTCCCCCTCGCAAATTCGCCGCTTTGCCCTGCGCAAAGGCGACGTGGTTTCCGGTCAGATCCGCCCTCCCAAGGAAGGCGAACGCTATTTCGCTCTGCTCAAGGTGACGGAAATCGGCTTTGAACCGCCGGAAAACGCAAAAAATCTCGTCCTTTTCGATAATCTCACGCCCATCTATCCCGATCACCAGCTGGTGATGGAAAACGGCGAAAAGAACCTCTCCAACCGTGTTATCGACATCATGGCCCCCATCGGCTGCGGTCAGCGCGGGCTTATTGTGGCCCCGCCCCGCACAGGCAAAACCGTTCTGCTCCAGTCGCTGGCCAACGCCATCAATGCCAATAATCCCGACGTCTATCTCATTGTCCTTCTGATTGACGAACGCCCGGAAGAAGTGACGGACATGATGCGCACCGTCAAAAAGGCCGAAGTCATCAGCTCCACCTTTGACGAACCCCCGCAGCGCCATGTCCAGGTCTGCGAAATGGTGCTGGAAAAAGCCAAGCGTCTTGTGGAGCGCAAACGCGACGTCGTTATCCTGATGGATTCCATCACCCGCCTCGGCCGGGCCTACAACGCCGTGACCCCCTCATCCGGCCGCGTCCTCTCCGGCGGCCTTGACGCCAACGCCCTGCAGCGTCCCAAACGCATTTTTGGCGCGGCCCGCAATATCGAAGAAGGCGGCAGCCTTACCATCATCGCCACGGCGCTCATAGACACCGGTTCCCGCATGGACGAAGTAATCTTTGAAGAATTCAAGGGAACCGGCAATATGGAAATCTACCTTGACCGCCACCTTGCGGAAAAGCGTATCTTCCCCGCCATTGACATCAATCGCACCGGCACCCGCAAGGAAGACCTGCTCCTGCCGGAAGACGTGCTCAACCGCGTCTGGATTCTGCGCAAGATTCTCGCTCCCATGTCCCCCATCGACAGCATGGAATTTCTGCTCGACAAAATGCGCGGCACCAAGTCCAACAAAGATTTCATGAATGCCATGGGCAAATAAAGCATTTTAGCTTGAAACGCGTTGCGCTTCAAAGCATACGGTAAAACGCTCTGCCCCCTGCATGGCCGCGCGTGGTCTTTTTTTCACTATCAGGAATGATTCTTGACTTTTTACCAGTCCTGCACTAGGTAATGACAAGCACAGGCTGAATACATTCCGTGCATTTTACTGCCTGTCATTTTTCCCTACCGAATCAAAGAGGAATCATCCCAATGAACACCGTGACTTTTGCCGGAAATACGCTGCATCTTGAAGGTTCTCTGCCTGTCGTCGGCCAGAAGGCCCCCGACTTCACCGTGGTTGCCAACGATCTCAGCCCGCGCGCTCTGAAAGACTATGCAGGCAAGATTCTGGTGCTGGTCAGCGTGCCTTCTCTGGATACTCCCGTCTGCGACATGGAAGTGCGCCGCTTCAACAAGGAAGCCGCCGCCCTTTCCGACAAGGTGAAGATTGTGGCCGTCAGCTGCGACCTTCCCTTTGCTCAGGCCCGCTGGTGCGGCGCCGCCGGCGTGACTGCCGTGGAAAGCCTCTCCGACCACAAGGACGCGGCTTTCGGCAAGAACTACGGCGTGCTGATTCAGGAACTGCGTCTGCTCTCCCGCGCCATTTTCGTGGTGGCTCCCGACGGCACGCTGGCTTACAGCCAGATCGTTTCCGAAATCACCAACGAGCCCAACTACGACGAAGCTCTCGAAGCCATCAAGAAGCTCGCCTAAGCCTGTTTTTTTCAGGGGGGAAGGGAGAGACCCTTTTGAAAAAGGGTTCTCTCCCTTCCCCCCTGCCCCCCATCCCTCTCTCGAAAACTTTTTATCTGGACAACAGGCATCCCGGCCGCGCAGCCGTCTGTCTGTTTGCGTCCGTCCCCCGGCAGCGCCAAAAGCGCAAACCGGGCAGTGACACAAAAGACAAATGCCGACAGAAAAATTTTCTGTCGGCATTTTTTCTTCTTCTGCGTTCTCGTGAGTCGGCGGCCTCTGACCGTCATAACGTTACGTCGCGCTTTCTGCGCCCTACTCTGTGGCTCGTACTCTATAAAGACAAAAAATCAGAAAGGCTTTCCGGGGGACGATTGCCACAGAAGGAAGCGGCGACGCCCCCGCAACGCCACATCCTCCTGAATAAAGCACGTTGGGGGAAGGATGGAGGTCCTTCCCCCGGATAACAAAGTCCCTGCCTGCTTACGCCCAGACCAGCGCGCACCATTCGCCGTCAATGACGCGGCGGGCCTGCGGCAGCCCCTGGGCGCGATAGGCGGCTTCGACGCCGTCCGCCTGAATGACCAGCAGACCGGAGAGCACAAGCGCGCCCTGCGGCTTGCGCGCCGCGGCGATGTCGGCGGCCATTTCCGTCAGGGGACGCGCAAGGATATTGGCCAGAACAAGATCGAAGGTCTGCCCTTTCACGGCCTCAATACTGCCCGCGCCGATGCTGAAGGCTTCCGGGGAGATGCTGTTAAGCGCCCTGTTTTCCAGCGCATTGTCCACGGCAAGGCTGTCGATATCCAGTCCCGCGCCCTGAAGCCCGTACTTGCAGCAGCCGATGCCCAGAACGCCGGACCCGGTTCCCAGATCGAGGAAGCGCTGCCCGGCGGCAATGCGGCCTTCGTCCAGCAGATCGCTGATCACCCGCAGACACAGGGCCGTCGTGGCATGATGCCCGGTGCCGAACGCGCTTTTCGGCTCAATGACAATGGGAGTTCTATCCGCAAACTCCGGCTTGTCGGCCAGCCAGGGAGGCAGGACGACAAAACGGGAGCCGCAGCATACCGGCGTAAAAAATTGCTTCCAGGCGTCAACCCAGTCCTTTTCCTCAATGGCGGACAATGTCTGCCGCGCTTCGGGCACGGCGTGCCCGACGCGGTCCTGCAAGGCTTGCAGATAGTCTTCCTGCTCGCAGTGGATACGGAAACGGGTTTCCCCGGAAGGAAGATTTTCTTCTTCCCAGCCGAAGCTGACTTCCAGCGCCAGCAGCCCGCATACGCGATCGTAGTCTTCTTCCTGCGCCACAATTTCAAGACGGTAAATCTGTTTCATCGGGTTCCTTTTGCCGCTTCGGCGGGTGACAGTGTTACTGCCGCGACTATTCCCCGCGGACAGGGGCCTGTCAAGCTTCCTTGCCTTCCCGGCTTCGGGGCTGTATATATCATGGCCTTACAACGCCACTTTACGAAAGGCCAACCATGAGCAACGACGCCCGACTCGCCGCCCTGCTGGCGGAAATCCGCGCCACCTTTGACGCGGACTTTGATCCTCTTGATATTGACGGCCAGACGCTGCATCTGCTGACCGTCCGCAACATGCCCCAGCATCTGGATTCCCTGCTGGCGCGCAAGGACATTCACAACCCGCTCAAGGACCTGCCGCTCTGGGCCAAGGTCTGGCCCGGCTCCTTCCTGCTCGGACGGCTGCTGCGGCATTTTGAGCCCGAAGGCAAGACTCTGCTGGAAATCGGCGCCGGCTGCGGCGTTCTGGGACTTGTGGCCGCCCGTTACGGTTTTCGCCACATTACCGTGAGCGACATTGTGCCCGAAGCTCTCCAGTTCGCGCAGGCCAACGTCTGGCGCAACGGGCTGGAGGATATCATTGACGTGGCGCAGGTCGATGTTGCCGCCCCCGGCGTCAATGAACGCTTTGCCGGAGGGGTGGACATTATTGCGGCTTCGGAAATCCTCTACCTTGACGAACTGCACCGCCCGCTTATGAAGTTCTGCTCCCGGCATCTGGCCAGGGGGGGCAAGGCCGTCTTCTGCACCGACACCGGGCGCGCTAAACCGCGCTTTGCCAAGAATGCCGCAAAATACTTCAAGACCACGGAACGGCGCATCGGACTTACCAGCCATGACGCCGAAGGTCAGGAACAGCACCGCCTCTACGATATTCTTGTTCTGGAGCGTCCATGAGCCTTCCGCATATCAGCCTTTCTTCCTGTCCCAAGGGATATACGCACGATCTCGACAAGGCCATAGCGCCGGAAGAAACCGTGCGCCGGGTACGCGCTCGGCTTGAGGCGGCGCAGGCCGATATTCTGGCCGAAACCCGCCGCGTCGATGTCGGACGTCTGGGCATCCCCGTCTATCTCAGCGTCTGCGGCGCGGACGCACGGCGCGTCATGCCCACGCGCAAGCAGATGGGCAAGGGATCTTCCCCGGCGCAGGCGCAGGCGTCGGCCCTGATGGAACTGATGGAACGCTACGCCTTCTTTACCTTTTGGGAGCGCCGTCCCAATTTCAGGGAGGCCACCTGGAGCGAAGCAGAAGCGGCGTTCGGGGCTGAGCTGCTGCCCATTGAAGAAATTCTCCGCTCCGTCCATGACCAGAGCGATCCGGCCGTGGCCCGCCGCCTGCTGGATCTGCGCCGCTGGCAGTTCTTCCCCGCTACCCGTCTGGCCGACGGCGCGACAGTCTGGGTTCCGCTGGACTGGTTCAAGCTGCTAGGCGAATTCAACGGCACCTCTTCCGGCAACAGCACGGAAGAATCTCTGTTGCAGGGTCTGTCCGAACTTGTCGAACGTCATGTCTGCTGCCATGTGGACAGAGAACGTCGGGAAACGCCTACCATAGAGATACAGGAAGACGACGACCCCGTATTGCGTTCGCTGCTGGACGCCTTTGCGCGCAACGGCGTTAAACTGATACTCAAAGATTTTTCTCTGGGCATGCCTCTGCCTACGGTGGGCGCCGTTGCCTGGGACCCCACCACATTTCCGGAATCTTCGGAAATAGTCTTTACGGCGGGCACGGCTGCCACCCCGGCCAAAGCCGCCGTGCGCGCCGTGACGGAAATTGCCCAGCTGGGCGGGGATTTCTGCACGCATGCCTGCTACGAGGCCTCCGGTCTTTCCAAGTTCGAACGACTGGAAGATATTGACTGGCTGCTGCGGGGGCCTGTCGTGTCGCTGCGCTCTCTGCCAAGCGTGGAACATGACGATATCAAAGACGAACTGCTTGCGGCTATTGCCGGTCTGTCGCCGCTTCAGGTCTACGCCGTGGAAACAACGCATCCTGAACTGGGCATCTCCGCCCACTACACTATTGTGCCCGGTCTGGATTTCCGCGAACGGGATCGCAATCAGAGTCTCGGACTTTTTGTCGGCCGCAAGCTGGCGGAAGAGGCCGACGAAGCCGAGGCGGCGGCCGGCCTTGCCGTGCTGGAAGAATGCTGCCCTCAGGCGCACTACCTGCCCTTCTTCAAGGGCATGCTGGCCATGCGGCGCGGGGACAATGCCGCGGCGCACGCGCTGTTTGCCGAAGCGGCTCCCCTGCAGCCGGACGACGACGCCTTTGCGCTGGCATCCTTCTATGCCGGGTATGTTCTGACCCTTGACGGGCGCTGGCGCGAGGCTCTGCCTTCTCTGGAAGCGGCCTTCCAGCGCTGCCCCGGCATGAAGGAATACGGCAATCTTGCCGGCGTGGCGCTCTTCAAGCTGGAGCGCTACGAGGAAGCCGCCGACTACTTCTCCCGCGTGCTTCGCATCGACAAGGGTTCCGCCATGGACTGGGCAAATCTTGGCATGTGCCGCAAGCGCAGCGGCAAAAATGACGAAGCGCGGGAATGTCTGAGCACAGCGCTGTCGCTGGATGCTTCTCTGGACTTTGCCCGCCGCGCGCTGGACGAGCTGAACGCTTCCGGGCAGGACGCCTGATCCGCTCGCCAGTCGCCGCAGCGCCGCCGCGCGGGATAGCGGCGGAAATTTTCAGGAACAAAAAGCCCTTGCCGCAACGGGAGGGGACGCAGTATCCTTTCTCTGATTCAGAAGAGGAAAGCGTTTTCTCCTCTCCCCCTGTTCGGGAAAACACACTGAAAAAGGAGTCTCGTATGGCGCGAAAGAGTCTTTCCCTGTTTTGTGCGGCCTGCATGCTTGCCGTAACCGTTCCCGGCATGGCGGCTTCGCAGTATCATCCCGAAGTGGCGGCGCATCGCGGCGCCAGCGGCTATATGCCCGAACATACGCTTGAGGCAAAGTCTCTGGCCTACGCAATGGGCGTGGACTATATTGAACAGGATGTCGTCATGTCCAAAGACAAGAAGCTGATGGTCATGCACGACGTTTATCTTGATACCACCACCGATGTGGCCAAGCGCTTCCCCGATCGCAAACGGAAAGACGGACGCTATTATGCCTGCGATTTTACCGCGGACGAAATCCGCAGCCTGCGCGTCAGCGAACGTTTTAATCCCAAAACGGGCAAGGCCATCTTCCCCGGCCGCTTCCCTCTGAACACGACCATCGAATATCGCGTGCCCTTCCTTGAAGAAGAGTTCCAGCAGGTGCAGGGGCTCAACAAGTCAACGGGCCACAATATCGGCGTTTATGTCGAAGTGAAGGAGCCGGACTTCTTTGCAAAGCAGGGGCTGCCCATTCTTGAGGCCACCATCGACATGCTGACCCGCTACGGCTACAACAGCCCCGATTCCCGCGCCATCCTGCAAATCTTCGACTATGACGCCGTCAAGAAGGCGCGAGAACTGGGCTGGAAGGGTCCCCTTGCCATGCTTGTGGAAGCCGACGGACAGGGACAGAAGGATGACGCCGCCGTGCATGGCTGGTTGCAGACCGATGAAGGCCTCAAGGAGCTGGCCCGCTACGCCACGATTTATGCTCCCGACTTTGCCCTTCTCGCTGTGCCTTCGCAGGACGGCAAGAGCTACACCAGAAGCGATCTTGGGGATCGCGCCCGCAAGGCCGGCATGAAGCTGCATACGTGGACCTTCCGCGTCGACTCCATGCCCAAGGGCTTCAAGACGGTGGATGAAGTCATGGCTTTCTGCTTCAAGGATTTGAAGCTTGACGGCATCTTTTCCGATTTCCCTGACGTTGTCGTCAACTATCTCAAGGAAAACCGCCTGCGCTAGAGCGTCTTACCCTTAAAAAATGTGTTGACAGCGGGATGCATAGCATCTAAGAACACCCCTGTGTCGGGATGTAGCGCAGTCTGGGAGCGCACTTGAATGGGGTTCAAGGGGTCGAAGGTTCAAATCCTTTCATCCCGACCAGCATAAAACGATGAAGAGGCCGATCAGGCGCCAGCCTGATCGGCTTTTTATATGGTCGCGCGACCGGACTCCGCAGGTCGTAAAAACATCAGAAAAAATACAATCACTAACGGCTGATCTGCCGATATATCTTAACAAATTCAGGCGAACAGGGAACAGTGGCCGAGCAATCGAGGCTAACCTGTTGTCGCGGGGCATAGCGTCTCTAGCGCATTTTCAGTTTGAAGCGCTGTGCGTTTCAAACCATACGGCCTGTCGTTTCACGGAAAAAACGCGGTTTTTCCGCTCACTTTGGGCCGGGCGGCGCTGTCCCGCCGCCTCGCGTTTCACCTTTTTCAAAGGTGAAACGCTCTAAGGTCTGCTTTTCCCCTGTTCAAGGCTGCCGCAGCAGCCAAAGGATACAGCATGGCAAAAAAGAAAAGAAAAAATATGTCTCAGCGCCTGCGTCCCCGCAAGGTCGCTCTTCCCCTGCTTTGCTGGGCGCTTCTGACCCTTGTGCCCTGCGGGACGTCTCCGGTTCATGCGGGAGAAGTCATCAACTATACGGGAGGACAGCTGGCAACTTCGCCGGAAACAAACAAGGCAGACAGCCTGTTTTCGGCCGGTTCCTTTTCCGACAATAACGTTACTGTCGGGGCTCATGTTCCCGGCGATGTTTACGGCGGCATCAGCGCTTCTGCCTGGAGCAACATCTCCGGCAATACCGTTACCATTAACGAAAATGTAACGGTAGGAGGCGATGTCTACGGAGGATGGCACGGAGCCTTTAACGGCGGCGCAAGCGACAACACGGTTACCGTCAACGGAACAGTGGAGGGCAAGGTCTACGGGGGGTTTGCCTATAAAAGCGGATCAGCCCAGGGAAATAGCGTCACTATCGGCCAGACGGGTTACGTCAAGGGCGATGTGTACGGGGGCAAGACAAGCAGCCGCCCAGCCATGAACAATACGGTTGAAACATGGGGAAAGGTAGACGGCTCCATCTATGGCGGGGCTACCGGTAACGGTGACGCGACGGGAAACCGGATTGTTCTGCATCAGGGGAGCGCCGTTAACGGAACCTTGTACGGCGGTTATTCCTTCATCAAGACAGCGTCAAACAATACGATTGACATCGCAGGCACGTTTACAGGCAACGCCTACGGCGGCTCCGGCGAGAATAATGCGGCGACGAACAACACCATCATCCTGCGGGAAGGCGCGAATGTGTCCCAGGCGGGGCTTTTCGGCGGATCGCACGTCGGCGGCCCTGGCGATATCCGCACAGGCAATACGCTCTGGCTCGACGGCTATGTCGGGAAAGTGCGGGAAATCGGCAATTTCGAGAACTATTATTTTCTTCTCCCGGCAAGCGTAACGGCGGGTTCCACCATCCTTACCGTTACCGGCGGCGGACAGACTGATATGCGGGACAGCACTATCGGCGTCGGCATCAAGGGAGGAGGCCCTGTTCTGAGCAAGGGAGACACCATTACCCTTATACACAATGACAGTGGCATTGACTTTACCGATTCCGAGATTGCCGACAATATTCCCGATTACATAAACGGACGCCAGGGGATTTCTCTTGATTATACGTTTGGCCTGGTCTTCAACGAGGATAAAACAGCCCTTAAGGTTGAAGTGACCGACGTACAAGGCGGCGGCGACGGCGGTGATTCTGGCAGCGGCGGTGATGGCGGAGACACCGGCGGCGACGGTGGTGATTCCGGCAGCGGCGGCGACGGCGGTGATTCTGGCAGCGGCGGTGATGGCGGAGACACCGGCGGTGACGGTGGTGATTCCGGCAGCGGCGGCGACGGCGGAGATACCGGCGGTGACAGTGGCGATTCCGGCAGCGGCGGCGATGGCGGCAACTCTGGCGGCGGTCAGGCCGTGCGCGTTAATCCTCAGGTAAAGTCCCTGCTGGAAGGCCGTGTGGCCGCTCTGTCCCTGATCAATCAGGGGGCCGATCTGCTGGCGACATCGGGCATGGAAAAGGCTCGTGCCGCCGCGCGCAACACCGCGCCCGAAG
Organism: uncultured Desulfovibrio sp.; assembly: GCA_944327285.1. Taxonomy (GTDB): domain Bacteria; phylum Desulfobacterota; class Desulfovibrionia; order Desulfovibrionales; family Desulfovibrionaceae; genus Desulfovibrio. Next base: position 15,292 of record CALVHG010000038.1, on the reverse strand, counting down.
CGCCCTGGGCTGCCTTTGCGGCCCTGTCTGCGGCAACGTCGCGCATAGATTCCGGCTCGGATGTCACGCTGAACAGCCTGAACCTGCTGGCGGGATTTGCTCGCAACTTTGATTTCTCTGCCGGGGATTTCCTGCTTGCCGTCTTTGGCGAGGCGGGCTTCGGCTCCTACTGGAGCCAGAGCGACTTTCAGGGGCTGCGCGATATTGCCGGAAAAGGATATACAAACTATCTCGGCGCGGGGCTGGCGGGGCGTCTGGAGCTGCTGTCCGGGCTGTATGCCGAAGCGTCTTTCCGGGCTGGCCAGAGCTATTTCAATTTTGCCACGGACGATCTGCGCGACGCTTACGGGACTTCCGCCGATTATAATCTGCGCGTCCCCTACTATGGCGCGCATGGGGGCCTGGGATATATCTGGAATCTGAGCGACAGCGTGCAGGTGGATGTCTACGGAAAGTATTTCTGGACGCATCTTGGAAGCGGTGACGCCCATATTGCCGGCGATCCCTTTTCCTTTGACGCCGCCGACTCCCAGCGTATCCGTACCGGAACCAGAGTCACCTATACGCCGACGCCCGCAGTCTCCCTGTTTGTGGGGGCGGCCTATGAGCATGAATTTTCCGGGAAACTTCATGGCACAACATATGGTTTCGATATTCCCGATGCCCCCTCGCTCCGGGGCGACACGGGCCGCGGCGAGCTGGGGGTCGTCTTCCGGCCGGGTCAGGGCGCGTTTGCCGTTGAACTGGGATTGCAGGGCGCTACCGGCGTCTACGACAGTATCGGGGGCATGCTGCAACTCTCCTACAAGTTTTAGAGGGGTTTGCCTTTAAAAACGACAGGCCGTATGGTTTGCAACGCACAGCGTTTCAAACGGAAAAGGCTCTGGAGAGCGGCAGAAACTGATCCTCCCTTCTTGACAGGGAGCCTGATATTTTCTAAAAGCACCTTGCTGTCGGGATGTAGCGCAGTCTGGGAGCGCACTTGAATGGGGTTCAAGGGGTCGAAGGTTCAAATCCTTTCATCCCGACCAGCAAAAAATCAGTCTGGAAGCCGGTTAGAGAGAAATCTCTAACCGGCTTTTTTTATAGAAAAATCTCCGAGCAAGACATCTTTTTGTCTGACGGCGCGACCATTCCTCCCTGAAGAACTGCCCGAAGCATACCGATTCCTTGCGCATAGACCTCTCCCGACGAGAGTCTTTTCAGTTTGAAACGCTAAAACTATACGGCCTGTCGTTTCGCGGAAAAAACGCGGTTTTTCCGCTCGCTTCGGGCCGGGCGGCGCTGTGCCGCCGCCTCGCGTTTCACCTTTTTCAAGGGTAAAAACGTTCTAAAACAGCAGACAAAACATTCTTTTTAGTTGATTATTTTATATAATATATCTACTATAGCAGATATTTATTGCATTGCTTCCATAGAGGATAGCTGACGCGGATTCCATCGAATCACCTGGCGACAGATTTTGAAACCAGCGCCCTGTAACGACGGAAAAAGGGGCGACGGAAAATGTCTTCCATTCCATGCCTTCTCGCTCCCGGAGGTATGACGAACGGGCTGTCCTCGCTGAAAAAATCAGCTTGGGCAGCCTTTTTTTAAAGCGATCTGCCATTGAAAAGGGCAGAACGCGAGGCGGCAGCACTGCGTTTGCCGTCCTGAATTAAGCGAAAAAAACTACGCTTTTTTCTGCAAAATGACAGGCCGTATAGTTTGAAATACGAAGCTCGGCCTTCGCATTTTATTTTTACAATTTCATATAAATATTAAGCCCCTGTTCCTGACAGAAAAAAAAAGCTAGGGTAACTCCGTGTCTATCCGGCAAACAGGCGCGGTTTCGGGGCAGAGCACACGCGGACGAAGACCGCAAGATCGCCGGGACGATGCGTCGCGCTCTTTCAGGATATCGCCGGATAGAAGGCAAAAACGCTCTCCAAAGGAGAACAGGATGGACAAGGATTGCTTATCGGAGCAAAGAGACAAGTTTCTTCTTGATCTCTCACTGTGCATAGGGGCATCATCTGACGAATATATGCTGCGACAGCTCAAAGAAGTCTCTCCCGAATATGCCAGAGGCTACGTCGAGGCTTTTCTAGGCAACGCGAGAGAGGAAGACATCCTGTTCGTGTATCAGGTCATGCGTCTGGTGAACATGGCCCGATGATGTCGCCCTTCCGCGCAGGCATGCGGCCCGGCCTGCCGCGCCTGCCGGGCACCGCGCTCTCTGGCGGCGGCAATAGGGTAAAAAATCTTTCTCCTTTTTTGTTGACAGTGCGCCCGGTATCGTCTAAATACATCTCTGCGTCGGGATGTAGCGCAGTCTGGGAGCGCACTTGAATGGGGTTCAAGGGGTCGAAGGTTCAAATCCTTTCATCCCGACCAAAAAAAAGACCCCAAAAGGCCGGTGAGGAGAGTATCCTCAACCGGCCTTTTCTTTTTGCAAAAGCTCGCAAGCAAGGCAGGCCGAAGCGATTTTCTCTGACCGCCGCCCTCCCCCAGCTCTGACGCCGTCCGGCGCGTCGGCGCATGGGAAACCCGCCAAACAAGGCTCACGCCATGCCGCTACGCTTCCTGCGCGACATCATCTTCAACGACAGCGAAAAAACGATTCCCCACGTCAGGAGCATGCAGCAGCAGCTTCAGGGACTGGGCATCTTCACCATCATCGAACGTCCCGCCCTCCATCCGATAAAAATTTTTCTGCGGGAACTGCTCTACTATTCGGCAATGGTTTTTCTCTTTACGCTGCTGCTCCTGCACATACTCGTGCCCTGCGTGGAGGAAGCTCTCGCCTCTCTGCCGGACTCATCCTTTATTGTAAAACAGCTGAAAGGACTTCTGCTTTCCATAAAAAGGTGAACTATGCCGCAAAAAGTCATGGTTACAATCCAATGTCCGCGCGAGAACCTGCCGCCGGAAGCGCAATCCGCCCTGAACAGCATCGAAAAATGCGGAACTCTCTCCACGGTCATTATTCCGCCGCTCACAACGTCGCAGATATTCGTCAGAAATTTTATGATCGGCATCGCCCGCGGGCTTGGCTTCTTCATTGGCGGCACGGTCATCATCGGTATGCTCGCCTGGACAATACAATCCATCGTCAGCATGAATATCCCCTATCTTACGGAGATTTTCAGACAATTGCTGACCTTTATCAAGACAACCTGATACGGAAAAGCGGAAGGCGCTTCCCTTTCGGAAAGCGCCTTCTCATGAGAGCGATTTCAGACGTCCTGTCGCTTCGCGGAAAAAACGGGCTTTTTCCCTCACTTCGGGCCGGGCCGCGCTGTTTTGCCCTTTTCAGAGGCAAACGCTCTCCCCCCTGCTCCCGCCGCCCGTCTGCGACAGGCTGCGGGAACAGCCTTTATCCCAACGGAACGTTATGCGGGGCGCGAAGGCTTACAGCCCTTCCAGCAACTGCATGACGCGATCGTAGGTCAGACCGCGATGCACGCTCAGGGCCTCGGCCGGGCTTTCCTGCGTGGCCCGGTTGACGGAAGACATGGCCTCGGCGGCCTCCTCGTCTGTCAGCAGCACAGGCGTATGGAGGGAGACCTGATCGCCTGCTCCCTGCGCGGGCATGGGCGGCAGCGACGCCGCATTCCTTTCCAGTTCCTGAAAACGGGGATCAAGAGCCGCATAAAGACCGTTAATCGAAGTTATCATGGCTTTCTCCTCAAATATCTGTCGGGGACGAACGCACCCGTTCCCCGGCTATTGTCCGCTATCCTTTATCCTGCATGAGCCTCCCGCCCGCGTTCCAGAGACCTGGGGGGGCGGGAGACCGGCTTTTGAAACCTTATCCGCCGATAAGCTGCATGGCCATCTGCGGCAGTGCATTTGCCTGCGCCAGCATGGCGATGGCCGATTGTGAAAGAATCTGCTGCCGGACAAACTGCGTCATTTCCGTGGCCACATCCACATCGGAAATACGGGATTCCGCCTGCTGCAAGTTCTCGGCCTGAATGTTCAAATTGGTAACGGTGTTTTCAAACCGGTTCTGCAAGGCCCCAAGATGCGCGCGAATCTTATCCTTGTAGACAATGGCATCGGCAATGGCGACGACAGCCCGCTGCGCGTTTTCCTGGGTCGTGAGGTTGTTGCCCGCGGCGGGAACCCATTCGGTGCGCGTATCCTCCTCAAAGGTCTGCACATAGTAGGTTGCGGTATCCACCATGCCCTTTTCGCTTCCCAGCAGACCGTGATTGTTCATCCAGGACTGGCCCCCGCCGCCTATGGACTTGTAAACGTTCGTCACATCATCGGCCGTTGCCGTATATTCCGGCTCGATGGGCGCAAGGTAGCCCCCGTTGAGATCGGGGATATTGTCAATGGAGAAGCTGCCGGCGGCGAACGTCAGATCGCCGTCGTCAAGCTCGTCGGAGCCCGTGCCGGTGCCTGCGGCGATGCCGAAAGGCGTGCCGCTTGTCGCCGCTGCCTGCATGGCGTCAATCATGGCCTGCCAGCCCTCGTCGCTTGCCTTCTTCTCGGCCAGATGCTGCGCGACTACCGGCGGATTGCCTGCGGCAAGCTCCTGATTGTAATAAGCCTCAAAGCCTGTGGTCACGCCGTCGCCGTCATACTTGCTCGAATATACGCCGCGCATGGCGTTCTCAACGCGCGTGCGAAGCTCCGTCGCCTTTGTCTTGGCCTCGGCATCAACCGCATTATGAATGGCCAGCACCTGATCGGCATTCAGCGCGATGCCGCCGCCAAGCGCCGCCCGCGCCTTATTCGCCGCGTCCGTAAAGAGCTCGTCATAGACCTTTTCGTACACGGCTTCGTAGGCCTGCGTTCCGATATGATCGATAAAGGCGTCCGCTCCCTCCCTGTTGCGGGGCGGCATAATGTCGTCGGGAGGCGTCGTCAGGCTGCTGATATTCTGATCATTAATGACCGTCTCGGACTTGGCCAGAACTTCCTTAATAGCGGCTTCGGTAGCGGCCTTGCTGGCGACGCTGTCCGCTTCGGCATGGAGCTGCCCCTCGGTAATGGCCGCGGTATAGGCATCTTCATAGGCCGGCAGGAAGGCGTCCTCGTAAATCTTATCCATGACCGCCCTGGCCATCTCCCGATCCTGCGAGGCGTACTCATCGGCAAGGCGCTGCGCCTCCTCTGCCGCCTTCTTGCTGGCCTCCTCGGCCGGGAGCCCCTCGCCTCCCGTCGCCGGAGTTCCGGTGACGAGCTTGTTGTAAATGGCCGTATAAAAACCGGGGTACACTTCCGTATACGTATTCTGATACATTTTCTCGGCGCTGGCGTCCCGCAGTTCCTCATAGTATTCGGGAGTCAGCTCGCCCACGCGCGGCCCGACGAGTTCAAAGGCGGTATTGCCCACGCCCATAGCCGCGGCGGTGCAGTCGCCGATCTGGATATAATAGTAGTCCTCGGCCGAATCGTTGCCGGTGCCGAAATGCACCTTAATCGCGCCGGTGGAAACTCTCTGGCTGCCGTCGTGCGTTCCGCTCAGGGAGCCGTCAAGCAGCTTGGTGCCGTTAAAGTCCGTGGCGTTGGCAATACGGGTGATTTCCGAGGCCATCTGCTGATATTCCGAATCAATCAGCATGCGCTGCGTGGAAGAATACGTGCCGGTAGCGGCCTGTTCGGCCAGCTCGCGCATGCGGATCAACTTCTCGTCAATGATGCTGAGAGCGCCGTCCGCCACCTGTATCAGCGAGATCGCATCGTTGGCATTGCGCGCTCCCTGCATCAATGCGGCAATATCCGCCCGCTGCAACTCGCGAATGGCAAGCCCCGCGGCATCGTCCGCGGCGGAATTGATTCGCATGCCGGTCGAAAGGCGTTCCGTGCTGGTCGCCAGGTTGGCATAATGCGTATTCAGATTGCGGGCCACATTAAAGGCCATCATATTATGATTGATAACGAGCGACATGTTTTTCCCCTTCCCTTGAGATGGTTTGATGCTGCCCTCCTCATGCTAAAAACATGCCAATATTCATTATTATATTGAAATAATTGATAATCAAAAACAATAACATCTACTATAGGAAATTTTTTCCTTTAAAAAAGTTGTTTTAATGACGGTTTTAATCCGCTACCGGGTCTGTTAGAAGGAGGCGAGGAGTCCCCCATGCCAAACGTATTTGAAAATCTGGCAACTCATTTGAAAACCAGAAGAAAACAGGCCGGAATCTCGCAGGAGGAACTCGCCCGGCAGACGGGCATCTCGCTGACGCTCATTCGCGACATAGAACGCAAGGCGGCCAACCCCACGCTTTCCAGCCTTGCCAAGATTGCCGACGCCTTTGACATAAGCATTGTCGAACTCCTTGATTTTAATAATGATTTAAAAGACTCTGCAAAAATTTCCGCGACCATTGTCAAGGAGCTCAAACAGCTGCCTCCCGACAAGCTGCGCCTTATGCTGGAGTTCATCCGCATAGCCACCATGTAGAATCATACGCATCAGGAACTGCGCCGCAGCCCACCCGACCTGCATCACCCCGCTAAACCGTGCGCAAGGAACTTCCTCAGAATTCCTTACAGAATCGCCCACTCCCCAATAAATCTTTTTATTGACAGCGCGCCTTGTACCATTTATACTAAATCACCATCGGTGATGTAGTAACATCTGAGATGATTCTTGAATGAAGTTCAAAAGGCTAAAGATTCAAGCCTTTTCATCCCGACCAGAAAAACGCTGGAAAAAAGGCCGGTTGAGAAACTTCTCCACCGGCCTTTCTGTTTTGAATTCAATGCACACCTGCCTTTGAACTCATAAGAAACAGCGGAGCTGGCGCTCTGAAAAGACTCCTGAATCTTGGCTTAGACATGATAGGAGGTAGTGCTTTTTATGGAAGGTTCTCTAGGCATTAATGCCGTCACGGTCATCTTTGCCTCGCTGTGCGTCTTCGCCATCGGCTACAGGTTCTACGGGCTCTTCATTGCCCGTAAGGTTCTGAACCTGAATGACGCCCGTCCCACCCCGGCGGTCAAATACGCAGACGGGCACGACTACATTAAAACAAACAAATATGTGCTGTTCGGGCATCACTTTGCGGCCATTGCCGCAGCTGGCCCGCTGCTGGGCCCTGTGCTGGCGGCCCAATTCGGCTATATGCCCGGCATGCTCTGGATCCTGATTGGCTGCGTCCTCGCTGGCGGCGTCCACGACATGGTTGTGCTGTTCTGCTCCGTACGCCACCGCGGCCAGAGTCTGGCCTACATCGCCACGCAGGAAATCGACAAAACCACGGGCACCGTGGCCGCATGGGCAGTTCTCGCCATCCTGATCCTGACGCTGGCAGGTCTGTCCATCGCCGTTGTCAACGCCATGCACAACAGCCTCTGGTCCACCTACACCGTGGCGGCAACGATCCCCATCGCCATTATTATGGGCCTGTACATGCAGATCTGGCGCAAGGGCGACGTGCTGGGCGCATCCATCATCGGCGTGGTTCTGCTTGCCCTGTGCCTGCTCTCCGGCCCCATGGTCGCCGCCCATCCCGAAATCTTCGGCTGGCTGGATATCGACAAGAAATCCATGTCCGTTCTGATTCCGGTCTATGGCTTCATCGCCTCCGTTCTCCCTGTTTGGCTGCTGCTGCTGCCGCGAGACTATCTCTCCACCTTCCTGAAGGTGGGCACCATTCTGGCGCTGGCCATCGGCATTATCTTTGTTATGCCGCACTTCAACATGCCGCCTTTCACAAAGTTTGTTGAAGGCGGCGGCCCCATTGTCGGCGGACCTGTCGTTCCCTTCATTTTCATTACCATCGCCTGCGGCGCGCTCTCCGGCTTCCATGCTACCATCGGCACCGGAACTACGCCCAAGATGGTTGGCCGGGAACACGATGTCCTCTTTGTGGGCTACGGCGCCATGCTGCTCGAAGGTTTTGTGGCCATTATGGCACTGATCGCCGCCTGCGTACTCATTCCCGCAGACTACTTTGCCATCAACTCGCCTGAGCAAGCCTTCAGTGCTCTTGGCATGCAGGTTCAGGAACTGCCCCGCCTGGAGCAGGAAGTTCAGGAAAGCCTGATGCACCGTCCCGGTGGTTCGGTCTCCCTTGCCGTGGGCATGGCCCATATTTTCTCGCAGATTCCTTTTATGCAGCATCTGATGGCCTACTGGTATCACTTCGCCATCATGTTTGAAGCCGTGTTCATTCTGTCCGCTGTGGATGCGGGTACCCGCGTGGGCCGCTTCTTCCTGCAGGAAATGCTGGGCAAGATTTCCCCCCGCTGGGGCGACAAGAACTGGTGGCCGAGCGTCATTGTCACCAGCTTCATCTTTACCGGCGCGTGGGGGTATCTCGTCTATAGCGGCGACATAAGCAACATCTGGCCGCTGTTCGGGATCAGCAACCAGCTGCTGGCTTCCGTAACCCTGCTCATCGGCACCACTGTATTGCTGCGCATGAACAAGGCAAAGTATGCCTTCATGACCGGTATCCCCGGAATCTTCATGACCGTCATTACTTTCTGGGCTGGCATATGGCTAATTCTCTACCAGTACATGCCTAACGGCAAGTATCTGCTGGTCTTCCTCAGCCTGTTGGTCATGATCATGATGCTATTTGTCATCTTCGGCACTCTCCGTCGCTGGCGTGTGCTCCTGAAGGAAAATACTGTCGTCAAGGACAGCTACGGTGACGAATTTAAGGAAATCGTTCCTGAATAAGCCGCTCGTAAACGCAACACCTTTGCAGTAAGGCAATAAAAAAGGCCCTCCATCGAGGGCCTTTTTTATTAAAAGAGCATTTTCCGCTCACTTTGGGACGGGCGGCGCTGTGTCACTGCCTCGCATGTTGCTTTTTCAAAGGCAACATGCTCTACTACGCTGGGCAGCGCCTATTTTTCCGCCACCATAGCGGAAGAGCAGACGAGGCGTTCCCCGTCTCCGCGCTCGCAGGCCGCCAGATATTCCTCTTGAAAAAGACACATTCGCGTCGCGTCATGATAGCGACCGTTAACGAAGAACTCCTGAATCAGCTCTCCTTCCACCCGGAAGCCCAGCTTCTTATAAACGGAAATGGCCTTGGCGTTGTCATTGTCCACAATAAGATAAATCTTATGCAGATTGAGGACGCCGAATCCGCACTCCAGCGCCAGCCACATGGCCCTGGCCGCAAGCCCCTTGCCCTGATATTCCGGCGAAATGATACTCTGAAATTCCGCCCGCCGATGGATGAGGTCTATTTCCACCAGCTCCACGAGTCCGGCTTTTTGATCATCGCAGACCACGACGAAACGTCGTTCCGTCTGATCATGGATATGCTCGTCATACAGCGCGCTCAGCTCCATAAAGGTTTCATAGGGTTCCTCGAACCAGTAGCGCATCACTGTGGCATTGTTGTTGAGCTGATGCACAAAGGCCAGATCCTCTCTTTCAAGGGGACGCAGCGTAACCTGCCTGTCGTTTTCCATAACGGCTCCTGAAATAGCGAAATGCACCGGCGACCGCGCCGACATCGGCAATATTGGCCTCTTCTGCCCTGACGGTATACGCCCGGAAAAGGTCTGTCGAGAGGGGCGACGCCGCGCAGCCGAAAAAAAGGAGAGAAAGCCCCAAAGACTTTCTCTCCCAGCTTCAGCCCTGATTCAGGGATGTAAAGTTGAAACGCTCTATTTCACGCCGACAACAGTAAACCCGGCTTCGACAATGGCCGCCTTCATGGCCTCCACGTCGGCATTGTCGTGCGTCACGACGGCGTTCTTGTTTTCAAGGCTTACGGACACATCGCTGACGCCGCTGACGGCCCGCAGGGCCTTTTCGGCGGAAGCACTGCAATGGCCGCAATTCATCCCGTTGATGTCAATGATAGTCTGCATGCTGTGACTCCTGTGTTGCTGAGGTTCAAGAGAGGGGCTCGCCTCTGCGGCAGCCGCTCCGGCGGCATGACGGGACGTGAAGAAACGCAACCGCAGGGCATTGCTGACAACGCTCACAGAACTGCAGCTCATGGCCGCAGCCGCGATCATAGGATTGAGCGTCAGACCGCAAATGCCGTAAAGAGCGCCCGCCGCCACCGGAATGCCGACAATATTGTAAAAGAATGCCCAGAAAAGATTCTGTCGGATGGTGCGCATAACGGCGCGTCCGAGTTCCACGGCCGTCACCACATCCCGCAGATCGCTCTTCATCAGCACGACATCGGCGGACTCCACGGCAATATCCGTTCCGGCCCCGATGGCAATACCCACGTCGGCCCGCGCCAGGGCGGGCGCGTCGTTGATGCCGTCCCCAACCATAGCGACCTTGTATCCCTGTGCCTGAAGGGCCCGGATTTCCTTTTCCTTATCCTGCGGCAACAACTGCGCAGCGGCATGCCGGATGCCCGCCTGCCGCTGCACGGCCGCGGCCGTCACCGCATTATCGCCCGTGAGCATGGTCACACGGATACCGAGATCCTCCAGATCGGCCACGGCCTGCGCGCTGCCGGGCTTGATCATATCCGCCACGGCAATAATGCCGAGCACCCGGTCATCGGCCGCAAAAAACAGCGGCGTCTTGCCTTCGGACGCGAGCGCCTGCGCCCTGTCGCGCAGGGCCTCCGGCAGAGCAATGCCTCGCGCTTCCAGCAGACGGGCATTGCCCGCCAAACACTGCTTGCCGTCCAGATTGCCGCAAATCCCCTGTCCGGGCGTCTGCGAAAAGGCCGTTACGTCCGCCGTTGCAAGCGCGCGCCGCTCGGCCTCCCTGACAATGGCCCTGCCCAAAGGATGTTCCGACAAGCGCTCCAGCGACGCGGCCACGCGCAGCAGTTCCGCCTCGTCTACGCCGGTCGCCGGAAGAACGTCGCTTGCTTCCGGCGTGCCGCAGGTGACGGTCCCGGTCTTGTCCAGCACCACGGCCGTAATGCCCTGCATGGCCTCCACGGCTTCCGCGGACTTGAAGAGAATCCCGCTGGCAGCGCCACGTCCTGTTCCAACCATGATAGCCGTAGGCGTAGCCAGTCCCAGCGCGCAGGGGCAGGAAATAACCAGCACGGCAATGGCAATGGAGAGCGCGAATTCTATATCCTTACCGAGCAGCAGCCAGACGCAGGCGGCCAAAACGGCAATGCCAATAACCACCGGTACAAAAACGCCGCTTACTCTGTCGGCCAGCCGGGCAATAGGAGCCTTTGAAGAGGTGGCCTCATCCACCAGCCGCACGATACGGGCCAGCGTGGTGTCGTCGCCCACCCGCAGGGCACGAATGCGAAAATGCCCGGACATGGCGATGGTGGCTCCCGTTACCTGCGCACCCGGCGCTTTTTCTACCGGCATGCTTTCGCCGGTAATGGCGGACTCGTCCACAAAGCCGCCGCCATCCAGAACGACGCCATCCACGGGAAAGCTCTCCCCGGACTTCACCACAAGCACATCATCCACGCGCACCTCTTCCGAGGCAACAACCATTTCCGCACCGTCGCGCACGACAGTAGCCGTCCTGGGAGCGAGGCTTACCAGTTTGGCAATGGCTTCTGAAGTCTTCCCCTTGGCGCGGGCCTCAAAAAACTTGCCGAGCGTAATCAGGGCAAGAATCATGGCCGCAGATTCAAAATAAAGATGGCCTCCCGCAACCCTGGCCGCCGCCGCGTCGCCCTGTTCCAAGGCCAAGCCCACAGCCAGAATGGACCAGACGCCGGAAAGCGCGGCCGCCCCGGAACCAATGGCAATAAGAGAATCCATGTTCGGCGCGCCGGAAAAGAGCGTTTTGAAACCGACACGATAATATTTCCCGTTCACGATCAGAATTGGCAGCGTCAGCAGAAACTGCGCAAAGGCGGAGGTCAGCGGATGCGCGGCAGGGCGCAGGATTTCGGGCAGAGGCAGGCCGAGCATGTGCCCCATGGAAAGATACATCAGCGGCACAAGAAAGCAGAAAGACACGATCAAACGCCGGCGCATGCCGCGCAACTCATCCGCCTGGGCGTCCGGCCTCCTGTCCGCGGCGTTACCGCTCCCCTGCCCTGCCGCTCTGTCGCAGGTCTGCGCCCCGTAGCCCGCCTGACGCACGGCGTCCGCAATCTGCGCCGGAGAAACGGCAGATTCGTCAAAGGCCACCTTCATGCTGTTTTTCAGCAGATTAACAGAAACCTCGGAAACACCCGCCACCTGCCGCACGGCCTTTTCCACACGCGCCGAACAGGCCGCGCACGTCATCCCCGTAACGGCAAACATCGCCTTCCGCATATCCGCACCTCTTCGCAAAATAAAAGCGGCTGAACATAGAGCATTTTCAGTTTGAAATGCTTCGCATTCCAAACCATACGACCTGTCGTTTCGCGGAAAAAGCGCGGTTTTTCCGCTTACGTCAGGCCGGGCAGCGCTGGGCGCCTCGCGTTCTGCCTTTTTCAAGGGCAAAACGCTCTACAATACAACGAAGGCTCCGCTCCGCCGCGATGCCCCTACTTTCCTGAAAGAAGCGCCGCAGCAGTCCGGCACGCGGGAAATCCGGTTGCCTTCAGGGTTCATTTTAGGCATAATTATCTTATTGGCAAGAATGCACCATATAAATAGAAAGTATCATAAAAGAAACTACAAAAGGAGGTTCCTATGGCCTCATGCTGTTCGCAACGCTCGCGCGACGCCGCAAAAACGCCGCAGGGCGGCTGTCATTGTCCCGTGGCAACCACCCTGCGTCTCGTCGGAGGCAAGTACAAAGCGCTGATTCTCTGGCAACTCACGCCCGGCGTTCTGCGCTTCTCGCAACTGCAACGCCTCGTTTCCGGAGCAACTCCCAAGATGCTGACGCAGCAGCTGCGCGAGCTTGAAGAAGACGGGCTCGTGCATCGGGATGTCTATCCCGTCGTGCCGCCGCGCGTGGAATATTCGCTAACCCCTCTGGGGCACTCCCTTCGCCCTCTTCTGGAATCCATGTACCGCTGGGGCAGCGACTATCTCCGGGAACGGGGCGTGACTCCCAACTGCGCCATGACGCCCCCGGATTCGGCATAACCGGAAAGACGCGGACAGGCGCAGGCCCCTCTCCGGCGTAAAAACGGCATATCTCTTGCAAAGTTATAAAAATATACGCAAGACCCGCACAATACCGACGGCATGACGACCAAAAGGCGTCCTTTCCCGAATTTGCGGGGCAGCAAAGAGAGGTGTTCATGTCCATCAAAGTCAAATTCATGCTGGGCTTCCTGCTCTGCATCGTCATTTCCGCCGGAGCCGTCTCTGGCATCTCCTTCTGGAAGATGAGCGACACAAATCTGACGCTCTACAATCAGGATTCCTCCAATCAGCTCCGCCTTGCCGACATCTATCTGCGGGATTTCTTTGCTTCCCGTATGGAAAAACTGCGTTATCTTGCCACGCTGCCAGATCTTCAGGAAAGCCCCGGACAATTCCCCAACTTTTCCGCCACCACAAGCGCGACCAACTACGATACCGCGGCCCTTACCCCCAAGGGACGCGAAATCTTCCAGTTGTTGCAGGAACTGCAAAAGACCTCGCCGGATTTCGCCGAGGTCTACATCGGCTTCCCCGACGGCAGCTATGCAACCAGTCTGCCGGGCAGCATCCCCGCGGGGTTCAACACTTCGCAGCGCCCCTGGTATAAGCAGAACCTCGCCACGCCTGAGGGCTTTTCTATCGGCAGCGCCTATCAGTCTCTGACCGGAGAAGTGGTCGTCCCCATTTCCCTGCGTCTGACCTCCCCGAAGGGGGAAACACTGGGCGTCATCGGCGCGGATATCAGCATCAAGAACATTGACGCCATGTTCAAGAGCATGAACTTTGGCCGGACAGGCTACTTTGCCATAGTGGACAACACCGGCCGCATGCTCTGTTCGCCGCGCAATCCCGCTCATTTGATGCAGTCAATCGACGCCTTTGCGCCGGAACTCAAGGCCATGCTCGGCCAGAAGATGAATGTCGCCGTGATTTCCTATGACAATGAGGAGCGGCTGACGGGAACCATGCCCACCGTTGCCGGCTGGCACATCGTTTCTCTGGTGGATAACGCGGAAATCTCCGATTCCGCCTATGCCGCCATCAAGATTCTGCTGGGATGCGGCCTCGCCATCATTGTGATCCTGCAATTTCTGGCATGGCTGCTGGCCCGCTCCATCTGCGATCCCCTGACTCTCATTATGAAGGCCACCGGCCATGTGGCGCGCGGCGACATGTCGCATATTCCTCCGGACAGCGCCTTTTCCGGCGAACTGCTGGCCCTGCACTGCAATTTGCGCGACATGGTCGCCGAGCTCATGAAGGCCCAGGAAAAGGCCACTTCGGAAAGCGCCGAAGCGCAGAGGCAGGCCGAAGCCGCGCGCAAGGCCACCGAAGAGGCGAACAAGGCCCGGCGGCAGGCCGAAGACGCCAAGCGCGAAGGCATGCTCTATGCCGCCCAGCAGCTGGAACAGGCCGTCAATATTATTTCGACCTCGGCTGACGAGCTCTCCGGAACTGTCGAAGAATCCACCAAATCCGCCAAGGCATCGGCAGACAGACTTGAAGAAGCAGCCACAGCCATGAACCAGATGAACGCCACGGTTCAGGAAGTCGCCCATAACGCCGCCGAGGCTTCGTCCATGTCTTCCACCACCAAGGCCCAGGCGCTGGAAGGGGCCGACATTGTCAATCAGGCGCTGGAAAGCATCCGTCACGTGCATGAAGGTTCGCTGACCCTCAAGGAACACATGACCATGCTGGATCAGCATACTCACAACATTAATCAGATCATGGGCGTCATCTCCGATATTGCGGATCAGACCAACCTGCTGGCCCTCAACGCGGCCATTGAAGCGGCGCGCGCCGGAGAAGCCGGACGCGGGTTTGCCGTGGTGGCCGACGAGGTCCGCAAACTGGCTGAAAAAACCATGGCTTCCACCACCGATGTGGATAATGCCATCCGCGCCATCCAGGACAGCGCGCGCAAAAGCATTGCCGCTGTGGAAGAAACCGTAACGCAGATTGAACAGGCCACGAACTTTGCCAATCAGTCCGGCACGGCCCTGCAACGTATCGTCAGCGATACGGAAGGCGCGGCCATGCAGGTCAGCGCCATTGCCACGGCCTCCGAGGAGCAGTCCGCCGCCAGCGAGCAGATCAACCGCTCCATTGATCAGGTCAACATCATGTCCGCCCAGACCGTCGATGCCATGCACCAGGCGGTGCAGGCCATCAGCACGTTGACATCGCAAACGGCGGCCCTCAGCGAGCTGATCACAAAGATGAAGCAGAGCTAGACGCAGATCCTTTCTCTAAACCGGGGCGCTGTCGCCTTTCCTGCGATAAGCGTCCCGCGTTCAGAAACGCTCTAGAGCATTTTCAGTTTGAAACGCTGCGCGTTTCAAACCATACGGCCTGTCGTTTCGCGGAAAAAGCGTGGTTTTTC
>CALVHG010000037.1 GCA_944327285.1 uncultured Desulfovibrio sp. | reverse complement strand
CCCGTGGAGGGGTTCCCGAGTGGCCAAAGGGAACAGACTGTAAATCTGTCGTCGTAAGACTTCGGTGGTTCAAATCCACCCCCCTCCACCACAACGGCAGACAGCAAGGGGACATCATGAACAACGAAACGCCCACAGCTCTTGTGACCGGCGGCTCTCGCGGCATCGGCCGCGCCATTGCCCAGACCCTCGCCAGGGACGGTTTTCAGGTTATCCTCACCTATGTGAGCCGCCCCGAAGAAGCGGAGTCCGTGGCCGCCGCCATTGTCGAAGCTGGCGGACAGGCGCGCGCCTGCAAGCTCAACGTGGGCGATCCTCAGTCTGTCACGGACTTTTTCGCCAACGAGATCAAGGACAAGGTCAATCTTGCCGTTCTCGTCAACAACGCCGGCATCACCAAGGACGGCTTCCTCGTGCGCATGAAGGACGAGGACTTTGACGCCGTCATGAACGTGAATCTGCGCGGCGCTTTCATCTGCACCCGCGAAGCGGCCAAAATCATGAGCAAGAAACGCTATGGCCGCATCGTCAATATCTCTTCGGTTGTGGGCCAGATGGGCAATGCCGGACAGGTCAACTATGCCTCCGCCAAGGCCGCGCTGCTGGGACTGACCAAATCGTGCGCCAAAGAGCTTGCCGCGCGCAACATCACGGTCAACGCCGTGGCTCCCGGTTTTATCGAAACAGACATGACGGCCTCTCTGACCGACGAGGTCCGTGCCGAATATGCCAAGGCCATTCCGCTTAAGCGTATGGGAACGGCGCAGGAAGTCGCCGACGCCGTCGCTTTTCTGGCCTCGGACAAGGCCGCATATATCACGGGACAGGTTCTTGCCGTCAATGGCGGCATGTACTGCTAGCACCCCTGTTTTTTCCGCTGCCGCAAGGCGGCTGGGCGGCCCAGTGTCGCCACAATAACCTCATGGAGGAAGACACAATGTCCGATATCGCTGAAAAAGTGAAAAAGATCATCGTGGATCAGCTGGGCGTGAGCGCCGACGAAGTGAAGCCCGAAGCGTCCTTTGTGGACGACCTCGGCGCCGACTCCCTCGATCTGACCGAGCTGATCATGGCCATGGAAGAAGAATTCGACATCGAAATCGCCGATGACGATGCCCAGAAGATTCTCAAGGTGCAGGACGCCATCAGCTATATCGAAGCCAAGAAAGGTTAATCGCCGTTTTTCGTCCGTGTGCCCCGATTTTTTGTCGGGGCACACGGCGCTTTTCATGCAGGGCAGCATTGCCAAGGAGCATCCATGAGCCGCACTCGTGTTGTGATTACCGGCGTTGCCGGCGTTACCCCGCTCGCCAACGACATTGAAACCACCTGGCGTCGTCTTGTCGCCGGTGAATCGGGCATCGCCCCCATCACGCTGTTCGATACGACGCAGTACGATTCGCGCATTGCCGGGGAAGTGAAAAACTTCGATCCCGAAGCCTATATGCCCGCCAAACAGGCGCGCCGCATGGATCGCTTTACCCAGTTTGCCGTGGCTTCCGCAAAGATGCTGCTGGAAGACGCCGCCCTGACCGTCACTGACGACAACGCCAACGATATCGGCATTATTCTGGGCATCGGCCTCGGCGGGCTCCAGACCATCGAGACGTACCACAGCAAGCTGCTTGCCGGCGGCCCCGGCAAGGTGTCGCCCTTTATGATCCCCATGCTCATTTCCAATATGGGTCCGGGACAGATTGCCATCATGACCGGCATCAAGGGCCCCAATGTCGTGACCACCACGGCCTGTGCCTCGGCGCTCCACGGTATCGGCAGCGCGTTCAGCGAGATTCTGCTGGGCCGTATTTCCGGGGCCATCACCGGCGGCGTGGAAGCTACCGTCACGCCTCTGGGCGTCGCGGGCTTTACCGCCCTGAAGGCGCTTTCCACCCATTACAACGATACGCCGCAGCAGGCGTCCCGTCCCTTTGACGGCGAGCGCGACGGCTTTGTTATCGGCGAAGGCGCCGGTCTGCTCTATATCGAAACGCTGGAAAGCGCGCAGCGGCGCGGCGCGAAAATCTATGCCGAACTGCTCGGCTACGGCGCTTCCGACGACGCCTATCACATGACCGCGCCCAGCGGCGACGGCGAAGGCATGGCCCGCGCCATGCGCAACGCGCTTAAGGACGCCGGCATTGCTCCCGAAGCCATCGGGCACATCAACGCGCACGCCACGTCCACGAAGCTGAACGACGCGACGGAAACCAAGGCCATCAAGGCCGTATTCGGCGCGCATGCTTCCAAAATCAAGATTTCCGCCACCAAGTCCATGACAGGGCATCTGCTCGGCGCGTCCGGCGGCATTGAGACCGTCTTCACGGCGCAGGCCCTGTACCATCAGACCGTGCCCGGCACCATCAACCTGACCCATCCTGATCCGGAATGCGATCTGGATTACACGGCCAGCGGTTCCGAGCAGGTGTCGTTCGAGTACGCCATGTGCAACTCCTTCGGCTTCGGCGGCACCAATGCCAGCCTGGTTCTGAAGAAGTGGACGGACTAGGGATGACTTCGCCTGCGCATGAAAACAGCGGCAGGTAACATTCCCCTCGCTTCCCGTATTTTCGGCCTTTGACAGCCGTGAAGGAAAAAAGACGTTCTGGTTGGCGCAACAAACGCTTTTTCCTTCACGGCTCTTTTCTTTCCCCGCTGCGCTTTTCCTCACAGGAATGAGCGTCAACCGCCGCGGCGGTTGACGCAGCCCGCAGGAAGGGACTGTTCCCGCTCCCTGCGGCGCGTATCCTTTTCCCCTTTTGCCCCGTCAAGGAAACGAGAGCATGGACGAACTGTTGCTGCAAGACCCGGAACTGGCCCGCGCGATCATTCTGGAATCCGATCGCCAGATGAGCAAACTGGAACTCATCGCGTCGGAAAACTTCGTCTCGGCGGCCGTGCGCGAAGCGCAGGGCAGCGTGTTGACCCACAAGTACGCCGAAGGCTATCCGGGCAAGCGCTACTATGGCGGTTGCGAATATGTGGATATGGCCGAACAGCTCGCCATCGATCGCGCCCGGCAGCTTTTCGGCTGTGAGTACGCCAACGTGCAGCCCCACTCCGGTTCGCAGGCCAACATGGCCGCCTACCTGTCCTGCATTGCTCCCGGCGCGACTATTCTCGGCATGAACCTGAGCCACGGCGGCCATTTGACGCACGGCAGCCCGGTCAACTTCTCCGGGCGTCTGTTCAAGATTATTTCCTACGGCGTGCAGCGCGAAACGGGCCGGATCGACTATGACGAAGTGGCCAGCCTTGCCCGCGAACACAAGCCCGATGTCATCATGGCCGGCGCCAGCGCCTATCCCCGCAAAATCGACTTTGCCCGCTTCCGCGCCATTGCCGACGAAGTGGGCGCAGTGCTTATCGTGGATATGGCTCACATTGCCGGCCTTGTGGCCGCAGGCGAACACGAGAGCCCCATTCCTCACGCGCACATCACTACGACGACCACGCACAAGACGCTGCGCGGTCCTCGCGGCGGCATGATTCTCTCGGACGAAAGCCGCGCCAAGGCGCTGAACAGCCAGATATTCCCCGGCATTCAGGGCGGCCCGCTCATGCATGTCATCGCGGCCAAAGCCGCGGCCTTCGGCGAGGCCCTGCGCCCCTCCTTCAAGCGCTATCAGCATCAGGTTGTGCTCAATGCCGCCACTCTTGCCGCCACCCTCATGGATGCCGGATTCCAGCTTGTTTCCGGCGGCACGGACAACCATCTCATGCTGGTGGATCTCACCAACAAGGATATCACCGGCAAGGATGCGGAGCACGCTCTCGACGCCGCGGGCATTACGGTCAACAAAAATACCGTGCCCTTTGAAACCCGCTCGCCCTTCGTAACTTCGGGCATCCGTCTCGGCAGCGCGGCCCTGACCACGCGCGGCATGAAGGAAGACGACATGCGCACCGTGGGCGCCTTTATCATCGAAGCCCTCGAAAAGCGCAATGACGCCGCCGCCCTGACCGCCCTGAGCGCTCGCGTGGCAGACTTTGCCCGGAGCTTCCCGCTCTTTGCCTGGTAAGGCTCTCTTACCGTTTCCGGGCTTTTCCCTCCGGGGAATCCTCGCCCGCAAAAAGAATCATGCCGCCGAAGACGACAGTTTTCGGCGGCATGACTGTTTCAGGCGCGGGACGCAAAAGGTGTTTGAGGGGAGGAGAAGGCAGCGCGCCGCCCTTTCAAAAAAGTTGGGCGGCGTCGGGACAAGCATTCCCGCCCTTAGGGCCTGTTAACACTATTCGTAAGTTGTTTTGGGGGGAAGGGAAACCCCTCATCTCTGCTGTCGATGCCCGTAGCTTCCTTCGTCGCAACGGGCACGGCCTGCGGCCGCCATCCGGTCGCTGCTAGCGCGAGAGGAGTTTCCCTTCCCCCCAAGCCCCCATCCCTTCCCCAGCGCGCTTTTATCGGGGAAGAGTCAGGAATACGAGGCGACCCCGCCACCAAAGACAAGTGGCGTGTGTTCAATCTATTTATCTATTGAAATTATTTGTAAAATTTGTGTTAACAGGCCCTAGAGCATTTTTAGTTTGAAACGCTGCGCATTTCAAACCACACGGCCTGTCGTTTCGCGGAAAAAGCGCGGCTTTTCCGCTCCTTGGCCGGGCGGGCTGTGCGCCGCCGCGCGTGTTCCCTTTTTCAAAGGCAGCACGCTCTATCCGGCATCCTGACGGCGCTTCTTATCCTCGTACATACGTTCGTCAGCGCATTGCAGCAATGTTTCCGGCTGGAGACCGTCTTCGGGATACACGGCAATCCCCACGCTGTAGAAGCACGGCAACGGCAAACCGTTCACCTCCAGCGGCGCGCGCAGGGCGGCTTCCATATCGGTAAGGCGCTGCCGCAGCACAGCGTGAGGGCAAACTATCAAGAATTCATCGCCGCCCAGACGGAACATGACATCCGCGCCGCTCAAACAGGGCAGAACCCGCTGGACAAAACCCAGAAGAAAGCTGTCGCCCATCTGATGGCCGTAGGTGTTGTTGATATTCTTGAACTTGTTCAAGTCAATATACAGCAGCGCAAAGGGCTTGCCAGCACGACAACGCCGCTCAATAGAGGAATGCAAACTGCGCCGGTTGCGCAGGTTGGTAAGCGGATCAAGATCCACAAGATTTTCCAGCGAACGCTTCTGCTGCGCCAGAGTAAACCAGGCCCGCAACAACGCCGCCACCAGAAGCGCCGCCAGCAAAGCAACCGTCACGACTACGGCAATACGCGCCCCGAAACTCCACCCGCCCGCGGGCATGAGGCTCAGGGTCAGGGTACATTGAGGCAGATTCACCTGCGCGGAAACCGGAGAGGAAATCTTTACCGGCGGCACGCCGTCAATCAGCGATTTTCTGCCGTCGGCATCCTGCCGGTAAAGAGAAAAGACCATTCCCGCCTGGGGCAGGCTCACGATATTGATATAGTCAAGAAAATCCTTCAAGGAAAAGACGACAATAGAAAATCCCCAGAACTCCTGAGGATTCCAGCGGCGATAGACAGGCCGCCGCACAATAAAGCCAGCATACCCCTGGGTAAGCTGCAACGGACCGGAAAAGGTGATTTTCCTGCTGTTGAGGGCGCGCAGCGCCTCTTCGCGGCGTTCCGGGCGCTCAAACAGATTAATATGACTGCGAGGATGGGGTTGGGGCGGCAGGCTGTACCGCACGGTGCCGCCCGGAGCCAGCTGTAGAGACAGCATAGAGGCGTCCTGTCTCAGACTCTCCGCGACACGCTGAAAGAAAACGACATCTCCCGTTGCGTCATCAATGGCCAGTCTGGCAAGCAGATAGGTCCGCTGCATGATGCCATCCAGCAGGTTCTGCATGCTGTTGGCCTTTTCCGTCGCCAGGGCGGCTATGGTCTGGCGCTGCTGCTCGTAGCTCCTCTGCATCAGAAAAGCCCCGATCAGCAAGCCCAGCGCCCAGAAAAGAAAAAAACCGCCCAGGGAAATTCGCCATATTGTTCGTTCATTTGTCATTGCAACAACACCGGCAACAAAGAGACACTACCGCCGCACAGGCAATCATTATAAAAAACGTCGTCCATCGAGAGCAGGAGCCGCCGTGCGCCACGCCCAAAAACGGCGGCAGAGAGGCGCCCCATGATGCCGTCCGCACCACACACAGAAAGAAACTGTCAGTTGCTCTGGAGCATCTTCAGTTTGAAACGCTTCGCGTTTCCAACCATACGGCCTGTCGTTTCGCGGAAAAACGCGGTTTTTTCCGCTCACTTTGGGCCGGGCGGCGCTGTGCCGCCTCGCGTTTCACCTTTTTCAAAGGTAAAACGCTCTAAAACAGCCCAGTCTCGGCACGTCGCAAAAAACGATGTTCGAGGCATACCCCGCCGCAGCCGGACATGCGGGCTCGGTTCTTCCACGTAATATAAAAAAACGACCGGGAATGCAAAAGGGAATACGTCCTGCGCGACAACATGCCCCTCCGACGGGACGCGACGTCGGCAAATATGGGAAAAGCGCGGGGAAACGCCTTTCCGCCGGGCCGAAGCCCCGCCGCAGACTTGGCTTTTTTGGCTCCAGCGTGTAAACTGCGCCCAACCCAGAGAGTACGATTATGCAACGCATGCCATGGCCAGACTATTTCATGAATATCACCTATCTCGTCAGTGAACGCTCCACATGCACCAGACGCAAGGTCGGCGCCATTGCCGTCAAGGACAAGCGCATCCTTGCCACAGGCTACAACGGCGCTCCCGCCGGCGTGCCTCACTGCCTGGAAACGGGCTGCCTGCGCAAGCGTCTCGGCATTCCTTCGGGCCAGCGCCACGAAATCTGCCGCGGGCTCCATGCCGAGCAGAACGTCATCATTCAGGCCGCCGTTCACGGCATCAGCATTCAGGGCGCGGAACTTTACTGCACCACGCACCCCTGTGGGCTGTGCGCCAAGATGCTCATCAACTGCGGCATCCGCCATATTTATTACAGCGAGTATTATCCCGATGATCTGGCGGTTGATATGCTGCGCGAAGCCAGCGTGATCGTAGAACATTTCCCCTTTACGCCCAAGGCGGTGGAGATTCATGGCTGAGACCTCTTATGACGAGGCGATGCGCCGCGCCGTGGCGCTCGCCGAACAGGGGCGCTGGCAAGCCTGCCCTAATCCCACGGTGGGCGCGGTGCTGCTGCGCGACGGACAGATCGTGGCCGAAGGCTATCACCATGCCGCGGGACAGCCCCATGCCGAAATTGAATGTCTGAACGACGCTCGCGCCAGGGGCGTTGACCCGCGCGGCGCAACAATGGTCGTCACGCTGGAGCCGTGCAATCACCACGGCAAGACGCCCCCATGCAGCGAGGCGCTCATCGAGGCGGGCATTGCCCGCGTGGTCTTCGGGTTGCGCGATCCCAACCCCAAGGCCGCGGGCGGACTGGAGCGCCTGCGCGAAGCGGGCATTGACATTGTGGGCCCCGTTCTGGAACAGGAATGCCGCGATCTGGTCGCTGACTTTCTTGTCTGGCAGACGGAACAGCGCCCCTACGTCATTCTGAAACTGGCTGCCACCCTTGACGGACGCATCTCCACGCGCAACAGGCAGCGACAGCAGATATCCAACGCGGCTTCTCATCATAACGTGCACGTGCTGCGCGCGGGCATCGGCCACTGCGGCGGGGCTGTCCTCATCGGCGGCGGCACCTTCCGCGCCGACAATCCCTCTCTCACAGCCCGCTCCGTCCCCACGGATCGCCAGCCGCTGGCCTGCATTCTGACTTCGCGTCTGCCCCAGCCGGCCGCCGACTTCCAGCTGCTGCGCGACCGGCCGCAAGACACCATTTTCTTTGTCTCGCCGGCAGCCTGCGCTTCCACCGTGGCCCATGCCCTGGGTGAAAAAGGCGTGCGCGTCTTTTCCGTGGGACCGGGCGTCAACGGACGTCCCGACTTTGCCGCGCTCTTCAAGTTCCTGCGGCAGGAACTGGGCTGCCCCTACATTCTGTGCGAAGGCGGCGGCAAGCTGGGCACGTCGCTGCTGGAGTCCGGTCTGGTGGACGAATTCCTCCTGCACCTTTCGCCGCGCGTGCTGGGCGACAACGAAGCCGCTCCCCTGCTTCAGGGCCGCAGCCCCGCCTCCATGGACGAGGCCATCGGCCTGCGCGTTACGGATGTGCGCCTGTGCGACGGCGACGTGCATCTGCGTCTGCGTCCCGTGCAAGGAGCCCGCTGATGTTTACCGGCCTTGTTCAGGGTATGGGCGAAGTGCGCCGCCTCGTGAAAGGCGCGTCCGAATGCCGCCTCGAAATTGCCCCGCTCTTTCCGCTGGAAAATATCATTGACGGCGAATCCATAGCCGTCAACGGCGCCTGCCTGTCCGTGGAAGAGCACCGCGACAGCATCTTTACCGCCTATGCCTCGGCGGAAACCCTGGCCAGAACAACCCTGGGATCGCTGCGTACAGGCGCGCGCGTCAACCTTGAGCGGGCCCTGCAGCTGGGCAGTCGCCTCGGCGGCCATATCGTCAGCGGTCATGTGGACTGCATCGCCACGGTGACGCAGCTGGCCCGCGCGGGGCAGTCTCTGCGCTGCACGCTGACCTTTCCCCGCGAATTCGCGCCGGAAGTCATTCCCAAGGGCTCCGTCACGCTGGACGGCATCAGCCTGACCATCAACGAATGCGACATGGACAGCCTGACCGTCAACATCATTCCCGATACCCAGCGCCGCACCGTCATGGCCCAATGGCGGCCCGGTTCCCGCGTCAATATGGAAACCGACGTGCTTGGCAAATATGTCCGCCGCCAGTTTCAGTGCCGCGAACAGGAACAATCCCGCCCCGGCAAGGCAGCCTCCGGCGTAAGCTACGATCTTTTATTGCAAAACGGTTTTCTCTAAGGAGTACACTGCATGACCACCCCCACCACCATTGCGGGCCAGTTGAACGCCCAGGGCCTGCGCATTGCCATTGTGGCAACCCGTTTCAATGATTTCATCGTAGACCGCCTCGTGGGCGGCGCGGTGGATTATCTGGAGCGCCACGGCCTGCCTGCCGACAACATGACCCTGGTGCGTATCCCCGGCGCCTTCGAGCTGCCGCTCGTCTGCAAGAAACTGGCGGCCTCTAAAAAATATGACGGCATCGTGGCCCTTGGCGCGGTCATTCGCGGCGCGACTCCGCATTTCGACTATGTTTGCGCCGAAGCCAGCAAGGGTATCGCACATGTGACGCTTGAATACGATCTGCCCATCGGCTTTGGTCTGCTCACCTGCGACAGCATCGAACAGGCCATCGAACGCGCCGGTTCCAAGGGCGGCAACAAGGGCGTGGAGGCCGCGGCCGCCATGCTGGAAACCATCCGCGTGCTGGAGCAGCTGTAATCCATGAGCAGAAACAGGAACAACGGCCGACGCGCGGCCCGCGCACAGGCATTTCAGGTTCTCTACAGCCTTTCCTTTGCCGACATATCGGGCGAGGAAGACGTTCGCCGCGCCTTCCGGCTTTTCCCCGCGCCGCCCGCGCCGGACGGCAGCACGGACGAAGCCCCGCAGGCCGAAGAGGGCTTTGCCTGGGAACTGGTGTACGGCGTCTGGCTTAAAAATGCCGATCTGGACGAACTCATCAGCCGCTTCTCGCGCAACTGGCGCGTGGATCGGCTGGGACGCGTGGAACGGACGCTGCTGCGTCTGGCCCTGTACGAAATGCTTTATCGGCAGGACGTGCCCGCAAAGGTCGCCATCAACGAAGCCCTGGAGCTCACGCGCCAGTTCGGCGAGGACAATGCCGTGAGCTTTGTCAACGGCGTTCTGGATGCCGCGGCCAAGGCCATTGAGGACGGCGCGCTGGAAGTGGGCGAGCAACGCCGCTCCTGATGCGGCCCGATCCGCTATTGCCACGCAAAGAAGCATCGGCAGCGCCACATCGCCGACCGGCCTGTCCGCGTCTCCTCCCGGTGATGCAGGAGAAGCCGTTGCCGCGCGTCGCGCGGTAAACCCCGGAAAGCCGTCGGGCAAAGCGGCGTCGCTCCGCGACATGGCGAAAAGCCTGCCTTGCGGCAGGCTGAGAACGCCGCCCTTGCAGAAAACATACGAATCCGGCTTCATCAGCCCTGCTCAACTGAAACGGAACTCCAAACACCATGAGCCAAGAACGCTACAATCCCCAGGATATAGAACATAAATGGCAGCGTCGCTGGGACGACGAACACGCCTTCGACTGCGATCACGACGCCGGCAAACCTAAATATTACCTGCTGGAGATGTTCCCCTATCCTTCGGGCAACATCCACATGGGTCACGTGCGCAACTACTCCATCGGGGACGTGATGGCCCGCTGCAAGCGCATGCAGGGCTTCAACGTCATGCATCCCATGGGCTGGGACGCCTTCGGCCTGCCTGCGGAAAACGCGGCTATCAAGCATCAGACCCATCCCGCCAAATGGACATACGCCAATATCGACAACATGCGCGCCCAGCTGCGCCGTCTTGGCTACTCCTATGACTGGCGGCGGGAAGTGGCCACCTGCCGTCCCGAATATTACCGCTGGGAACAGCTCTTCTTCCTGCGTCTGCTGGAAAAGGGTCTTGCCTACCGCAAGAAGGCCCCGCAGAACTGGTGCCCCTCCTGCCATACGGTCCTTGCCAATGAACAGGTTATCGACGGCCTGTGCTGGCGTTGCGACAGCCGCGTGGAACAGAAGGATCTGACCCAGTGGTTCCTGCGCATCACCGCCTACGGCGACGAGCTGCTCCAGGATCTGAGCAAGCTGGAAGGCGGCTGGCCCGATCGCGTTATTGCCATGCAGCGCAACTGGATCGGCAAGTCCACCGGCGCCGCCATCCGCTTTGCGCTGGAAAAGCCCGCCCATACGGCCGACGGCGACGAGGCTTCCTTTATCGAGGTCTTCACCACGCGCCCGGACACCGTCTTCGGCGTCAGCTTCGTGACCCTTGCGCCTGAGCATCCGCTGGTGGAATCCCTCATCGAAGGCTACGACAAGGCCGACGAAGTGCGCGCCTTCGTCACTCGCATCCGCAATATGGATCGGCTGGAGCGCCAGTCCGACACGCTGGAAAAGGAAGGCATATTCACCGGCGCGTATGTTACTCATCCCTTCACCGGGGAGCGCGTGCCTCTGTGGCTCGGCAACTTTGTTCTTGCCGACTACGGCACGGGCGCCGTCATGGGCGTGCCCGCCCATGACCAGCGCGACTTCGACTTTGCCCGCAAATACGGGCTGCCCGTGCGCGTCGTTATCGAGCCCCGCGACGAACATCTTGATGCCGCGAGCATGACCGAGGCCTATACGGGCGAAGGCGTCATGACCCGTTCCGCTCAGTTCGACGGCATGGCCAACACGGACGGCAAGGCCGCCGTGGCCGCCGATCTCGAACGTCAGGGCAAGGGACGTGCCACCACGCAGTTCCGCCTGCGCGACTGGAATATTTCCCGTCAGCGCTACTGGGGCGCGCCCATTCCCGTTGTCTACTGCGAAAAGTGCGGCATGGTGCCCGAAAAGGAAGAGAATCTGCCCGTGCTGCTGCCGCTGGATGCGCAGGTGCGCGACGACGGCAAGTCTCCTCTGCCCGAACTGGCCTCCTTCGCCCAGTGCTCCTGCCCGAAATGCGGCGGCCCGGCCCGGCGCGAAACCGATACCCTCGACACCTTCGTGGAGTCCTCCTGGTATCCGGCCCGCTACACCTCCGCCCGCAAGGAAGACGCGCCCTTTGATATGGACGCCCTCTCCTACTGGATGCCCGTGGATCAGTATGTGGGCGGCGTGGAACACGCCATTCTGCACCTGCTCTATTCGCGCTTCTTCACCAAGGCCCTGCGCGATCTGGGCTTCTATCCGCCGCAGCTTGACGAACCCTTCACCCGTCTGCTCACGCAGGGCATGGTCCTCAAGGACGGCGGCAAAATGTCCAAGTCCAAGGGCAATATTGTCGCCCCGGCGGACATGATCGAAAAGTACGGCGCCGATACCGTGCGCCTGTTCTGCCTGTTCGCCGCGCCGCCGGAACGCGACTTCGACTGGTCCGACAGCGGCATCGAAGGCTCTTACCGTTTCCTTCAGCGCGTCTGGCGTCTGTTCGAGGAAAACCGCGACCGCATTGTGACGATCAAGGCTTGCGGGGCCACGGCGGCGGACGCCGTCAATGACGAGGCCCGTTCCCTGCGCCGCAAGGAGCACCTGACCGTCAAGAAGGTCAGCGAGGACATGCAGCCCGATCGCAGCCAGTTCAACACGGCTATTTCCGCTGTTATGGAACTGGTCAACGCCATGTACCTTGCCCGCGAAAAAATGGGCCGTTCCGAGGCGGAAAACCGCATTTTCTCCTCGGCCATGGCGTCTGTCCTGACCCTGCTTGCGCCCTTTACCCCGCACCTGTGCGACGAACTCTGGGAGCGCATGGGCCATAACGGGCTGCTCATCAACGAAGCCTGGCCCGCCTGGGAAGAAGCCGCGCTCGCGCAGGACACCGTCACCATTGCTTTGCAGGTCAACGGCAAGCTGCGCGGCACCATCGAGGCCCCCGCGGGAGCCGACAAGGCCGCGCTCGAAGAGCTCGCCCGCGCCGATGCCAACGTGCTGCGCCATACCAACGGCCTCACCATCCGCAAGGTGATCGTCGTCCCCGGCAAGCTCGTCAATATCGTCGCCAACTAACAGCCAGGCCTGTTAATTCTATTTGTAAATTGTTTGGGGGAAGGGAAACCCCTCTGCTAGCGCGAGAGGGGTTTCCCTTCCCCCAAGCCCCCATCCCTTCCCCAGCGCGCTTTTTCAGGTTCGCCGGACGTTACGGCCGCATTGCCGCCTTCTTCCGCCCGCCGTCTCCCGGAGACAGGAGATATCGGACGGATTTTTTCTTTTTCAGAGTTCTGCGTCGCAAAAGCACGCTGAAAATTTTTCTTGACCTGCTCTCCTGAAAAATGCTCCTTCTGAACAAGTCCTGTCGCCGTTCCGGGCTGTTCCGGGCGGCAGCCGCAGGGCGTCTCATGCACTACCGCAACACTCCGTTCCCCGAATGCGCGCCGAAAAAGAACGGAAGGTCCGGGGCCCGACGGCAAGAACGTCTTTCCGCCGAAAGAATCAGGCTCCGCCCATGCGGGCAGAAGGGGGCCCTCCCCTGCTATCTCGACACCATGACGAAAAATCCCGGTTTTATGTTCCTCATTTGCCCGGACAGCCATTTTCTGCATGCGCGTCTGGAAACCTTGCTGGCAGGCTCGACCGCCGAGCGCCATATCTACTGGGGCGACGAGGAACCGCCGCCGCGCTTCTGGGAGGACCTGACGCTGCAAGGATTGTTCGGCAAGCCGCGCGTTCTGGTGGCCCGGCAGGCGAACCAGTGGCCCGCCGCTGTCTGGAAAAAAATTTCGTCGGCGCTGGGGCGTCCTTCCGAGCAGTGCCGTCCTTTCTTCTGTCTCGAAACAGCCTGGGAAAAAGGACAGCCCAAGCTGCCCGCCCATATCAAGAAATTGCGCTGTCTGACCTTTGCGGAACAGCAGGGTTGGATATGGAAAAACGAAGGCTTGACGGAACGCACCATCCGCCGCCATGTCCAGGAACGGGCGCGGGCGCTGCGCGTTCCTTTTGAGGAAGACGCCTTCGAGCAATTTTGCGCGTCTGTGCCTGCCGACGCCAACGCCGTGGAAAATGAGCTGAGCAAGCTGCGGCTGATGCTGGACGCCGAAGAAGAAAAGAGGCCCCCGGAGCCGCCGTGCGTGACGGCGGCCCTGCTGGGCGGCACGGGCTGGAGCCCGGAAAGCAATGTTTTTGCCTGCATTCGTCACATGGAAGCGGGAAATCTGAGCGCAGTCTGGAAGGAACTGGGGCGCAGCCGTCATGATCCTGAGGGGCTGTTTTTTCCGCTGCTGAGTCTGCTGGCCCGCGATGTGCGCCTGCTCTGGCAGTGCCGCATGGGCGAAAATGTGCGCATGCATCCCTCGGAGGCGGCCTTTAAACAGCAGCTGGCCGCCCGGCTGGGCGCTGCCGGTCTGGCGGAGCTCATGAGCATGATTATGGACGCCGAATGGCAGGTCAAAAGCGGCCGCCGCAGCGTTGAGCAAAGCCTGGACATGCTGGCCGCCGACGTGACAGATCTGTGCGCCCGTGCGCGCTGACTCTGCTTTCCCCCTTGCGCGGGGAAAAAAGCTGCTTACTATGTTACAATCCGCAGGCAGAAGGGAACTACGATGAAAAGGGAACAAGGCCCCGCGTCCCGCACGTCGCCGCACAGCGGACACCGGGCACGCCTGCGGCAGCGTCTGAACATGGACCCGCTTTCCGTAGCGGATTATGAACTGCTGGAACTCCTGCTGGGCTATGGTCTGACGCGCAAGGATACCAAACCGCTGGCCAAGGAATTGCTGGCGCGTTTTACGTCTCTGCGGGGCGTGCTGGACGCCCGCCCGGACGAATTGCTGGACGTGCCGGGCTTCGGTCCGGGCCTGCTGCACCTGTGGCGGGTGCTGCGGGAAACGCTGGCCCGCTATATGGAAGGCCCGGTTCGACAGCGGGAAGTGGCCGCCAATCCGGAAAGCATCGCCCGCATGGCGCAGGCCCGGCTGGCAGGCCGCACGGAAGAAGAAGTCTGGGTGGCCCTGCTGACGCAGGGCAACGCGCTCATAGCCTGGGAACGACTGCGGCAGGGGTCCATCGATCATGTGCCGATCCTGCCGCGCGATGTTTTCGCCATTGCGTTGCAGCGCAAAGCGTCGGGCATCATTCTGGTGCACAATCACCCCGGCGGAAACACAACGCCGTCGCAGCCGGACCTGGCGCTTACAGGGGTACTGCGGCAGCAGGCCCTGCCGCTGGGGCTGCGACTGCTGGATCATATTATTGTAACGGACGGAGCATGCTACAGCATTCTCCAGAGCCGCTACCTGCGGAGCGATACTGACCCGACAACGTAGGGCCGCTCCGACCGCGGCGACGCGCCCCGTCGCCGCAGGGACGGCGGAAAACCGTCCCTCCGCACGTCCTGCACAGGACGACCAATCGATCCCGCAAGGGAGGCCGTGCGCCATAGCGGCGGCCAAGGAGCATTCTGTTATGTCTGAATCGAAACACGAGTCGGAACTCTCTTTCGAGACCTTGCTCGATAACCTGACCCGCGACGAAGAAGAACAGCCCGCGGAAGACACCGGGGAAAAAACCCAGACCATCCCCGCTCTTCTGCCCGTGCTTCCCGTGCGTGATGTGGTTATCTTTAACTATATGATTCTGCCGCTCTTCATCGGACGGGACAAGTCCGTGCAGGCCGTCAATGCGGCCTTGCAGGAAGGGCGTCACATACTCATCTGCACGCAGCGCGACGAAACCGTGGAGGAACCCACGGAAGCGGACCTTTATCAGACCGGGACCGTGGCCCAGATCATGCGCATGCTCAAGATGCCCGACGGCCGCATCAAGCTGCTTATTCAGGGCGTGACGCGGGCGCGCGTGCTGGAATTCGAGCGCACGAGCCCCTACTTTGAAGCCCGTATCGAACCGCTGACGGAAAAAGAAGCGCCCAACGACGCCACCACGGAAGCGCTGCTGCGAGCTGTCCGCGAACAGAGCGAAAAGGTGCTTTCCCTGCGCGGCATCGCGTCGGCCGACGTGGTGTCCGTGCTCCAGGGCGTGGACGATCCCGGACGGCTGGCGGATCTCATTGCGGCCAACATCCGCATGAAGCCCGTGGACGCCCAGCGTATTCTGGAAGAGGACGATCCCATCAAGCGCCTGGAGCTGGTCAACGCCCATCTCCAGCGCGAAGTGGAAGTGGCCACCGTACAGGCCCGCATCCAGAGTTCCGCCCGCGAAGGCATGGAAAAGGCGCAGAAGGATTATTTCCTGCGCGAACAGCTCAAGGCCATTCGCCACGAACTGGGCGAAACCGAGGGCGAAGACGACGATCTGGAAGAACTGCGGCAGGCTCTGAAACGGGCCGGACTGCCGCGGGACGTTCAGAAAGAAGCCGACAAGCAGCTGCGCCGTCTGGCGGGCATGCATGCCGATTCGTCCGAAGCCAACGTGGTGCGCACCTATCTGGACTGGCTGGCGGAACTGCCCTGGCGTAAAACCTCCCGCGACATGCTCGACATCGCCCGCGCCAAACAGATTCTGGACGAGGATCATTATGGTCTGGACAAAATCAAGGATCGTATCCTCGAATTCCTGAGCGTGCGCAAGCTCAATCCCCAGTCCAAAGGCCCCATCCTCTGCTTTGCGGGCCCTCCCGGCGTGGGTAAAACGTCGCTGGGCCGCAGCATTGCCAGAGCCCTTGGGCGCAAGTTTCAGCGCCTTTCGCTGGGCGGCATGCGCGACGAGGCCGAAATCCGCGGCCATCGCCGCACCTACATCGGCGCCATGCCCGGCCGCATTGTGCAGGCTCTGAAACAGGCGGGGACGCGCAATCCCGTTATCGTGCTGGACGAGGTGGACAAGCTCGGATCGGACTTCCGCGGCGATCCTTCCTCCGCTCTGCTGGAAGTGCTGGACCCGGAACAGAACAATACCTTCAGCGATCACTATCTGAACGTGCCCTTCGATCTTTCCAAGGTCATGTTCCTCTGCACGGCAAACCATCTGGACACCATTCCGGCAGCCCTGCGAGACCGCATGGAGGTTATTTCCCTGCCCGGCTACACGCTTCAGGAAAAGACGGCCATTGCCCGCCGTCACCTGCTGCCCAAGAAGATTGAGGAAAACGGCCTCAAGCCCGACGATGTCATCATGGATGACGCCGCCATCGAGCAGGTCATCAAGGGCTACACGCGGGAAGCCGGTCTGCGTAATCTGGAACGCGAACTGGGCTCCATCTGCCGCAAGCTGGCCCGCAAGCGCGCCGAAGGGCAGGAAGGTTCCTTTACCGTGGATGCCGCCACTGTGGGCGCGCTGCTGGGCGCTCCCCGCTATGTCGAAGACGAACGGGAAAAGACGCTCATCCCCGGCATGGCGCTGGGCCTTGCCTGGACCGCCGCCGGCGGCGAGGTGCTGACCGTGGAAGTCAACGCCGTCAAAGGCAAGGGGACGCTGCTGCTCACCGGCCAGCTGGGCGACGTGATGAAGGAAAGCGCCCAGGCCGCCCTGAGCTACATTCGCAGCCGCGCCGAGACGCTGGGCGTGCCTGAGGACTTCCACGATACGCTGGATCTCCATGTCCATGTGCCCGACGGGGCCACGCCCAAGGACGGCCCCTCCGCGGGCGTGACGCTCACCACGGCTCTGATTTCCGCGCTGACCGGACGCCCCGTGCGCGCCGATCTCTGCATGACAGGAGAAATAACCCTGCGCGGGCGCGTGCTGCCCGTGGGCGGCATCAAGGAAAAAATCCTCGCGGGCGTGGCGCGGGATTTGAAACACGTCATCATTCCGGCCCAGAATACCAAGGACCTGGAAGACGTGCCTAAGGACCTTCTGCAACGCATTACCGTGCATCCGGTCAAGCACTATGACGAAATCCTCGATTTCGCCTTTGAAAAGCCGGAAGAAACCCAGAAAAAAGCGCAGGAATAATTCCTCTTCCGGGGGAAGGCCTCCCATCCTTCCCCCTCAAGACAACACGTAATGATCCTGATCTTAGAGCGTTTCACCTTTGAAAAAGGCGAAACGCGAGGCGGCGGCACAGCGCCGCCCGGCCCAAAGTGAGCGGAAAAACCGCGTTTTTTCCGCAAAACGACAGGCCGTATGGTTTGAAACGCGCAGCATTTCGAACTCACCCACCAATGACATAAAAAATAGAATATTTTTTATGTCATAAAGAACGCCCATTTTTACCTGCCACACAGCAATGCGCGGGTTTTGGGGAGGATGGGGGAGTTTGAGGGGGAAGGAACCCCTTTTTGCCGCGAGCAGCGACTCGACGGGCGGCCGCAGGCCGTGCCCGTTAGGCGACAGCCTTACGGGCATCGACAGCAGAGCAAAGGGGTTCCTTCCCCCTCAAAACAACATAATGATCCTGGTTTAAAAATGCTCAAGGGGGAAGTGGGCCTTTTCCGGCCCCTTCCCCCTCGCTGTTTCTCTCCGCATACGGAAAAAAGGAGTCTGACAATGCAGGTACGGGCGCTGCTGGTGGAGGCAGGACGCGAACTGACCGCGGCAGGCGTGCCGGACGCGCTGTTGGAAGCGCGGGTGCTCGCAGAGTACGCGCTGGGATTGAACCGGGTGCAGCTGATCACGGAAGCGACGCGGGACGTGGCGCAGGACACGGCGCTGCGCATGCGGGCGGCTGTGGCGCGACGCGCCTCCGGCGAACCGCTGGCGCATATTACGGGGCAGCGCGAATTTTACGGCCGCTCCTTTCGCGTGACGCCGCACACGCTCGTTCCGCGCCCGGAAACGGAGCTTCTGGTGGAGGAAAGCCTGCGGCGCCTGCCCAGAGGGGGCTGTTTTGCGGACTGGGGCACGGGCAGCGGCTGCGTCGGCATCACCCTTGCGGCGGAACGCCCGGATTGTCGCGGGCTGCTGCTGGACTACAGCGCCGAAGCCCTGGCCGTGGCCTGGGAAAACGCGCGGGAGCTGGGCGTAGAAGCGCGGCTCCTGCCTGTGCGAGGAGACATGCTGCGCCCCTGCCTTGGCAAGGCCCGTTTCGACGTCATATGCAGCAATCCGCCCTATATTGCGCCGCAGGAAGCTCTGGACGTCATGCCGGAAGTGCGGCGGCATGAACCGGCCCAGGCTCTGTTTTCAGAAGACAATGGCCTGCGTCATATCCGGGCCCTGACTACAAACGCGGGCCTGGCCCTGAAGCCGGGCGGCTGGCTGCTGCTGGAACACGGAGCGGGCCAGGGAGCCGCTGTCCGGGAGGCGCTGACGCAGGGAAATTTTGCCGCCATAGCCACGCAACGCGATCTTGCCGGGCAGGAACGGTGCTCTCTGGGGCAGAAAATGACGCTATAACATATTAATTTCACTGAGATTTTTGCAAACAGAAAACTTTTTTTCAAAAAATCGCATTTTTTGCTTGCCAAGCCCGGAGGTTTTCTATAGAACCTCTCTTGTTGCTGGCGTAGCTCAACTGGCAGAGCAGCTGATTTGTAATTAGCAGGTTGCGGGTTCGAGTCCCATCGCCAGCTCCACAAGAAGCAGGAATAACTGCTCATTGCGGAGGGGTTCCCGAGTGGCCAAAGGGAACAGACTGTAAATCTGTCGTCGTAAGACTTCGGTGGTTCAAATCCACCCCCCTCCACCATATTTCTACTGCGGTAGAAACTGTACGTAAAAAACGCTTGACTGTAGGAGACAGACAACTGTCGGGAACTACGGTAGTCGCGACATGAAACGATGGCGCGACAAGATGAGCGACGCTCGTTGCGGGAGTAGCTCAACGGCTAGAGCATCAGCCTTCCAAGCTGAGGGTTGCGGGTTCGAATCCCGTTTCCCGCTCCAATCCTGCAGAATCCTTCCCGGTACAGTTTTGTTTTCCCGTCAAGGCACGTCCTTGCATCGCAGGGACAATGCTGGCGGCGAATAGTGTCGTTTGGCGACGCCGTTCAGACATGGAAATACTTTAAAACGCAAACAAATTTTCCAGGGAGACGTACAATGGGCAAGGAAAAATACGAACGCAAAAAGCCCCATGTCAACATCGGCACCATCGGTCACATCGACCATGGCAAGACCACGCTGACCGCTGCCATCACCAAGATTTCCGGCCTGAAGGGTTCCGGTAGCTTCATCTCCTACGATGAAATCGACAAGGCCCCCGAAGAAAAGGAACGCGGCATCACGATCGCTACCGCTCACGTGGAATACGAGACCGACAAGCGTCACTATGCCCACGTTGACTGCCCCGGTCACGCCGACTACATCAAGAACATGATCACCGGCGCCGCTCAGATGGACGGCGGCATCCTGGTGGTGGCCGCGACCGACGGTCCCATGCCCCAGACCCGTGAGCACATCCTGCTCGCCCGTCAGGTCGGTGTGCCCCAGCTGGTGGTGTTCCTGAACAAGTGCGACCTGGTGGACGACCCCGAACTGCTGGAACTGGTCGAACTGGAAGTGCGCGAACTGCTCTCTTCCTACGACTTCCCCGGCGACGACGTTCCGGTGATCCGCGGTTCCGCTCTGAAGGCTCTGGAATGCGACGATCCCAACGCGCCTGAAGCTCAGTGCATCCTTGAGCTGCTGAACGCCTGCGACGAGTTCATTCCTGAACCCCAGCGCGACATCGACAAGCCCTTCCTGATGCCCATCGAAGACGTGTTCTCCATCTCCGGCCGCGGCACCGTGGTGACCGGTCGTGTGGAACGCGGCATCATCAAGGTCGGCGACGAAGTGGAAATCGTGGGTATCAAGCCCACCCAGAAGACCACCTGCACCGGCGTCGAAATGTTCCGCAAGCTGCTCGACCAGGGCGAAGCCGGCGACAACATCGGCGTGCTGCTCCGCGGCACCAAGCGTGACGAAGTGGAACGCGGTCAGGTTCTTGCCGCTCCCAAGTCCATCACGCCTCACAAGAAGTTCAAGGCTGAAGTGTACGTGCTCTCCAAGGATGAAGGCGGCCGTCACACCCCGTTCTTCACCGGCTATCGTCCTCAGTTCTACTTCCGTACGACGGACATCACCGGCGTGATCAATCTGCCCGAAGGCGTGGAAATGGTTATGCCTGGCGATAACTCCCAGTTCATCGTGGAACTGATTGCCCCCATCGCCATGGAAGCCGGTCTCCGCTTCGCCATCCGTGAAGGCGGCCGTACCGTGGGCTCCGGCGTGGTGACCGAAATCATCGAGTAGTCCCATGAGAGTCAATGTCATCCTTGCTTGCACCGAATGCAAGCGCCGCAACTACAGCACCCGCAAGAACAAGAAGAACACGACCGGGCGCTTGGAAATGAAAAAATATTGTCCTTGGGATAAGAAGCACACCGTGCATCGCGAAACCAAGTAACAATACTTCCGCTGGGGGGAGTCCCCTCCCCCCAGACGGTACGCAGGGCAGTAGCTCTAACGGCTAGAGCGGCGGTCTCCAAAACCGCAAGTTGGGGGTTCGAATCCCTCCTGCCCTGCCA
This sequence comes from uncultured Desulfovibrio sp., assembly GCA_944327285.1. GTDB lineage: Bacteria > Desulfobacterota > Desulfovibrionia > Desulfovibrionales > Desulfovibrionaceae > Desulfovibrio. The sequence continues at coordinate 6,844 of CALVHG010000037.1, read as the reverse complement.
TTTTTTATCTCTTTTGGATGCACCTCATGGCCAAATCCCCCGCACAAGCCCCCACCTCCACGGAAAAAAACATCTTCGCCCGCTTCGCCCAGTATGTGGAAGATTCCCGCATGGAACTCCGCAAGGTTACGTGGCCTACCCTCAAGGATACCCGCAAGGCAACCTTGGCAGTCGTAGGCTTTTCGGCGATTATGGCCGTCGTGCTCGGGCTTATTGACCTCGGTCTGTCGGCGCTGGTCCAGTCCATACTCTCCTGAGGACGTTATGAAAGACCCAGTTTTTGACGAAAATTCCGAATTGGGCAAAAAATCCCGCTGGTACATTGTGCACACCTATTCGGGCTTTGAACAGCGTGTGCAAAAGACCATCAACGAGATGATCCGTACCGGTCAGGAAGAAGGTCTGATTCAGGAAGTCGTCGTGCCCACCGAACGGGTCATCGAACTCGGCAAGGCCGGCGAAAAGCGCACCACCACCCGGAAGTTCTACCCCGGTTATGTGATGGTGCGCATGATTATGACCGACCTTTCCTGGCATCTGGTGCAGTCCATTCCCAAAGTCACGGGCTTTGTAGGCGGCAAGAACCGTCCTACGCCCATGCGCGACAGTGAAGCCAAACGCATTCTTTCGCTGATGGAAACCCGTCAGGAATCGCCCCGTCCCAAGTTCAACTTTGATCGCGGCGACGAGGTTCGGGTCATCGACGGGCCCTTCGGCGGTTTCAACGGCGTTGTGGAAGACGTTAATTACGACAAGGGCAAGCTGCGCGTTTCCGTTTCCATCTTCGGCCGTCAGACGCCTGTGGAACTGGATTTCGTGCAGGTGTCCAAGGGCTAAAGCGCCCGCCCCGCTGATTGCGGAGCCCAGAGACAAAGGAAAGTATCATGGCCAAGAAAGAAGTTGCCAAAGTTAAACTGCAGATTCCCGCCGGCGCCGCCAATCCTTCTCCGCCGGTTGGTCCCGCGCTCGGTCAGCACGGCCTGAACATCATGGGCTTCTGCAAGGAGTTCAATGCCCGCACGCAGGATCAGAAGGGCATGATCATCCCTGTGGTCATCACCGTGTATGCCGACCGCTCCTTCACCTTCATCACCAAGACCCCTCCGGCCTCGGTGCTGATCATGAAGGCCGCCAAGATCGAGAAGGGTTCCGGCGAACCTAACCGCAATAAGGTCGGCAGCCTGACCATGAGCCAGATTGAAGAAATCGCCAAGATCAAACTGCCGGACCTCAACGCCGCTACGCTGGAATCCGCCGTCAAGAGCATTGCCGGCACCGCCCGCAGCATGGGCATTGAGATCAAGTAGCGAAGCCTCGCTCAGGCGAGCCTTTCCGCAACACTTCGTTGCATCAATTGTACTGCGGCGTAACGCGCAGACGTTCCGCGGCAGGAGATAAAACGATAAGGAATTTCCCATGCCCAAACATGGCAAGAATTTTCGCAAAGCCCTTGAAGGCGTCAATTTGCAGGAACGCTTCAGCATCGAAGATGCCGTGAGCAAGTCCCTGGGCGCTTCTTTTGCCAAGTTCGACGAAACCGTCGATGTGGCTATTCGCCTTGGCGTTGATCCCAAGTATTCCGATCAGATGGTGCGCGGCGCCGTCACCCTGCCTCACGGCCTGGGTAAGACCGTGCGCGTGGCCGTGTTCTGCAAAGGCGAAAAGCAGGCCGAAGCCAAGGCTGCCGGCGCCGACTTCGTGGGCGCTGAAGACCTGGTGGCCAAGGTGAAAGAAGGCTGGCTCGACTTTGACGCCGCCGTTGCCACGCCCGACGTTATGGCGCTGGTGGGCCAGATTGGCCGTCTGCTCGGCCCCCGCGGCCTCATGCCCAACGCCAAGACCGGCTCCGTGACCTTCGACGTCACCAAAGCCGTTACCGAACTGAAGGCCGGTCGCGTGGAATTCAAGGTTGACAAGGCCGGTGTGCTGCACGCGCCTCTGGGCAAGGTGTCTTTTGGTCCCGAAAAGATTCTCGGCAACCTCAAGGCTCTGCTTCAGACCGTCGAGCGCCTGAAGCCTTCCGCTGCCAAGGGCCAGTATATGCTTTCCATGGCCGTCTCCACCACCATGGGGCCCGGCTTCAAGATTGATATGCCTCAGGTCAAAAAATTCCTTGAAGGTTAATTCAATCTGATATATATTCTTCGGGCGTTGACGTTCTAGTAACGACCAACGCCCCTTTTTTTGGCTAAGGCTAGGAAATACGAGTCGAAGACGACAGGCAGGCGAAAGCCTTTAATCCCCTGTCCAGACACCTTTGGCTCGGCTTTCCACCCGCAACCCCGAACGTGAGAGGTATCACGTGAATAGGTCCGAAAAAGCCGCCGTCATTGAAGCGATCAAGGCGAAAGCCTCTACCGCTTCCTTTGCGGTGGTGACCGACTTCAAGGGCATGACGGTGGAAGAGCTGACGAACCTGCGTGTCAGCCTGCGCAAGGCTGGCGGCGAATATCTCGTCGTTAAAAACACGCTGGCCCGCATTGCCTTCACCGAGAGCACGCATGATGTCATTAAGGACAAGTTCCATGACAACTGCGGTATTGCCTTTGGTTTCGAAGACCCGGTGGCGGTGGCCAAGGCGGTAAGTGACTTTGCCAAGCAGAGCAAGCTGTTCAAGCTTTCCTGCGCCAGCCTCGACGGGAAGGAAATGACCCCCGAACAGGTTGACGCTCTGGCCAAGCTGCCCTCCAAGGAACAGCTCCTGGCTCAGCTGCTGGGCACCATGAATGCCGTCCCCACCCAGTTCGTTTCTCTCTTTGCCAACATCCAGCGTGGTCTGCTCTATGCGCTTAAAGCCATTGAAGAGCAGAAGAAGGCCGCGTAGGTTCCCGGCACTGAATAACACAAAGCAAGCCAAAGATTATCAGGAGTACTACCATGTCCGTGACCAAAGAACAGGTTGTCGAATTTATCTCCAACATGACCGTCCTTGAACTCTCCGAATTCATCAAGGAACTCGAAGAAAAGTTCGGCGTGTCCGCTGCCGCTCCCGCCGCTGCCGTGATGATGGCCCCCGCCGCTGACGGTGGCGCCGCCGCCGCTGCCGAAGAAAAGACCGAATTCGACGTGGTGCTGAAGGAAGCCGGCGCCAACAAGATCGGCGTCATCAAGGTTGTGCGCGCTCTGACCAGCCTGGGCCTGAAGGAAGCCAAGGAAAAGGTGGACGGCTGCCCCTCCACCCTGAAGGAAGGCGTGTCCAAGGAAGAAGCCGAAGAAGCCAAGAAGCAGCTCACCGAAGCCGGCGCTGTCGTCGAAATCAAGTAAGCTGTCTTTTACAGATATCCCTCAAAGGGCCGATGCTTTCGGGCATCGGCCCTTTTTTATTCTCTCGCTGAAACGTAACTGTGCCGGCAGATCCAGCTTTTCTTTTTCGCCGCACAAGATCAGCCTGAAGCGTTTTGCGATTGAAAAATGGCAACGACAAGCCGGGCGTTTTGAAATGCAAAAAGCATTTCAAACTGAAAATGCTCTAAAAATGCTCCAAGAGGAAGACCCTTAAAAAACAACGCCAACAGGTCTCTTGAGATTAGCATGCTCTTGGGGAAACGATGAGCCTGGGGGATTCTCTCTCCCGCAGGCCGAGACTTGAAAAAGGCTGTCACAATCCGTGCCATTACGACATTGCTATGGCAGATCAAAAGCTCTTCCCCAAACAAGCATACGACGTCTCACTCCTGGAGCGTTTTGTTGTTGGAAAAGGTAAAACACGAAGCGGCGCTGCGCCGCCCGGCCCGAAGCGAGCCGAAAAACCGCGTTTTCTCCGCGAAACGACAGGCCGTATGATTTGAAACGCAACACGTTTCAAACTGAAAATTCTCTACTACGTTCCCTTTCTCATTTCTGCACAAAAGTTTTCGCCGCCGCGGGAAAATATTCCTTTCCCACGGAAAACAGGATAGAGTGAACGAAAGCACAAAAACTGTCTCCTTCTCTCTGTTTTCCCCTATCCTGCCCTCTTCACTTCGCTCTACTCAAACAAACAAAAAATATATAATTCTATATAGAAAACATGAAACAACGTTCAAAGTCGTAAGAACCGCTACGCAGGCCATCGCTCCAATCCGCCGCATTCCCGGCACGGCCTGAAAAATACGGTGATTCTTGAGCACGTCCGGCGAAAACACTTGACAAAACTGCTCTACCTCGTATGCTCGGTGGGGAGACTTCCGTGAAACATTTGTCGCGGCAGATCTCCCATATTGAGAGTTTGCTCCTTCCTGGACAAAGGAGGGCGCTCGCTAGTCCCGGGGAAGGCGTCGCATCGGTGCGGCGTCTATATTCAACAGCCTTCTGAGGAGGTTTGGTTATGGCTGCGACGAAGTCCGGCCTGAATGAAGACAGAGTCGCCCTGCTTATCGGCGGCCTCATCTTTATTCTTGCCTTCGCCAAGTTGATCGGTTCCGACGGTCTTGGCTGGGTCGTCAAAGTTGGCATGTGGGTCGACAGCCCCATTGATGCCTGGAAATCTGCTGCCAAGGGCTTGATGGCCGGCTGGCAGGCCGTGCTCTGCACCATCGCTTTCATGACGGTGCTGCTGAGCATCGGCGTCAAGCTGATGAAGGGCAACGTAGCTGCCTTCATCCCGCGTTTTATCCTTGTCTTTGTCATTGCGTTTGCCTGCTATACGCTGGGCGCCAACGCCTACATCGCCGCCAACCCCACCCAGCTTGCCAAGCAGGGCATTCCGTGGGCGCTTGGTCTGAGCACGGAAGCGGGCCTGATCTTCGCCCTGCTCGCCGGTATCTTCATCGGTAACGTGATCCCCGGCTTCGCCGACTGGCTGCGTGACGCCTGCCGTCCTGAGCTGTTCGTGAAAATCGCCATCGTGGTTCTGGGCGCCGAACTGGGCGTGAAGGCCGCCGATGCCGCCGGTTTTGCCGGTCACATCATCTTCCGAGGCCTGTGCGCCATTGTTGAAGCCTACCTGCTCTACTGGGCCGTGGTGTACTACGTTGCCCGTAAGTGGTTCAAGTTCAACAAGGAATGGGCTGCTCCTCTGGCTTCCGGTATTTCCATCTGCGGCGTCTCCGCGGCCATCGCCACGGGCGGCGCCATCCGCGCCCGGCCTGTGGTGCCGATCATGGTGTCCTCGCTGGTCGTGGTCTTCACCTGCATTGAAATGCTGATCCTGCCTTTCATTGCCCAGGCTTTCCTGACCTCCGAACCCATGGTGGCCGGCGGCTGGATGGGCCTCGCCGTTAAGTCCGACGGCGGCGCCATTGCCTCCGGTGCCATCACCGAATCCCTGATCCTGACCAAGGCTGCCGGTATGGGCATCGTCTATGAAAAGGGCTGGATCGTGATGGTTACCACCACGGTTAAGATCTTCATCGACATGTTCATCGGCGTGTGGGCCCTCGTGCTGGCCTACATCTGGACCATGAAGTTCGACAAGTCCGGCGGCGAACGCACCATGGGCTGGTCTGACGTGTGGGCCCGCTTCCCCCGCTTCGTGCTGGGCTATCTGGCCACCTTCGTCATCATGCTGCTCATGTGCGTGTCCTCTCCTGAAATGCACAAGATCGCCAAGAGCATGTCCGGCGAGCTGAACGGCTTCCGCACCCTGTTCTTCATGCTGACCTTCTTCGCCATCGGCGTGGTTTCCAACTTCCGCAAGCTCATGGAAGAAGGCATCGGCCGTCTGGCCATCGTGTACATCGTCTGCCTGTTCGGCTTCATTATCTGGGTTGGCCTCTTCATCTCCTACGCCTTCTTCCACGGCATGACCCCGCCGCTGGTCCAGGCCGCGGCTACCGCTGCCGGCATGTAAGCGCAGGAATACAAGGAGTTTGTCATGTCTGAAAAACACACCGAAGCGAAGTTTCATGAAGAAGTGAAGTCCATGGAGTATGAACCCCTGGACGAAACTGAAATGAAGCTTGTGCACTGGAGCTGGGGCCTTGGCGTGGGTCTGCTGATCGTGCTCTTCCTGATCAGCAAGTTCGTCATGACCACCCACTAGGCCGCAATGCCTTGATCTGACTACCACCGGGGGAGGCGTCAGCCTTCCCCGGTTCTTTTATACCGGAGACATATTCTCATGCCCCGCTATCATCTGCGCTTTCTCAAGGGCCCCAATTATACCCTTAACCTCGAATACGACGCCATCGTGGAAGCGGAATCCTTTGAAGCCGCCCTGGCGCCCCACACCTCCTGGCCCATTACCGAAAGCTACGACCACGCCACCGCCACCGCTTGGAATCCCGGAACCTGCATGTACTATCAGGAAATGTGGGAAGCCGCCCTCCTCCCCGACGACGACAAAAGCCCCGCGCAAAAATCCTGAATACTGGAAAGTTGGGGGAGGGAGAACCCCTTTGGCTAGTGCGCAAAGGGCCCAGCCTTTCCAAAGGAAAGGCGTTCTTGTAGTCCCTCCCCCAAGCCCCCTCCCTCTCCCCAAACGCGCTTTTTTCAGGAGGATGCTGCGCCGCGAAGACACCACAGCTTTCCCTCCGGCAACCGTCCCCCGGTGTCACAATAATTTTTTCGCGCCACGCCTGAAGCCTCCAGCAAATCCAATGGACACGACATATTATCATTCCTCAAGAACTACCCCGCTCTGAAAACATGGCTTCCGTCCTCCCTGTTTTTACTAGAGCGTTTCACCTTTGAAAAAGGAGAAACGCGAGGCGGCGGCACAGCGCCGCCCGGCCCAAAGTGAGCAGAAAAACAGCGCTTTTTCCGCGAAACGACAGGCCGTATGGTTTGAAACGTGCAACGTTTCAAACTGAAAATGCTCTATTATAATCGGGGGACGCGCATTCGCGAGGAGACGCGCGGCCACACCAATACCGCCCGTCAACCAGATAAAAAGTTTTAGGAAAGGGGTTGGGGGGTTCGGGGG
>CALVHG010000036.1 GCA_944327285.1 uncultured Desulfovibrio sp. | reverse complement strand
TTCCAGCGCGCATTTCCAGGCGACGGCCGTTTCCACGGTATCGCAGGGCCGCCAGACGTCCATACCGGGCATGAGGCGCAGCCCAGGAACCTGCTCCACGGGCTGATGGGTGGGGCCGTCTTCGCCGACGCCGATGGAGTCGTGGGTAAAGACCCAGACGGCGCGAATGCCCATGAGCGCGGCCAGACGCAGAGCATTCTTGGCGTAGTCGGAGAAGACCATAAACGTTCCGGCATAGGGAATGAAGCCGCCGTGCAGGGAAAGACCGTTCATGACGGTGCTCATGCCGAATTCGCGCACGCCGTAGGCCAGATAGTTGCCGACGGCTTTGGCGGGATCAAAAATGACGCTGGCTGCGGTCTTGGTGCCCACGGAACCCGACAGGTCGGCGGAACCGCCCATGAGTTCGGGCAGGGCGGGCACGAGGCTTTCCAGAGCCTTTTTGGAAGCCACGCGCGTGGCGATGCTCTCTCCGGCTTCACGCGCCTGCTGAATCATGCGGGCGGCAATGGAAGACCAGTCGGCGGGCAGGGCGCCGCTCATGCGGCGTTCAAAGGTCGCGGCCAGATCGGGGAAGGCGGCGCGATAGGCGTCCATAGCCGCCTGCCAGCGCGCTTCGGCTTCCGCGCCGGTCTTGCGGGCATCCCAGGCGGCGGCAATGTCGTCGGGAACAGTGAAGGCGGGCGCATCCCATTCCAGCGCCTTTTTGGCGGCGGCGGCCACGTCTTCGCCCAGCGGCGAACCGTGACAGGAGGCGGAGTCGGCCTTTTCGGAACCGAAACCGATATGGGTGCGGCAGATAATCAGGCTGGGGCGGGCCTGATCGGCGCGGGCTTCGGCCAGCGCCTTGTCCAGCGCGTCGGCGTCGTGCCCGTCCACGGGGCCGATAACCTGCCAGCCATAGGCGGCGTAGCGTCCGGCCACATCTTCGGTGAACCAGCCGTCAATGCTGCCGTCAATAGAAATACCGTTGGCGTCGTAGAGCGCAATCAGCTTGCCCAGCTTCCAGGTGGCGGCCAGCGAGCAGGCTTCGTGCGAAACGCCTTCCATGAGACAGCCGTCGCCCAGGAAGACATAGGTATGGTGATCGACGATGGTGTGTCCCGGCCGGTTGAATTCAGTGGCGAGCAGACGCTCGGCCAGCGCCATGCCGACAGCCGTGGAAATGCCCTGACCCAGCGGGCCGGTGGTCATGTCCACGCCGGGCGTATCGCCGAATTCGGGATGTCCGGGCGTTTTGGAACCCAGCTGACGGAAATTGCGGATATCGTCCATGCTGAGGTCGTAGCCGGTGAGATGCAGCACGGCATAGAGCAGCATGGAGGCATGGCCGTTGGACAGGACAAAACGATCTCTGTCATACCAGTGCGGATTGGCGGGATTGTGCTTGAAGCCGTGACGCCAGAGGGCCTCGGCCATGTCGGCCATGCCGAGGGGAGCCCCAGGATGGCCGGATTTGGATTTTTCAATGGCGTCAATGGCAAGGGCGCGGATAGCATTGGCGCATTGGCGACGGGTGGGCATGGCTGTTCCTCGCTGGGCTTGAGGGTTGGGGGGTTATTTCCAGGCCAGCGCCGCGGCGCAGCGGGCCGTATGGGCATCTGTTGCGGCGGGCGCGACGGCATCCGCGAAGCATTGGGCGCGCGGGCCGTAGGGGGGATGGCCGAAGAAGGCGGAACCGGAAACAAGTACGTCCGCGCCGGCGGCGACAAGGTCGGCCGCATTTTCGGGACAGGCCCCGCCGTCCACCTGCAAAAGCGCTTGGTTTGCGCCGTGCTCATCCAGCAGGGCGCGGGCGGCGCGGAGTTTGTCATAGCTGACGGGAATGAATTTCTGGCCCGAAAAGCCGGGATTGACGCTCATGATCAGCGCCATGTCGATATCGGCGGCGAGCCAGCGCAGACAGGAAATGTCCGTGCCGGGATTGAAGGCCAGACCGGCCTTGCAGCCCAGACGGCGGATTTCCGTCAGCGTGCGCTGCGGATGCGGATCGGTTTCCGTATGAATGACGAGCATATCCGCGCCGGCGTCTCGGAATGCGGCGATATGCCGGGCGGGGTCCGTAATCATCAGGTGCACGTCGAAAAAGAGGGAGGTGCGGCTGCGCAGGGCCTTGATGACAGGGGCCCCGAAGGTGATGTTGGGCACAAAGACGCCGTCCATCACGTCAAGGTGCAGCCAGCGGATGCCGGCCTGTTCGAGTGCGGCGCATTCGTCGGCCAGCCGGGAGAAATCGGCGGAAAGCAGGGAAGGGGAAAGAATCATGGCGACATCCTGGGCGGCCCTGGGAGGCCGCGCTGCGGAAAGGCTGGTCCTTTTCCGGCAGAAGGGACGGCGCCCCGTGAAGGACGCCGTCCCGTGATTATTCTTCCAGCAGCATGCGGCGCAGCTGCCGCAATTCCTGCTCCATGCGGCGGGTAAAGTCCGGGTCGCGACGCGGCGCGGCTTCAGCGGCGGGTTCCGCGGACGGGTTTTCGCCTTCTGTCAGCACACGGCGCGCGCCGTCGATGGTCATGCCCTTTTCATGCAGCAGGTAGCGTATGCGTCGCAGCAGGGCGATGGTCTCCTCGGAGTAGAGGCGCTGGCCTTTGGCTGTACGCACGGGTTGCAACTGCGGAAATTCCGATTCCCAAAAGCGCAAGACATAGGTCTTGAGATCGAGAAGGTCCGCGGCTTCGCCGATACGGTACAGTTTTTCAGCCATGCCTCCTCCGTGTCTATACCCTCACGCCTAAATCACGCACAAGGGATTGTGCCACCTTTTCCCGCTCCTTGTCCACCTCCGCATCCTTGAGGGTGCGGTCGGCATGGCGGAAGGTCAGGCGGAACGTAAGGTTGCGCTCCTCGGAATCTTCCGGCTCGAAGCAGTCATGCAGCACGACGTTTTCAAGCAGCGGCAGCCGGAGCCCCGCGATATGGGCAAGCACGGCCCCGATACGCACGCTGCGATTTGCCATGATGGTAATGTCGCGGCGCACGGGCGGGAAGACAGGCAGCGGCGCAAACTTGATGGCGGCGGCATCGTGCAGGCGGCGGACTTCCTCCAGATTAAGTTCCGCAAGCCAGACATCCTTGCGCGCATAGAAGGCGTCGGCCTGTTCGGGACGCACGCGGCCCATGACGCCGAGCGTGCGGCCGTCGGCGCGGATGGCGACGCAGGGCAGCAGGAAGGGATGATTGCCTTCGTAGGCCGCGTATTCAAGCGCGGGCAGGTGCAGGAATGCCCGGAGGTTTTCCACAATGCCCTTGAGATCGGCATAATCGGCATCTTCCGCGGACTGCGGCCAGCTGCCGTCAAAGCGGCTGCCGTAGAGCATCAGGCCGAGCATGCCGGTTTCCACGCAGCCGGTTGCCCGTTCGTCGGCACGGGGAGCCGCTTCAAAGATATTGGCGATTTCAAAGATGCGCAGCCCTGCGGCGCCCTGGGCAAGGTTATTGCGCAGGGTCTGGAGCAGACCGGGAGCAAGCGCCGTGCGCAGAGCATCCTGTTCCGCCGACAGGGGGTTCATAATGGAAATGCGGTTATCCTTGGGCAGATTCAGCTGATCAAGGTCCTTGTGCCCGACGAAACTGTAGTTGACGGCTTCGTTAAGGCCAAGCCCGGCGGCCCAGCGCTTGAGGCGCATGCGGAAGGCGAAATCGCTTTCCGGCTCGCCCGCGCGGGAAAGATCGCCGCGCACGACCGGCAGGGCGGGCTCGATGGTATCCAGACCCCAGACGCGGCCCACTTCCTCGATGAGATCGGCTTCGCGCGTCAGGTCGGGACGCCAGCTCGGCTGGCTTGCCGTCCAGGTATTGCCGTTCTTTTCAAGAGCGCAGCCCATGCCTTCCAGCTCTTCCGCGTCGAATTCGGGGGAAAGTTCCACCCCCAGAAGGGCGTTGGCGCGTTCGGGACGGAAGGGGATGCGGGCGGGAACAAAGGGACGGGGCTCGGCGTGGCTCTTGCCGGGGCAGACCTTGCCGCCGGAAAGGCTGGCCATCATGGCCGCGGCGCGGTCCATGGCCCAGAGGGTGCGGCACTGATCGATGCCGCGCTCGAAGCGGTAGGAAGATTCGGACGACAGGCCGAGGCGGCGGGACGTCTTGCGGATGAGCGCGGGCTTGAAGCAGGCGCTTTCCAGAAAGACATTGCGGCTGTTCTCGTCGATCTCCGTTTCCGCGCCGCCCATGACGCCGGCCAGCGCCACGGCGCGGCCCTTGTCGCGGATGGTGAGATCCGCGGCGCGGAGGATGCGTTCCTGCCCGTCCAGCGTGACGAGGCGCTCGCCCTCGGCGGCAAAGTCCACGCGGATGCAGCCGCCCTGAAGCTTGTCCAGATCGAAGGAGTGCAGGGGCTGGCCGCATTCAAAGAGAATGTAGTTGGTCACGTCCACAATGTTGGAAATGGGACGCACGCCCACGGCATGCAGACGATGACGGATGCGCATGGGAGAAGGGCCGATTTTGACGTCGGCAATGACGCGACCGGCATAGAGGGGGCAGGCGTCGGCGTCGGCAATATCCACATCCGGCAGCGCAAGGGCGGGGCCGTTTTCCTCCAGCGGCAGTTCGGGAATGGTCAGCGGCAGTTTGAAGGCCAGCGCGGTTTCCCGCGCAAGTCCCAGAACCGACAGACAGTCCGCGCGGTTGGGCGTGATGGAGATGTCCAGCACCTCGCGATCAAGCTCCAGCGTGTCCACAAGACGCGCGCCGGGAACGGCGCTGTCCGGCAGCACCATGATACCGGAATGATCTTCCGTCAGGCCCAGCTCGCGTTCAGAGCAGATCATGCCGTGGGAAGGGGCGCCGCGCAGTTTGGCCTTTTTAATGACCAGACCGCCGGGCATGGTGATGCCGACCAGCGCCACGGGCACTTTCTGTCCCTTGGCCACATTGGGCGCGCCGCAGACAATGTCCAGCAGTTCGCCCTGTCCGGCGTCCACCTTGCAGATGTGCAGATGATCGGATTCGGGATGATCGGCGCATTCCACCACATGGCCTACCACGATGGAGGAAATGGCCTCGTAGGGGCGCACAATGTCTTCCAGCTCCAGACCGAGCATGGTCAGCTTGTCGCCCAGTTCCTGAGCCGTGCCTTCGTAGGGCACAAATTCACGCAGCCATGAAAGAGAAAGCAGCATATATCGTTATCCTGTGAGTAGCGGGGATAAGGGGCGCGGGATGCTTCCCGCAGCCGCCGGAGCGTCAGGCTCTGCGGCAAAACGCCCTGGAGCATTGCTGAAACGCTCTAGAATTTCCATGCCGGGGTTTGCGGCGTCACGTCCGGCAGCGGCGGAACGTCCGCATCCTGCCCGTAGCCGCCGTACGCGCCCGCGGGCAGACGTTTGCGTTCGACCTTTTCCTTGGGTTCCGTGGGAACGATGGGGCGTCCGTAGGCGTCGAGGCGTCCTTTCATGCCGCTGACGCCGCCGCTTTGCGCGGTGGCGGAGCCTGTGGGCACATCGTCCAGACGGCGGGGCGTCCCAGGGGCTTCAAGGCCGGAATGCGGCGCGCTGGCCGCCGAACGGGCGGCGGCGTCCGCCGGAGCGAACGCGAACAGACCCAGGAGCAGCGCCGGCAGGGCTGCACGGAAAAAAGTTCGGCAGCTCATGACTAGCCGGCAAACTGACCGAGGAAGCGCACATCATTCTCAAAGAACATGCGCAGGTCCCCGATACCGTATTTGAGCATGGCCACGCGCTCCACGCCCATGCCGAAGGCGAAGCCGCTCACATCTTCGGGATAGCCGGCCGAGGCGAACACCGCCGGGTCCACCATGCCGCAGCCGAGAATTTCCACCCAGCCGGTGGTCTTGCAGACGCGGCAGGGCTCGCCGTTCACATGGCCCGCGCCGCCGCAGATGCAGCAGGAAATGTCCACTTCCGCGGAGGGTTCGGTGAAGGGGAAGAAGCTGGGGCGGAAACGGACGTTGGTATGCCCGCCGAAGACGGCGCGCACAAAGGCCGTCAGGGTGCCGCGCAGATGGGCCATGCTGATGCCTTCGCCCACCATGAGGCCTTCGATCTGGTGGAACATGGGCGTATGCGTCAGATCAGAGTCGCGGCGGTAGACCTTGCCCGGAGCGATGACGGCCAGAGGAGGCTTGCGGCCCAGCATGGTGCGCACCTGCACCGGAGACGTGTGCGTGCGCATGAGCGTGCGCTCGTCGATATACAGGGTGTCCTGCATATCGCGGGCGGGGTGTTCCGGCGGCATGTTGAGGGCTTCAAAATTGTAATAGTCGTTTTCCACCTCCGGGCCGGAGGCGATATCGAAGCCGAGATGGCGGAATACGGCGCAGATTTCTTCGGTGACAAGCGTGGTGGGGTGCAGGGTCCCCTGCCACGGAGCCCGTCCCGGAGTGGTGGGGTCGAAGCGGGCCAGGGCCTCGGCCTCTTTCTGGGCTTCGAGTTCAGCCTTGCGGGCTTCAAACAGGGCGTTGAGCTGTTCCTTGACGCTGTTGGCCTTTTGTCCCACGGCGGGCCGTTCCGCCGGGGGCAGGGAAGACAGGGAGCTCATAATGGAGGCCAGTTTGCCCTTGCGCCCCAGAAAATCCACCCGCAGCTCTTCCAGAGCCGCCAACGAAGAAGCCCGGCCGCAACCTGTTTCCAGATCGCCCACCAGGCTTTCCAATGCTGCAATCAGATCCATGCGATATCCCCGCCGCCGACGGCGGCCATGTCTGCCGTATCCCCGGCAGGGGCACGGCTTCCTCTTCAGAGCATTTTATGCGGCCTGTCGTTTCGCGGAAAAAACGTAGCTGCTCCGCCCCGTTCAGGCCGGGCGGCGCTGTTCCGCCGCCTCGCGTTGCGCCTCTTTCAAAGGCTGAATGCTCTAAGACAACAAACGGGCGGCGGGCTGTTACGCCGCGCCGCCCGTCTCCAGACTCTACGGAGCGTCGATCCCGCGCTCATGCGGACAGGGCCGCAGGCTGCGGAAACGGACGCTGCTTGACGAAGGCTTTCGCTCTAGTTGAGGGCGGCCTTGGCCTGCTCCACGACCTTGGCGAAGTCTTCCTTGTGGTACACGGCCAGGTCGGCCAGCACCTTGCGGTTCAGCGTGATGCCAGCCTTGCTCAAGCCGTGCATGAGACGGCTGTAGGAAAGACCGTTGAGACGCGCACCGGCGTTGATGCGCAGAATCCACAGGGTGCGGAAGTCGCGCTTGCGGTGCTTGCGACCGATAAAGGAATATTGCAGCGCGCGTTCCACAGCCTCGCGGGCGGTGCGGTACAGACGGCTGCGGCCGCCGCGAAAGCCTTTGGCGGCGCTCAGATACTTTTTGTGCCGACGATGGGCAGCAAGACCTCTCTTCACACGCATGGGAGTATCCTCCATTGTCTCCCGGCAGAGGCGGAGGTTGCCCGCCGGGGAGTAAATTTTTCTACAATGCGGAATTGAACCCGAAGGTCACGGCTTCCGCAGGCCGAACAGCACGTCCGCGGGACGGCTTGAGACGACGGCGCGCACACGACGCCATCGGGGTTCCGTGCCTGCTAGCCGTTGGGCAGCATGCGGCGCACGGCCTTCTCGTTGGTGCGGTCCACCGTGGTGGCCTGGCCCAGACGCATCTTGCGGCCGGGGGCCTTCTTGGTGAGGATGTGGCGCAGGTTCTGACGGCGGCGCTTGAACTTGCCGCTGCCCGTCACCTGAAAACGCTTGGCGGCGGAGCGCCGGGTTTTGATCTTGGGCATGATGTTCTCCCTGAGTAATGATGTCGGCATCCGTGCCGTGCACGGATGCTTGCGCCCGCACAGGAGCGGACGCATCCCTGCCCGTCCTGAGGCGGGCAAGGCATAGTGCCTTAAAACCTTGTCGGATGCAAGTGTTCCGCGACCGATCCCGGCGCTACTTCTTGGGCACCAGCAGCATCTGCAGGGTACGGCCTTCGGCGCGGGCTTCCTGATCCACCTTTGCCACATCCGCCAGATCCTGGACGATGCGGTCAAGGATGCTGACGCCGCGATCCTTGTGGACGATTTCGCGTCCGCGGAAGAAAACCGTTACCTTGCAGCGGTCGCCGTCTTCAAGGAAGCGGCGGATGTGGCGGACCTTGGTTTCATAATCGTGGTCGTCGGTCTTGGGACGAACCTTGATTTCCTTGATCTGCACCACGCTCTGGCGTTTTTTGGCTTCCTGCTTCTTCTTCTGCTGCTCGTACTTGAACTTGCCGTAGTCCATGATACGGCAGACAGGCGGCTCGGCGTTGGAAGACACTTCCACCAGATCCAGCCCGGCTTCCTTGGCCAGGGCAATAGCCTCATTGCGCTGCATAATCCCCTTCTGCTCGCCGTCGGCAGCGATGACGCGCACTTCGCGCGCGCGGATCATCTCGTTGCGACGCACGCCGTCCTGCGGCATTTCGCGGCGGGGTCTCATGTTAGGAGAAGCTATAGCTCATCCCTCCTCGTTTGAACGGCTCTTCGGCGTCCGCGCGAATCATGGCGGCGACCTCCGCCACGGACTTGAGCCCGACATTGTCCCCATTGCGCAGACGTACATTCACGCCGCCCGACTGCGCTTCCTTTTCTCCAACCACCAGAATATAAGGCACCTTCTCCAGCTGTGCCTCGCGCACCTTGAAGCCCAGCTTCTCGTTGCGCAAATCTGCCGTGGCGCGGATACCCAGCGCCTTGAGTTCGTCGCAGGCCTTCTGCGCCGCGTCGTTGCAGGCGTCCACAACCGTGAGCACGCGGGCCTGTTCGGGAGCAAGCCACGTGGGCATGGCGCCCGCGTACTGTTCGATCAGCACGCCGATGAAGCGCTCCAGCGAGCCCATGATGGCGCGGTGCACCATGACGGGACGATGGCGCTCGCCGTCCTGCCCCACATAGGTAAGATCAAAGCGATCCGGCAGGGTGAAGTCCACCTGAATGGTGGAGCACTGCCATTCGCGGCCGATGCAGTCCAGCAGGCGCACGTCGATCTTGGGACCGTAGAAAGCGCCGTCGCCTTCGTTGATTTCATACGGCATATCGGCCTTCTTCACGGCCTCGATGAGAGCGTTGGTGGCAAGCTCCCAGGCCTCGTCCGTGCCGATGCTGTCTTCGGGCCGGGTCGAGATGGCGACCTTGAACTGGAAGTTGAACAGCTGCATAAGGTCGCGGATCAGATGGATGACGTTGAGAATTTCGCCTTCCAGCTGTTCCGGAGCGCAGAGAATGTGGGCATCGTCCTGCGTGAACTGGCGCACGCGCAGAAGACCGTGCAGCACGCCGCTTTTTTCATGCCGGTGCACAACGCCCAGTTCAAAATAGCGCTGCGGCAGGTCGCGGTAGCTGCGCAGATCGTTTTTGAAGATCAGCATGTGCGAAATGCAGTTCATGGGCTTGATGCCGTACTGATCTTCTTCGATCTGCGTGAAGTACATGTTCTGGCGATAGTGATCGTAATGCCCGGAACGCTGCCAGGTTTCCACGCGCAGCAGCTGCGGTCCCTGCACGATGTCGTAGTTGCGCTTGAGGTGTTCGCGCCGCCAGAAGTCTTCGAGAATGGTGCGCAGCAGCATGCCCTTGGGCAGCCAGAAGACCATGCCCGGAGCCACGTCTTCATGGAAGGTAAACAACCTCAGCTCGCGGCCCAGCTTACGGTGATCGCGACGTTTGGCTTCTTCCAGCTGCGCAAGGTACTGCTTGAGCGCCTTGTCGTCGGCAAAGGCCGTGCCGTAGAGGCGCGAGAGCATGGGGTTCTTTTCGTTGCCGCGCCAGTAGGCCCCGGCGGCGGAAAGCAGCTTGAAGGATTTGGAAAAGCCCGTGTGCGGCACATGAGGGCCGCGGCACAGGTCGGTGAAGTCGCCGCAGGTATAGAGCGACACCGTATCGGCGTCGATGTCGTTGATGATCTCCACCTTGAAGTTCTCGCCCATGTCGGAAAACTTCCGCACGGCGTCGCCCTTGCTCATGCTCGTGCGCTCAAAGGGCAGTCGGGCCTCGGCAATGCGCTGCATTTCGGCTTCGATGGCTTCAAAGTCGTCGCTGGAGAAAGGACGATCCACAAAGAAGTCGTAGTAGAAGCCGTTGTCGATAGCCGGGCCGATGGTGACCTTGGCCGCAGGAAAGAGCTTTTTGACCGCCGCGGCCATGACATGGGCGGTGGAGTGACGCACAATGGCCAGGCCTTCGGGAGAATCGGCATAAACCGGCTCGATCGCTGTGCACCCTTCAGGCAGGGGCGCGGAAAGATCCAGCAGAGTCTGGGTGTCGGCCGTCGCAGCTTTGGCCGCAACGACGGCCTTGAATTTTTTGCCGCTCAGGGCCTGCTGCAAAACGGACGCCGCCGAGGCGTTGCCGGAAACCTCCACGGGCTGGCCTTCCACCTGTACTGTCATGGTAACTCCTTATATATGCGCATGCGGTTGCGGGCTGCCGGAAGCGTTTCGCGTTACTCCGGGATTTTTGCCATCTGCCCGGTGAGCGCGGCTGTCCGCCGTTGCGGGCGGAGGCGCTGCAACCGCCGGAACAGGGCGCGCCTGCGGCGTTCCCTGCTCATGTCTACAAAAAAAAAATGGGGAGGCGGAAACCTCCCCATCAACAAATATGCCTGCCGCAAAGCGGCTTATAACGACGAGCGCCGCGCAACTGGCGTGCCTCGTCGCCAAAGGGGTAACCCCCATGTTGTCATTTTGGTAGGAACGAGCAGACTTGAACTGCTGACCTCTTCCGTGTCAAGGAAGCGCTCTAGCCACCTGAGCTACGCTCCTACATGAGGCAAGAATCGTTCTACGCGGATTGCCCCCCTTCGTCAACAACTTTTTTGCAAAAAATTTATTTTTTCTTTTTTTATTATATAACATATTGAAATGTAAAAGATGTTTTTGCGAGCGCCTCCTTGCGGCCCGTCGGTGCTTTCCGTTATAAACAGGGGATGGAAGCGCATGAACATCTTTCCGCCCGCGATATGGGGGCCTTGAGCGAGGCGGCGCAGCTGGCTCTGCTGCAAAAGCTGGCGCAGCTCGTCAATATCTCCACGGATATGGAGCGGACCCTGGACAGGGCGCTCGCGCTCATGGCCGAGCATCTGCATCTCATGCGGGGCAGCATTACCCTTGTTTCTCCCAGCACGGGGGAAATCCGCATTCAGGCTTCCTACGGCCTCAAATCCTCCGAACGCCTGAGAGGGCGCTACGTTCCCGGCGAGGGCATTACCGGCCGCGTCATTCAGACCGGACAGCCCATGTGTATTTCCAATGTTTCGCGGGAGCCGCTCTTTCTTAATCGCACCCGCTCGCGCGATCTGAAGAAGGAGGCCATATCCTTCATCTGCGTGCCCATCTGGCTGCATGGCGAAGTTGTGGGAGCCATGTCCGCGGATCATCTGCTGGCCGATGCCGCGACGCTGGAAGAGGAAATGCGTCTTCTTTATGTGGTGGCGGGGCTGCTGGCTCATGCCGCCTACGAAAGTCAGCGCTTCATGGATCGGCACAGCGGCGCGCCCGCGCGCCCCAGGGGATTTGTAGGCAATTCGGAGGCCATGTGCCGCGTCTACGAGCAGCTCCTGCAGGTGGCTCCTTCCAATACCACCGTCTTTTTGCAGGGAGAGTCCGGCACGGGTAAGGAACTGGCGGCCCGCGCTCTGCATGCCGCCAGCTCGCGCGCCGACAAGCCCTTTATTTCGCTTAACTGCGCGGCCCTGCCGGAAAATCTGATTGAGAGCGAGCTTTTCGGCCATGAAAAAGGCGCGTTTACCGGCGCTAACGCCGTGCGCAAGGGGCGTTTTGAACTGGCCGATCACGGCACGCTTTTTCTTGATGAGGTAGGGGAGCTGAGTCTGCCCACGCAGGCAAAGCTGCTGCGCGTGCTTCAGGAGCGCACGTTTGAGCGGCTGGGCGGCATGCACAGCCTGCACGCGGACGTGCGCATAGTGACGGCCACCAACCGCGATCTGGAAAGCATGGTGCGCGACGGACAGTTCCGGCAGGATTTGTTTTACAGGCTCAACGTCTTTCCTATCTTCCTGCCCCCGCTGCGGGCCCGTCAGGATGATATTTTGCCCCTTGCCAACCATTTTCTGCAAAAGTTTGCGCTGGCGGCCGGGCGCGAGGATGCGCGTCTTTCGCTGGCGGTTATGGACATGTTGCAGCGTTACCGCTGGCCGGGCAATATACGGGAACTGGAAAACGCCATGGAACGGGCCGTTCTGCTGCTTGGCCGGGAAAATCTCGTCCTGCCGCAGCATCTGCCCCCCGCCATGCACCATCATGTTCTGAAGGAAGACACGTCGCAGGGCGATGTCTGTCAGGTTCTGTCCATCTCCTTGCAGGATCGCCTTGATGAATTGGAACGCGCCTGCATTGTGGATGCCTTAACGGTCCACAAAGGGCATATGGGCCATGCGGCCGCTTCGCTGGGTTTGACGGAGCGCATCATGGCCCTGCGGATGAAGAAATACGGCCTTTGCTACAAAGATTATCGCAAGGGCGCGCATGGCGAGGCCCCCGCGCAAGGCGGGCCGGAAAAACATCAACAGAGGTTGTGAGCATGGCTATCAAACTGTTGCAGGATGTGGCGTGCGAAGGCAAGATCGTCGTCATTCGTCAGGATTTGAACGTGCCCATGAAGGAGGGCGTCATTACTAACGACAAGCGCATTCGCGCCGCCCTGCCCGGCGTGCGCATGGCGCTGGAAAAGGGTGCTGCCGGCGTGGTGCTGCTGTCGCACCTTGGCCGTCCCGTGGAAGGGGAGTTCGACGCGAAATTCTCCCTTGCGCCCGTGGCCGCGCACGTGGCTTCCCTGCTGGGCAGACCTGTGCGGCTGGCCGCCACGCCGGAAGAAGCCAAACCCGCTCCCGGCGAAGTTGTGCTGCTGGAAAACGTCCGTTTCTTCAAGGGCGAAAAGAAGAATGATCCCGCGCTGGCCGCCCGCTTTGCCGCGCTGGGCGATATTTATGTCATGGACGCCTTCGGGGCGGCCCATCGGGCCCATGCCTCCACGGAAGGCGCCGTGCGTCAGGCCGGCGTAGCCTGCGCCGGTCCGCTCATGGCGGCGGAGCTGGAAGCCTTCGGCAAGGTCCTGCATGCGCCCGCCCGCCCGCTGGCGGCCATTATCGGCGGTTCCAAGGTTTCCAGCAAACTTGGTTTGCTGGAGAATCTCGTGGATAAGGTGGACAGTCTGATCGTGGGCGGCGGCATCGCCAATACGTTTCTGGCTGCCTCAGGCGTCAATGTGGGGGCGTCGCTGTACGAGCCCGAACTTGTGGAAGACGCCAAAAAAATTATGGCCAAGGCCGCCGCGCAGGGCAAAAACCTGCCGCTGCCTGTTGACGTGGTGACGGCGGCGGCGCTGGAACCCGGCCAGAAGGCGACGACGCGCGCCGTGAGCGACGTGCCCGCCGATGAAATGATTCTTGATATTGGCCCCAGAACCGTGGCCCTGTATGAAGAGCTGCTGGGACGCGCGGCAACGGTGGTCTGGAACGGACCTGTGGGCGCGTTTGAAGTGGAGCCCTTCGGTGAAGGCACCCGCGCGCTGGCCGGGGCGCTGGCCTCGTCTCCGGCCTTTGTTGTCGTGGGCGGCGGCGATTCCGTGGCGGCTGTGGAGGGCTACGGACTGGCCGATCGCATGGGCTATATCTCCACCGGCGGCGGCGCGTCCCTGGAACTGCTGGAAGGCAAGGTCCTTCCGTCCGTGGCGGCGCTGGAAGCGCGCGGCTAGATTAAGGGAATCTCCTTGCTCTTCCGGATTTTTCCGGGGGAGAAATCGCCTCGGAAGCCCAAAGGGCGGAAGAGCTGGAGAAGATGCGTTCTTTTTCGTAATAAGTCTCCGAACAGGGCTGAGTCCCTGTGCCAGAGGGTTTTCCCTTTGACAAAGGGGAAACGCGAGGCGGCGGCAGATCCCGAAAATGGGAGCTGCCGCCTTTTTTATTAGAGCGTTTCAACTTTGAAAAAGGTGAAACGCGAGGCGGCGGCACAGCGCCGCCCGGCCCAAAGTGAGCGGAAAAACCGCGTCTTTTCCGCGAGACGACAGCCCGTATGGTTTGAAAAGCACAGCGTTTCAAACTGAAATTGCTCTAGGACGGAGATTTCCTTTGTTGCTGCGCCGGGGAACGCCCGTCGGGGATGGTATGCGCGGAAGTGGCGGTGCGCAGCCTGTGGGCAAAATGCTCTTGAGGGTCGGGAGACTGCGACGTATTTCAAGAATAATACACTGTAAAATCAAACACGTTCAGTAGTTATATATCTAACATTTCTGTGCTGTTTTGGTTGCTCCCGGAAGAAACATCTTGACTTTCCTATACAATTTTCCGCATTGTGAAATTAGTAGCGGGGAGGACGCTCCGCTGTGAAAGAGATTGCGGGTTCCGCTTTTGCGGGGACATTGTAGTGCGTGAGCAGCGCAACACTGTTGAACTGCGGATTCGGCGTTCGAGAGGAGATGTTATGCGGCAGTTTTCCATCCTTGTCAGAATCGTGGGCATCCTATGCTGCGCATTTCTGGCGTGCGGTTGTTTTGTGCTTATCAGCAGCCACGGCATGAAGCAGCTCGCCGATTTCAGCCTGCTTTCGGCGGAGCGGGTCCTGGTGGACGGGCAGCGGGCCAAGCTGGAGGCTGCTACCCATTCTATTGCGGTAGCTATGGGGGAAGCCCTGAAGGGCATGGATGAAGCGGCACAGGCGGAAAACCTGCGCCGCTATTTGCGTGATATCCGCTATGAGGGCGATAAGTCGGGCTATTTTTACGCCTACAAGGGAACGCTCAATATCGCGCTGTCGCCCAACCCGGCGCTGGAAGGGCAGGACCTGGGCGATCGCAAGGATGTGAACGGCGTTTATTATGTGCGCGAAATGGCCCGACTGGCGCAGCAGGACGGCAAGGGCTTTGTCAACCTGGTGTTCCCCAAGCCCGGCATGGGCGATCAACCCAAGCTGAATTATGTGGAAGTCATCCCCGGAACGCCGTTCTACGTGGGAACCGGCGTCTATCTGGATAATGTGGCCACGGAAAAGGCTCATCTTGACGCCGCGTTCGAGGAAACCTTCTCCAGTCAGGCCCGCCTTTTCTACAGCGTCACGGGGATAAGTCTGATTATTCTGCTGGGACTGGGGGTTCTCATCGCTTCGGGCATCGTGCGGCCGCTGCGCAAGGCTACGGATCTTGCGCACGAGGTTTCCAGAGGCAATCTGGACGTGGATGTGGAGGTGCGCGGGCGCGACGAGATTAGCCGCCTTGAAGATGCGCTGCGGGAAATGGTGCAGACCCTGCGGGCCAACAGAGAAGAAATCCGCAGGCAGCAGGCGCTGGCGGAACAGCAGACGGAAGAAGCCCGCAAGGCCGCGGCTGATGCCGACAGCGCCCGACTGCGTGCCGAAGGCGCGCGTCGCGAGGGAATGCTGGCGGCTGCAGACAGACTGGAGCATGTGGTGGAACGGCTTTCTACGGCGTCCACGCAGCTGACCACCCAGCTTGATCAGGCCAGCGATTCGGCCGCGCATTCCGCTGAGCGCCTGTCCGAAGCCGCAACAGCCATCACCGAAATGAACTCTACTGTGCAGGAAGTGGCCCGCAATGCGTCGGGAGCTTCGGACATGTCGGCGGAAACGCGACAAAAGGCCGAGGAGGGCGCGGCCATCGTGCAGAAGTCGCTGGGCAGCATCGAGCGCGTTCAGAAGGGCTCCGAGGCCCTGAAGGAAGATATGACGCAGCTCCATACGCACGCCCAGTCCATCAGTCAGGTTATGAGCGTTATTTCCGACATCGCAGATCAGACAAACCTGCTGGCGCTCAATGCGGCCATTGAGGCGGCTCGTGCGGGCGAAGCCGGACGCGGCTTTGCCGTTGTGGCCGATGAAGTGCGCAAGCTGGCGGAAAAGACCATGGCCTCGACCAGCGAGGTTGCCAGAGTCGTGCATGCCATTCAGGAAAGCACAACCAAGAGCATGTCGGCTATGGATGATTCTCTTCAGCTTATTTTGCAGGCCACGGACTTTGCCGGCAAGTCCGGCGAGGCTTTGCATGATATCGTGACCGATGCTGAAACCACGGCGGACGAGGTCCGGGCCATCGCCACTGCCAGCGAAGAGCAGTCGGCGGCCAGCGAGGAGATCAACAGGTCCATTGTCGAAGTCAACAGTATGACGAGCGAGGGCGCGCGCGTCATGCGGGATGCCTCGCAGGCGGTCGCGGAACTGGCCCGCGAAGTGCAGGAACTGCGCGCGCTTATTGTGGATCTCAAGCAGAGTTAGGCAGGGTTTCGCGCAACGCCTTTTTCCGGGGGAAGGGACGCCCTTCCCCCGCGGTATATTCTCGAAAAGGTAGCGTGCGTGGGGAGCTTGTTTTCGGAAAACGGAAGGCGGAGAGCCTGCCGTTTGCGGCGTAAAAGCCGGCCTTCGATAGAGAAAAAGGGACCGCGCAGCATTGCGCGGTCCCTTTCGCTTTTTTCATTCGGAGCCGGACGGAATGGCGGAGGCGTATAGGGGTCGAACCTACCGCAGACACTAAAGCCTGCCACCGGTTTTGAAGACCGGGCGCCACACCGGTGACGAAACGCCTCCTTTGCTTCCAGCTCTCTGGCAGAAAACACTGGCATGAAATTTGGCTGAGGTCAAGTCAAGCTGCCGCAGCTCTTAGTGAAAATAATAATTTTTACTTTTTAGATAACAACTCCTTGAAAAGACTGCGGGAGGCATTATTTCTTCCATACGCGAAAGAACAGGATATATGCTTTGCAATTTTGTTGTTTTGTGCTAGAAAGCGGGCTAGTCTATGTCTCCGTCTCAAGGCTTGCCCGCCGGACGGAAAACGGCAGAGGGCATTTCGCAAGCCGCTCCAGCGCGCTTGTCGCGGCGGTCCGGCAGAACCGGGCCAAGGCTTTTCTTGTGATGCATCGGCATCGTGACCCCATGGGAGAAATCGCATGACAACACTGTTTTACCTGTTGGGCTACCTCGCGGTCATCGGCTTCGTCGTAATGGCCTGTATGAAAATCAAAACCTATCTGCAGGCCAGCCCCCTGCATGTGCGCTGGGAACTCTATCCCGTGCCCCATGAAGGCGAACGCGCCACGCGCGGCGGCAGCTTCATGGAAGACAAGGACTGGTGGACCAAGCCCCGCCACATTGATCACCTGGGCGACATCAAGGCCCTGCTGACCGAAGTGCTCTTCCTGCACGCCACCTTCGAGCATAACCTGAAGCTGTGGTTCCGCACCTATCCGTTCCACTTCGGCCTGTATATGCTCATGGGCGGCACCATCATTCTGGTGCTGGTGGCCTTCCTGCGCCTGTTCGGCGTTGATCCCCAGGGCGGCTTCCTGACCTTCGTGTTCAACGTTATCAATGCCATCAGCATGATCGGCATGTTCGGCATCATCGGCGGTGGCATCGGCCTCATCTGCCGCCGTCTGCATGACGAAGGCCTGCGCAAGTACAGCACGCCTGAACACTTCTTTAACCTGGGCGTGTTCATCATCTTCGCGCTGGTTGGCCTGGTGGCCTGGGCCTTCAACGGTTCCTTTGCCCGCATCTCTTCCGACTTCATCTATAACCTGCTGACCTTCAACTTCGAGCCGCTGACCAGCAGCACCTTCGGTCTGCACATGCTCTTCGGCTTCTTCCTGCTCATCTGGATCCCCATGACTCACATGGCGCATCTGGTGTTCAAGTACTTCACCTACCACGACATCCGCTGGGGTGATACGCCCACCAACTACAGCGAAGAAAACAAGAAGAAGATCGGCGACGCTCTGAAGTTCAATGTAACGTGGTCCGCTTCCCACATTAACCCTGAAGGTTCCGCCACCAAGAACTGGGTCGATGTCGCGACCAGCACCGGCGTACCCTCCAAGGACGCCAAGTAGACGGAAAACCATCTCAGGGAGACGCGCGAGCGTCCGTCGGGGCTGCCCGACGTATCAACGCAATCCGCTTGATGGAGCGATTTATATGAAAGATACGTTGCAACTGACAGATATCTCCACTGCCGAAGGGCAGATGGTTCACATTGATCCCAAGGATCTGCCCGAAATTCCCGGTCTGGATCTGAAGCCCATGCCTTGGCGCCCCTTCACCGAGGAGCAGAAGGAAAAGACCGCCTGCATCCTTGACGAAGTGTGCGTGCTCAACATCCCCAAACCTGCCAACAAGCAGGAAGAGGAAGAGCTGGTCAACAAGTTCATCAACGGCATGCGCAAGCTGTTTTCCAAGGAAAACAACTGGACCTTCCTGCCCATGCTGGAAACGAGCATGGACTACTGCGCCCAGTGCAACTCCTGCTCTGACGCCTGCCACCTCTACGAGATGTCCGGCCAGAATGAAATGTACCGGCCCAACTTCCGGTCCGAAATCTTCCGCCGCATCTACAAGCAGTATGTCAAGAAGGAGCCTCTGGCCAAATGGCGTTACGGCGACATGGGCCTGAACTGGAAGACCGTGGCGCGTCTGGGCGAACTTGCCTACCGCTGCAACCTGTGCCGCCGCTGCGCGCAGACCTGTCCCATCGGCGTGGACAACGGCCTGATCGCCCGCGAAATCCGCAAGCTGTTCAGCCAGGAACTGGGTATCTACCCCCGCGAACTGCATGAAAAGGGCACTGTCAACCAGATGTCCGTGGGCTCTTCCACCGGCATGACCCCCGACGTGGTGAAGGAAAACGTGGAGTTCATTGATGAGGACTACACGGAAATCACCGGCGTGGGCATCCACACCCCCTTCGACGTGAAGGGCGCCGACATCCTGCTGCTGCACAATGCCGGCGAAGTCATGGCCTGGCCCGAAAACATCGCCGCCTTCTCCCTGATCTTCCAGGAAGCCGGCCTGTCCTGGACCCTGTCCAGCAAATCCGTGGGCTATGACGCGGTGAACTACGGCGTGTTCTACGACGACGCCCAGACCGCCCGCATCGCCCTGCAGCACATGCAGGCCGCCAAGGAACTCGGCGTCAAGAAGATCGTCATGGGCGAATGCGGTCATGCTCACAAGGCTCTGACCGTCATTGCCGACCGCGTTATTCCTTACGAATACCAGGTGCCGCGCGAAAGCTGCTACGTGACCCTGCGCGACATCGTGATGAGCGGTCGTCTCAAGCTGGATCCCAGCCGCAACAACTTCCCCGTGACCTTGCACGACCCCTGCAACATCGTGCGTCTCATGGGTATTGTGCAGCCCCAGCGCGACATCCTGCACAAGATTGCGCCCATGTTCCGCGAAATGCCCTGCCACGGCGTGGACAACTACTGCTGCGGCGGCGGCTCCGGCTTCGCCATCATGACCCGCAATAATATCGACGAGTGGCGCGGCAACATCTCCGGACGTAAAAAGATGCAGCAGATCGCGGCGGCCTTCAAGGACTGCCTTGGCCCCGAAACCAAGAAGTACATCTGCGCTCCCTGCTCCAACTGCAAGGGCCAGATCCGCGAAATGCTGGAACACAACGATCTGTATTCCAAGAACAGCTTCGCCTACGGCGGTCTGGTGGAACTGATCGTCAACGCCATGGTCAACGTGAATCCCGGCTTCATCAAGTGGGAAGGCGACGAAGAATAAAACGTCGCTGCGCGTTGCCCGCGTAATGGATTGATACTGCGGCCGATGCCCGGAAGGGTGTCGGCCGCTTTTTTGTTTTTGTGGTCTGGAAAAAAATAGGCGAAGGAAACTTTTTATTTTTTATAATATATTGTTTTTATATAACTTTTTTGTGCAAAAAAAGTTTTTTGCAAAAAAATGCTCTTTTCCCCCTTCCCAATTCGGCAGGGCGCTTTATCTAGTATCCCGATGCGGGAAGGACGCCCTCCCGAAACGGACAGCGCGTCTGCCGCAACTCCGCCGCCCCTGCGGCGAAGCCAACAGGCAATAACATTTTTGGAGGATATACCGTCATGAAGCTGCAACCCCTGAATGATCGCGTGCTTGTGAAACGCCTTGAATCCGAAGAAAAGACCGCTGGCGGTCTGTACATTCCCGACACCGCCAAGGAAAAGCCCTGCAAGGGCGAAGTCATCGCCGCCGGTCCCGGCAAGCTCGCCGAAAACGGCACGCGTACTCCTCTGGCCGTGAAGAAGGGCGACATGGTGCTCTTCAACAAGTATGCGGGCACGGAAGTCAAGCTGGACGGCATCGAGCATCTGGTGATGCGCGAAGAAGACATTCTCGCCATCATCGACTAATCCTCCCCCTCTCACGAGGCGAAGGTTTCCCGCAGAGCAATTTTGAAGAAGATAATTTCCAGGAGATATAATCATGGCCGCTAAAGAAGTTATTTACGACGTGAAAGCCCGCGAACGTCTGGCTCGTGGCGTTGACAAACTCGCCAACGCCGTGAAGGTGACCCTCGGTCCCAAGGGCCGCAATGTCGCTATTGAAAAGTCTTTCGGCGCTCCGGTCATCACGAAGGACGGCGTGACCGTGGCGAAGGAAATCGAACTGGAAGATAAGTTCGAAAACATGGGCGCCCAGCTGGTGAAGGAAGTTGCCTCCAAGACTTCCGACGCCGCCGGCGACGGCACCACCACGGCCACCATTCTTGCGCAGGCCATCTATCAGGAAGGCGTGAAGCTCGTTGCCGCCGGCCGTAATCCCATGGCCATCAAGCGCGGCATCGACAAGGGCGTGGACGCTCTGATCGGCGAACTTGGCAACCTGGCCAAGCCCACCCGCGACCAGAAGGAAATCGCCCAGGTCGGCACCATTTCCGCCAACTCCGACACCACCATCGGCAACATCATTGCCGAAGCCATGGCCAAGGTGGGCAAGGAAGGCGTGATCACGGTGGAAGAAGCCAAGGGTCTGGAAACCACGATGGATGTGGTGGAAGGCATGCGCTTTGACCGCGGCTATCTCTCCCCCTACTTTGTGACCAACGCCGAAAAGATGCAGTGCGAAATGGATAACCCCTACATCCTCTGCACCGAAAAGAAAATCTCCAGCATGAAGGACATGCTGCCCGTGCTTGAGCAGGTTGCCAAGGTCAATCGTCCTCTGGTGATCATCGCTGAAGACGTGGAAGGCGAAGCTCTGGCCACCCTCGTGGTGAACAAGCTGCGCGGCGCTCTGCAGGTGGTGGCCGTGAAGGCTCCCGGCTTCGGCGACCGTCGTAAGGCCATGCTGCAGGATATCGCCATTCTGACCGGCGGTCAGGTGGCTTCCGACGACACCGGCACCAAGCTGGAAAACATGGCTCTGACCGACCTCGGTTCCGCTAAGCGCGTGGTGGTGGACAAGGAAAATACCACCATCGTGGACGGCATCGGCAAGGGCGACGACATCAAGGCTCGCGTGAAGCAGATCCGCGCTCAGATCGAAGAAAGCACCTCCGATTACGACCGCGAAAAGCTGCAGGAACGCTTGGCCAAGCTGGTGGGCGGCGTTGCCGTGGTGCATGTGGGCGCTGCCACCGAAGTGGAAATGAAGGAAAAGAAGGACCGCGTGGAAGACGCTCTGAACGCCACGCGCGCCGCTGTGGAAGAAGGCATTGTGCCTGGCGGCGGCACGGCCCTGATTCGCGTTGCCAAGGTGCTTGACAGCATCAAGCCCGCCGACGACGACGAACTGGCCGGTGTGAACATCATCCGTCGCGCCATCGAAGCTCCTCTGCGCCAGATTGCCCACAACGCTGGCTTTGAAGGCTCCATCGTGGTGGAAAAGGTGCGCCAGGGCAAGGACGGCTTCGGCTTCAACGCCGCTACCGGCGAATACGAAGACCTGCTGAAGGCCGGCGTCATCGACCCGAAGAAGGTGACCCGCACGGCTCTGCAGAACGCCGCTTCCGTGGCTTCCCTGCTGCTGACCACCGAATGCGCCATCTGCGAAAAGCCTGAACCCAAGAAGGACGCCCCGGCCATGCCCGGCATGGACGGCATGGGCGGCATGGGCGGCATGTACTAATCCCGCCTGAATACCGATAGTAAAAAGGCCCCCTGCGGAGACATCCGCAGGGGGCCTTTTCTATCTTTCTCCCGGCTTGGACTTTCTCTGTCTTTTGCGTGACAGAAGTTTCTTAAGGACCATGCGGCTGTCGCCAGAGGTGCCCTTTTGATAAGGGCGTACCGCCCGCAAAAAGGTATTTTGTTTAGAGCGCGTTGCCTTTAAAAAAGGCAAAGCGCGAGGCGGCGGACAGCGTCGCCCGCCAAAAGTGGAAAAAAAGCATTTTTCCCACGAAGCGACAGGCCGTATGGTTTGAAACGCACAGTGTTTCAAACTGAAAATCCTTTAAGACACTTCGGGGGAAGGAAACATCCTGCTCTGGCGAGCAGGGATGTTGCCTTCCCCCGAAAAAATATGCTGCGTGAGAGCTCAAGACTCTAGAGATCGCAGAGGCGCTGCGGCGGCAGGATGGAAAAATTGTTCTGCTGCAACAGATCAATGGCGGCATCCGTTTTGTCAAAACGGAAAATCATGACGGCATTATCAGTCGCGCTCTGGGCAAAAGCGTACATGTATTCGACATTGATATTGTTTGCGGACATGAGCTGCAGAATGGCGTCCAGACCGCCGGGCTGATCGGGAACTTCCACGGCCACAACATGCGTGCGGCCCAGCGTAAAGCCCTTTTCTTTGAGGACCATCTGGGCTTTCTCATGATTGCAGACAATCAGGCGCAGGATGCCGAAGTCGGACGTATCCGCCAGCGACAGCGCGCGGATGTTGACGCCCGCTTCCGCGAGGGTGTGCGTCACTTCGGCAAGGCGTCCGGCCCGATTTTCCAGAAAGACTGACAGTTGTTCGGATTTCATGTGCTGTCCTCCCTGCGTGCGGATTAGGCCTTGGGCATGCCGTCGCCGTTATTCGTGGTGCTGTTGGTAGTAGTTTTGTCCTTAGTGGGGGTGATGTCGATTTCATCAGGCTCGGACGAGGCGCGCCGGAAGTTGCGGATGGCGCGTCCCAGTCCGCCGCCGATTTCCGGCAGCTTTTTGGCGCCGAACAGCAGCAGCACCACAATGAGAATAAGAAGCAGTTCCTGCGTGCCGATATTGAACATGCTGGCCTCCATGGTTTGAGTATGGGCAATGCGTTTGCATCATAGTAGGCGCGGGCTGGTTTTCGGTCAAGGTCAGCGCCGTTTTGGGCTTCGTGAAAGAGTGCGTTCCACGGCGCGGGGAGAGTCCGGAGATGCAAAGCCGGCCTCTAACAGACGCCGGGCCGCAAGATCGCGTCTGCCGGAACTTGTTCCGCCCATGACGACGGCAACCAGACGGACGCCCTTGCGTTCGGCCGTGACGACAATATTGTAGCCGGAAGCGACGGTCCAGCCGGTCTTGAGCCCGTCAACGCCCGGCACGACGCCCAGCAGCTTGTTTGTGGCGCGCATGGTGCGGCGTCCGTGGCGGAAGCTGCGGGGAGAGTGGTAGCGCAGGGCAGAGGGATGCGCGCGCAGATAGGCGCAGGAGAGCGTCAGCATGTCGCGCGCGGTGGTGCGCTGTCCGGCGGCGGGCAGGCCGTTTACATTCTTGAACTGGGTATGCTTCATGCCGAGAGCGCGGGCCTTGCGATTCATCAGGCGTACAAAGTGGCGCGTACTGCCGCCAACCTTTTCAGCCGCGGCTACGGCGGCATCGTTACCGGAAACCACGGCCATTCCGTACAGCAGGTTTTCCAGCCGGATACGTTCGCCAACTCTCAGGTGCATGCGAGAGCCGCCGGTGCGGGCGGCCTTGCGGCTGGCGACAAGCCAGGTCTTGAGCGAGATTTTTCTCTGACGAACGGCGTCCAGCGTCAGCATCATTGTCATGAGTTTGGTCAGCGAGGCTGGCGGAATTGTGGCATCGGCATTCTGCGCATAGAGGACTTTGCCGCTGCTCAGATTGTACAGAATAGCGGAGCGTGCCGGAACTCTGGCAGAGACCGGCAGGGCCAGACTCAGGCACAGCAGGACAAGAAGGCCGACGAGGCAGAAACGGGAAAGGCCCTCAGGCCTGAGGAGAGTTTGGCGCATGATAAAGTCGGTTGCCTTCTTCCACGGCCTGCAGAGCAAAGGCCAGCAGGATCGGCCCGGCAATGAGCCCCACGGGGCCAAAGCTGGCAAGGCCGCAGAGAATGGCAATGATAAGGACAAAGAAAGGGGCATTAATGCCCTGACGCAGAAAGAGCGGACGAAAAACATTGTCTACGCCGGCAACGGCCACAGACCCCCAGAGGGCGAGGCCGACGGCGGACATGGTGCTGCCGCTGAACCAGAGGGAAAGGCAGAGCGGCCCCCAGACCAGAGCCGTTCCGATGGCGGGAATGGGCGCCACGAGCGTGGCGAGCAGCCCCCAGAAGGCAGGCTGGCGGATGCCGGCCACGGCAAAGCCAAAGCCGCAGAGGACGCCCTGCATGGTCGCTACAAGCACAATACCCATAAGAATGGCCCGCAGGGCTCGGCGAATAGCGAGAACAAAACGCTTGAGCATGGGCACGGGAATAGAGAACAGGCGCGCCATGACAAGATTTATACGCTGAGCCGAGGTCGCAAAGATGACGGTCAGCGTCACGAACAGAAAGAGCGTCCAGAGGGCGGACATGGTGCCACCCACGAGATCAAAGCCGCGGTTGATGAGCTGCCCCATGGTGTCGCCAATGAGGCTGTCCACCTGTCCGAGAGCGTCGTTCAGGGCCTGTTCTATGCGGGGATACTCCGCCAGATCCGCGCGCAATCCTTGAATATGGGCCACCCATTCCGGCGGCAGCTGAAAGTTGTTGGCCTGCAGTTCTCGCAGCCGGGCCACCCCGCCCGCGATCTGCGGCGAGACCAGCAGGACAAGAACGGCAATAGGCGTGCAGATACAGGTAATAATGCCGGTCGTATACAAGATAATCGGCATGGATCGGCTGAAGCGGAAAAGACATTTTCGCAACCAGCCGTTTTGTTGCCGCTGGATGACGCGGGCGCGCCAGCGCCGGGCTTTGACGCGCAGCTGCCGGTAAACAGGCAGACTGAGGCAGGCCGCGCACCCGGCCAGAAAAAGCGTGACGGGATTGCTTTTCAGCAACAGAAGCCAGGCTACGGCGGCCAGAAGATACAGAATTCGAGGCAGGGAAGATTCGCTCATGTGGTGCCGTGAAAAGTGAACAGGAGAGGGGCGCGGATTAACGACAACCCAGCATAGCAAATTTCTTCCCGCTCTCCAAGGGGCGGTCCGCAGCCCCGGAGCTTCGCGTCGGCCTTGCGGGAGGACAGCAAAAGAGGGAAGAACGGATACGCCGTTTCTTCCCTCATGCTATTTCGCATGCGACAGGGCGCGAGACAGACCTGCGCCGTCGCGTATATGAACAGAATTCCGCCGGTGCGGGAAAGCCGCAGGCAACGGAGCAAAATCGGCCTTCGGATGCCGTAAAATAATGGGGAGCTTAGCCGAGGACCTTGGAGCCGTTGAAGCTGATGGAAACGATTTCGTAGGTCACGCGACCGCGCGGAATATCCACGCTGACTTCGTCGCCTTCTTCCTTGCCGAGCAGGGCCTGGCCCACGGGCGAAAGGAAAGAGATGGACCCCTTGGCAGGGTCGGCTTCGTCAGGGCCGAGAATCGTGAAGGTCCGGCTTTCTTCGGTATCGACGTCTTCCACTTCCACGGTTGCGCCGAAAACGACCTTATCGCCGCCCAGTTTGTCCAGATCGACGACCTGATACAGCGCCATGCGCGATTCGATGTACTTGATGCGCGCTTCGGCCATGCCCTGGCGTTCGCGCGCGGCGTCGTAGCCCGCGTTTTCGCGCAGGTCGCCTTCCTCGCGGGCTTCTTTGATGGCCTGAATGATGGCCGGGCGCTCGCTCTTCAAGCGGGCCAATTCGTCTTCAAGCTTTTTGTAGCCTTGCTTGGAGATAGGGATGCTGGTCACGTTCATGCTTCTTCCTCGTACAACGTACAAAACGATGCGCAATAAAAAAAGCGTCCGCCGGAGAGGCGGAACGCGCGTTGCTTGAAGCCTTCTTATAGTCCGGCCCCGGCGGCAGGTCAAGCCCTGCGGGCAGAGAGAGCGGGCGGCTTGCACGCCGTGCTTTCTGAATATATGCTGGATGGGAGAGCCTGTCTTCGGCTCGTCTGTCGTCAACAAGATCTTCTTCGGGGCTACCATGAAGAAATATTTACGATATCTCGGACCAATCCTGATTACCTGCCTCTTTGTTCTGGCTATCTACCTGCTGTATCGCAAGCTCGAATCCTACAGCATCCAGCAGATACGCGAGAGCATCGCGCAGGTCTCCTATGCCAGCATAGCTTTTTCGCTCGTGCTGATGGTTGTCAATTACGGTATCCTTGTGGGGTATGACTGGCTGGCGCTCAAGGCCATACACAAGACGCTCCCTCTGCAGCGGGTCGGCCTCGTTTCGCTGGTCGGGCAGGCCGTCAGCTATAATTTCGGCGCGCTGCTCGGCGGCACCAGCGTTCGCTACCGTTTCTATTCGGCCTGGGGCTTCAGGCTGGAGGAAATTGTGCGTCTTGTGCTGATGCTGGCCGTGACCTTCTGGGTCGGGGCGCTGGGCCTGTGCGGGCTTGTTTTTCTTGTCTGCCCGCCGACCCTGCCGCCGGAGCTGCTCGAAAAAATGCCCATTCACGACGTGCGCCTGCTGGGCGCCGTTCTGCTGGCCGTGGCGCTTTCCTACATTGTCCTTTGCTTCACGGTGCGTAAGCCCCTGCATATCTTCGGCAAGGAATTTGTTTTTCCCGCGCCGCGCATTGCGCTTGCCCAGCTCTTTGTGGCCGGTATCGACATTGTGGCCGCCGCCGCCTGCATGTATGTGCTGCTGCCTCACGACATCGGCCTGAGCTTCATGGATTTTCTGCCCGGCTATCTCATGGCGCAGGTGGCCGTTGTTCTGACGCATGTGCCCGGCGGCGTGGGCGTTTTCGAGCTGATCATTCTTCATCTGACGCATACGCCCAATGAGAAGGCCGTTGTTGCGGCCGTGCTGCTGTTCCGTCTGATTTATTACATTATTCCCCTGCTGGCTGCGGCTGTCCTTCTGGCCATTTACGAGGCCCGACAGCGTACCGACGTTCTCCGCGAGGCCGGGCGTTGGCTGTTCGTCCTGTCCCACTCCATTGCGGCCTATATCACTTTTGCCGCCGGCTGCATCCTGCTGGTTTCCGCGACCCTGCCTTGTCTCACGCCCATGATGTACCGCATGAGCGTCCTTCCCTGGTGGCTTGTGCAGGGCGGGCATTTTGTCTGCGCTCTGTCCGGCGCCATGCTCCTCTTTGTCTCCTACGGGCTGGAGCGACGACAGCGTCGCGCCTTCCATCTTGCCGTTATTTTTCTTTCGCTGGGCATCGTGGGCGCGCTGCTCAAGAGTTTCGGCTGGCTGACCGCCGCTATGGTTGCCGTCATCCTGCTGGCCGTCTGCCTTGCGCATCGCCGTTTTTACCGTTCCTCCTTCTTCTGGGAAGAAGCCGTGCCCCTCTATTGGCTCGTAGGCGCGCTGGGCGTGTTGCTGCTGGTCTTTGCCATGGGCTGGGGCATCTATCACCCGGCCTGGGATCGCGCTGGAAGCTGGGGCTTTGAACAGCCTTTTAACGCCGGTCGCGTGCTGCGCGCCTATGTCGGCATCGCTATTGCTGTGTCTCTGTCCTGGATCTGGCGGCTTACCTTGCGCCGCCGCAAGCTGCGCAGAGAGCGTCAGAACCGTCTGCCGAGGGAATAGAGTTTATTTGAGGGGGGAAGGGGAACCCTTTTGCTGGCGCGCAAAGGGTCCCCCTTCCCCCCTCAAACTCCCCCCATCCCTTCCCCAACGCGCTTTATTCTGGAGAATGACACTGCGCGGAACCGCCGTCGTTTTCCTGTTCTCAACGTCCCCCGGAAGGGGGACTTTTTTGTGCTTTCGAGAGGGGACACAGCACGCTGTTTTTGCGCATTTGGGGACGCTGCTTTGTTGGGGCGGTGTTTCTGTGGTCAGAAGGACAGATAAGATTTTTTTCTGTCATAGAACGTTTCAACTTTGAAAAAGGTGAAACGCGAGGCGGCGGCACAGCGCCGCCCGGCCCAAAGTGAGCGGAAAAAC
>CALVHG010000035.1 GCA_944327285.1 uncultured Desulfovibrio sp. | reverse complement strand
TTGCATTTCAAACCATACGGCCTGTCGTTTCGCGGAAAAAGCGCGGTTTTTCCGCTCACTTTGGGCCGGGCGGCGCTATGCCGCCGCCTCGCGTTTCTCCTTTTTCAAAGTTGAAACGCTCTAGGCCGCTTCGGCGCTGCCAGAACGCTCAAACGCTGACGGGGGTCTCCAGCGCCAGAGAAGCGCCAGCAGAGGCAGCAGACCGGCAATCTCGGCAACTTCCCTGGGCAGCACGAGGCCACAACCGTACCAGAGACCGACGCTGACGCCAATAGTGGCAAGCATAAGTCCCCACTGCGCCGCGGTCATGGGGCGCGCCGTCGCCTGGAAAAAGGAGACTGTCAGAATAGCCACCCAGACCTTGGTGATAGTCAGAGCCAGGGCCGCGCCCTCCAGAGGCATCTGGGGAATAAGCCAATAACAGCAAAAAATATTGACCGCCAGCCCGCTCAGATAAAAACAGAGCAGCAGGCTGTGCCGCCGCATGCCGATCATGGCATAAGCCGCCAGATTATGCAGAAAAGCCGTGGCCAGACAAGGCGTCAGCAGACGCTGGGCAGTGACGGCAGTCTTGAGATGCTCCCCGTAGATCAAGGGAAAGATACGATCATTTTCCACACAAAGCACGTAGATCATGGGCAGGGCCGCCGCCCAGAGGGAACGGGCCGTCTGCCCCGCCAGAGCCCGGAAAGCGTCGCGGTTATCCTTCCAAAGTTTGGACAGCATGGGAAAGATAACCTTGCCCAGCAGAGCGCTGGAAATCATCATGGAAAGCCCTTCCACCATTTCCCAGGCCACGCCATAGGCCGCAACGGCATCCTCGCCGCCGTAATCCTTGAGAAAGAACAGATTCAGCTTGTTGTAGAACATGGAACAGGCGGCCATACCGGTGAAAATAAGGCCGCTGCGCATGCGCTGCGCCAAATCAAGAAACTGCCCCCAGCCAAAGCGGGAAAAAGGATTGCGCCCGATAGCCCGCACGCCGAAGGAAAAGCACAGGGAGGATTCGACGACTTTATAGAGCGCCACCACCAGCGGCGGCGCTCCCAGCAGAAACGAAACGATGCCAAAGCCAATCCCCAGCACAGCGGCGGGAATGCGGATGCGCATTTCTACGTCCTGCCGTCCGCGAGCCTGGCAAAGAGCAAAAAAGCTATCGCTGATGCCGTCAATGCCGAAACCCGCGGCAATGCACAGCACGATCAGTCGCAGCTCCGGCGAATAATTGGATTTGGCGGACACTATAAACCAGGTGACGCCAAGAGCGATCACCAGCAGCGCGCACTTCAGCCACAGGACCTCGCCCAGCAGCACCGTGGGGCGGGCATCCCGACGGGCAAAGGAGGACAGCAGGAACTCGTTCAGACCAACGTCCGCCGCCGTCTTGACCAGATAGCCATAGCCGAGGGCCAGCATGATCTGGCCCAGCAGAAAGGGGTCCTGGCGCGACAACAGAATAGTGAACAGCGTCCACGACAGATCGCGCGTCCACTGCGCCCCAAGAATGTAGCCGAGACGACGCGGAATGCTTTTCAGCTTCATGAGTCTTACTTGACGGCAAAGCGCACTACGGCCTTGTACCCCGGCTTAAGCTCAAAATTGGGATTAGGCACGCTCAGCTCCACCGTATAATAGGAAGGATTAGCCACGTTCATGTCGCTGGCTGTCCAGGAAATTTCCGAAACCGTGGCGGCAAAGGTCTTGTCGCGCAGCGAGGAAATGGACACTTCCGCCTGATCGCCCACGGCAATATTGGACAGTTCGCCCTCATAGACAGGCACCTGAATGATCACGGGATCAAGCCGCCCCACCATTACAACCTTCGCGCCGCGCGTCAGCAGGGCCCCCTCGCTGACGACGCCCTCGATGGCAAGCACATGCCCGCTGATGGGCGCGGTCAGCACCAGCTGCGAGGGCAGCGGCGCGCCGGGCTTCAGCGGCTCCTCGAAGGATTCCTGAATTTCCGCCAGACGACGCTGAAAATTAGCGTCGTTCTTGCTGATGGTGACGCGCAGCAATTCGATGCGCTCCTGCAGG
Organism: uncultured Desulfovibrio sp.; assembly: GCA_944327285.1. Classification (GTDB taxonomy): domain Bacteria; phylum Desulfobacterota; class Desulfovibrionia; order Desulfovibrionales; family Desulfovibrionaceae; genus Desulfovibrio. Next base: position 26,274 of record CALVHG010000035.1, on the reverse strand, counting down.
GACGTCACATCCTGTTCCAGACGGCTCAGGGCCTGCCGGGAACCAAGACCGCTGGCGGCCAGCTGCCGGGCCTTGTTGCGCTGGGCCACGGTTTCCGCCAGGCTGGACTGCAGCTGCAGCATATTGCTCTTGATGCCGTCGTTATTGCCGCCCACGCTCAGCTCCTGCGCCAGCTGGCGCTCATCGCCGGCTTCGAGATGATAGCGCAGCAGAGGCTCGCCCTTTTCGACGCGATCTCCAGGATGCACCAGCACTTCGTCCACAATGCCGTTAAAGGGCATGACGGCCAGGCGCGTGACCGTGGCCACAACTTTTCCCGTAGCGCGGGACACTTCGGCCGCTGTCGCGGGTAGCGCCGACAGCAGCAGGCAGGCCAGGACAATAATGCCCGTCAGGCGGCAAACAATCTGCGCGGCCATACTATTCCACCTCCTTGGCGGGCTGCCCGAGGAAATATTCCTGCAACATCCCGGAAACAAACATCCACTGAAGTTTGGCCAACTCCAATTCCTTTTCCGCCTCGATCAGGGCCACCTGCGCGTTAATCATAGCTTCGTGAGCGCCGCTCACCGTCGGCAGGGGCGCCAGCCCCTCGTTGAAAGAAATCTCCGCTTCTCTGAAGCGCATTTCCGCTGTCTGAAAACGCACCTTGACCAGACGCATATTGGTCTCCGCCAGGGCCACCTGCTGCTCCGCCTGCAGCCATTGGTTAGAATAATCCGTACGGGCGTTGGCCTGCTTATGGAAGGCCTGCGCCTTCTGCATGCGGGCCGTCTGCACGCCTCTGTAGCGGCGTCCCCAGTCAATGAGCGGGAAATCAAAACGCAGGTGCAGGAAGGAATCAGTTTCGCCATTGGCGGGCTGATACTGCCCCGACGAAGGCGTGCGGTTCAGCTCCAAAGTCATATTGGGGATATATTCCGCCCAGGCGATCATGATATTATAATCCGCCAGCTTGATCTGCCCCCGCAGAAGGAACTGATCTTCGGTCTGTCCCCAGCGATCTTCCCAGTTGAGGCGACGACCGTCGAAGCTCTGAATCAGCGGGCGCACGCTGCCGGAATCCACAGCCAGACGCTGTCGGGGATCAACGCCCGCCAGAATCTTGAGCTGCGTCAGGAGCATGGTTTCCTGCATCTTACCCTTTTCCAGCGCCAGCTCCGCTTCCTTGAGCTGCTGTTCCGCCACGTTGCGCTGCACGCCCTGCCGACCGTCCACGGCTTCCACCTGCTTCCAGTAGTCCAGCGAGGACTGGCTCTGATCGGGCAGAGACTTCATGACGTCATTGATGCGCCGCCGGGCATCCAGCTCCGTATAGGCCGTGGCGATCTTGTAAATAGCTTCCCCCACGGCCTTGCGATGCGAGGACAGCGCCAGATTCGCCATCAGTTCCTGGGCGGAATGCTCAAAATAGGTGCGAAGAGGATTGGGAAAAGCCGTGGAGAAGCCAATGTCGTACTGCGTCTGCCCGTAGTGTTTGGGCTTGTCCGGCTCATTCTTGTTGTACCGCGTCAGGTTGTTGGACACGGTAATGCTCATGCGGGGCTCAGGCAGATATTTCCACGCCGCGCTGGTGCGCGCCAGACGCTGAATCTCCAGCTCCACGGCGCTGTTCACCAGAAGGGGCGACTGCTGAATGGTCAGAAAAACACAGTCTTCGAAGCTGAATGTCTTGGCGGGATCATAGAGGTTGGGAATGGCCGCTTCCAGTTTGGCCTTCTGGGATACCGGCACGCCGGGAGCCTCGTCCAGCCAGTGCTTTGCGGGCAGCTGCGGGGAATCTATGCCCGCCTTGTTGGACGCGCAGCCGACGCTGCCCAGCAAGGCGCATGCAAGCGCCGCTGCCGCAAAGCGCACCAGGCGCTTCTTCTGTTTTGCCTTCATATACTCCCCTTTCCCACGGAAGCGACCATGACGCCCGACACGGCGCGCCATTGCTTCCGAAACAACACATGAAACTTTGCTATCCCGCGCTGCCGTTCATCATGCCCTCGCGCCCTGCACAGGCGGAGAGCGCGCGGGGTTCTGCCTCAGACCGTCGCCGCCGTCTGCGGGGTCAGCACCGCGTCAAACTGAAGATGATTGACCGTTGCCAGCACAACGCCGTCCGCATCCACAGCCTGCGCATCATAACGCACAAGGCGCTCATCCATCCAGCAGCGCCGCACCTGCAGCATGACAGGTCCGCGGGCTGCCGCAGGAGCGGCAAAGCGCAGGAAGCCAACGGCCCCAAGCCGCCAGACGCCGCAGGGGCTTTCCATATCGCCGGGCAACAACGCCGTATCTCCGCGCCGTTCTCCGGCAGGGAGCAGCCCCAGCGCCACGGCTGCCGCCTGGGCCAGCGCCTCGAACATAATAACGCGGCCGGTATAGCCCGCCTCGCCGGAAAGCGCCAGCGCCGACGCCGCTTCGCTCATACGCGCATCGCAGGTCGTCTCGTCCGCGACAGCGAAGGACTCCAGCAACTGCCAGTCCGGCCCGTAACCGCGCCGCTCGTAAAATTCGGCAAGCGGGGACGCGTCGCCCCGCGTCATTGTTCCCGCGGGCCACAACGGGGGCAGGATACCGCTGTCCGCCCCCATGAGCAGCACGGCATGCACCACAGCGGACTGCTGCTTGCCTCGCCGTCCGTTGGCCGAAATATCCTGCACAGCCAGAGATGCCGGACAAACGCGCGCCATAGCGCCGTCATGCCGCAGCCATTGCCCGGCGCGCACCTCAAAAACAGCCTCTCGCGTGACGCCGGGCGGCAGCAGAGGCGGCACGGCAAAACGCACATCCGAAAGACCTATGGGCGAAAGCCAGGGCAAAAAGAGCGATCCCGCTTCCAGCAGCGCCTGCAGCGCGCGACTCAAGGGAAGCCACGGAATCCCCTCTCCGACAGCGCCGTGCCCCGACAGCGCGGGGTCCGCGAAACGGGAAAAATGACACTGTCCGCGTAGGGCGGAAGCACGGACGGTTTCCCGGCTGCCGGCCCGACAAAATACCAGAGGGAAACGTTCCGGCCTGTCGGCCACAAAGGGGGCCGGCGACGACGCGGGCGACGCCGTGGCAGCCCGCGCCCAGCAGATACGCTCCCGTTCGCCGCAGGCCAGTTCGCGGGAAAGCAGATCGCCGAGCTCACGGGGCGCGGGCGCGCAGCCGTCATCCCAAAGACGCAGCAGACGGCACAGCACGCCGCAGCGCGCGGCCTGCGCGGCAAGGCAGCGCTCCACAGGCGCGTCGTCCGCGGCATCGCCCCGCGACAGCACATGGCGCAACAGACAGACATAACGCGGCGAGGAGGACAACAACACCTCCATACCGGGCAGCTCCGTCATATCCGCCCGCGTCGCCATAAGAAAAATTCCGTCAGGCGTTCCCGCAGCCGCAAGCAGCCGTCGCGCGGCCACCGCGTCCAGCGCCGCCGGAGCGGCATCTTCCATCAGCTGGACATCCGCCCCCAACTGCCGCAACGGAGCTACCGCCCCCGAAAAAGCGGGCGGCAGAATCAGACGGGGAGCAAAGGGCGCAAGCCCTGCCACGGCATCCATGACTCGCGCCGTGTCCGCCTCGTCAAAACTGCCGATCGGCAGGAGCAGCAGCGTCTGCCCGGCCCGAATGCCCGGCCCGAAGCCGCAGGGATCGGAAGGCAGCGCCGCCGCTTCTTCCAGCAGATGCTCCGGGGCATAACGCAACAGCGGCCCGCACGAATGATTTCCCGCCGGGGAGCTCTCCTTGCGAGGAGCGCCGACGCCCGCGGGCGGCAGACCTGCCAGAACCCTGGCCAGATCGCCTACGGTCGCCACCTGCATGAGCGCGTCAAAGTCAACCTTCTGCCCCAGACGTTCCTCCGCCTGCTGGATAATCAGAGGGAAGCGGCTGGAACGCAGAGCAAGATCATAGCGCAGATCCATGTCCGGCCGCAGCGAGGCCACGGGGCGGCCGCTGGCTTCCGCCAACAGCTCCAGCACCACCTTGCCATGCGGCCCAAGATCGGGCGCGGCCGCGGCAACCGGAGCCAGAGAAGCCGTCATGGCGCTTCCGTCCACGGCCTCTGCGCCGCTTCCGCGCGCCGCGGCGACAGCGCAGAGACTGGAGCGCGGCAGATGCCCCAGCGCGTACAGCCGGGCGCAGGCCTGCCGCATGCTTTCCAGCTCGCGCCCCTTGCGCGCTGCCGGAATGCAGACAGCCTGCGGATCGCAGTCCAGCGTCAGGCCGCACAGCGTGTCCTGCGGCCCCAGCTCCAGAAAATGGGTGATGCCGTCACGCGCGCGCATCTGCTGCACGCTCTCCACCCAGCGCACGGAATTTTCATCCAGGTCCGCAATATATTCGCAAATCTCCCGCTGCTCCCCAGGATAAAATCCCGTTGTGATACAGCTCAGCAACGGGACGCGGGGAGCCTGCATTTCCAGGGCGTTGAGACGACGCAGGGAAAGATCGCGCAACACCCGCATGCTGGGATGATGAAAAGCCAGCGTCACGTTAAGCATAATGGCCGGAATCCGGCGTTTGCGCAGGCTTTTCCGGGCCTCCAGCAGCATGTCGCGGGGGCCGCTGACAATAAACTGCTGCGGCGTATTGTAATTGGACACATAGAGCGACGGCCAGGTTCTGCGGGCCTCCTCGATGACGTCCGCCCCGGCATGCACAGCCATCATGCCGGTGTCCCGCGTTGCGCGAGCTTCCAGCTCGGCCATATGCGTGGCGCGGGTATCCAGAATGTACCAGGCAACCTCCGGCGCATAAACGCCCGCAAAGCATAAGGCCATGAGCTCGCCAAGGCTGTGTCCGCACATCAGAGCGGGCTGCAGCCCCAGCGAGGCAAAAACGCTCCACTGGGCATATTCCAATAAAAACAGATAGGGCTGCTGCCAGCGGGTCAGGCCGATTTTTTCCACATCGCTCTCGTCCATGAGCGAAAGCACATCCCAGTCGGCCACGGCGGCAATACGATCCATAGCCGCGCGGGCCGCGGGAAAGGCGTCGTACAGCTCCCGCCCCATGCCGGGCCAGACGCTGCCCTGACCGCAGCACATGACGGCCAGACGCGAAGCGACGGACGAGGGCGCCAGCCAGACGCCGCGCTCAGCCAGCGCCTGTAGCGCCTCGGGGGAAGGCGTGCGTCCGAGCAGCGGCAGATGTTGTCGCCACAAGGGGTCCGTGCTGCCAAGGCGCCAGATGTCGCCTTCGTGCGGCACATCGGCGTAGCGCACGCCGTCAAGACAGATTTCTTCCGTCACGGCCCCGCCTTCCTGCGGGCGCGCGTGCAGCAGCCAGCAGCGCGGGGGCGTCGCGCAGCCGTCCAGCAGCAGCGCGCAGCCTCCGGACAGGCGCTCGGCACGTCCGGCCACGGCCGCCCAGTCGCGGGGCACGGACAGCGGCATGCCAAGCCCGGCCCGCGTCACAGCTTCCCGCCAGATATCCGGCGTTCCCTCGCACAGCCAGACGGGAGGGCGGCAACCGGGTGCGCGACGCCGCGCAGCCGCCAGACCGGCCGCCACGACGGCATCGACGGCGTCGGTGTCCAGCGGCACCGAATCGGTCGCAAAGGAAGAGGAAAAAGGGGGGACGCGAGTTTCTTGCATGCTGTTCTGTCCGTGGCAGGACGCGCGACGCGCCCCGCACAATAAGTAAAAAGAGGATGCCAAAGACATCCCCCAACAATCTGGCAAAGAGTATTTCATTTTATACAAGCGTTTTTCTCTTGTCCAGCGCGAAGCGGCGGGCCCCCAACGCGCTTGCCATAGCCCACGGCGTCTGCTATCTTGACTTGTTGCAAGAACGCACACGCCCGGTTTTCAGGGTCGGCTGCCGCCGTCCCGGAGCGGGCGCGTCATGGTTTCCTATTATCCTTCGCGAGGTTGGCATGAAGAAGAACCCTTCCGAACAGGCCGCAACGAACGCAGCGGCTCCGGAGCATGCATCCGCCGGGCAGGGCGCGCAGAGCTTCCTCCGCATGCGCTCCAAACTGTCGTTTGAACGGCTTGTGGAAATGGGCGCGAAAATGGGCATGGAAAACCCGCTTTTTTTGTGCCACGACGGCGCAGCCAAGGCCACGACGCATATTGACGGCAAAGAATACATCAATTTTTCCACCTACGACTATCTTGATCTCAACACGCACCCTGAGATCACCGCGGCCGTAAACGAGGCCGCCCTGCGCTACGGCACCTCCGCCGGGGCCAGCCGTCTTGTGGGCGGCGAACGTCCGCCCCATCGCGTTCTGGAACGCGCCATTGCCGATTTTTATGAAGTGGAAGACGCTATCGCCTATGTCAGCGGGCATGCCACCAACGTCTCCACCCTCGGTTTTCTCTTCGGCACGCGCGACGCCATCTTTTACGACGGTCTGGCCCATAACTCTCTCATGCAGGGAGCGCGCCTGTCCGGCGCGGAACGCTATTCCTACACGCACAACGACTGCGACGCCCTTGAAAAAATGCTGCGCGAACACCGCGCCCAGCATCGCCGCGCCGTCATCGTGACCGAGGGCCTGTTCAGCATGGACGGCAACATCCCCGATTTGCCCCGACTGATCCGGCTCAAGAAGGAATTCGACTGCATGCTCATGGTGGACGAGGCGCACTCTCTCGGCGTTCTCGGCGCCACCGGACGCGGCGTGCGCGAATATTTCGGGATCAATCCCGACGACGTGGACATGTGGATGAGCACCCTGAGCAAGACGCTCTGCGGCTGCGGGGGCTTCATTGCCGGTCGTCATGATCTTGTGGAATTCCTCAAGTACGGCTCGCCGGGCTTTGTCTTCAGCGTAGGTATGCCGCCCATTGTGGCCGCCGCCTGCTCCAAGGCGCTCGAACTGCTGCAACGCGAACCCGAACGCGTGCACAAGATTCAGCGCATCAGCCAGTTCTTCCTTCAGTACGCTCAGGGTAAGGGGCTGGATACCGGCGCGGCCCAGGGATACGCCATCGTGCCCGTCATGGTGGGCGACTCCATGGTCGCGGGCTTCCTGGCCAACGCCCTTTTCCGACGCGGCATCTACGTCATGCCCATCACCTTCCCTGCGGTCAAGGAAGGTCAGGCCCGTCTGCGCTTCTTCCTCTCGGCGTCCCATACCGAGGATCTCATCCGGCGCACGCTGGATGCGGTGGTCGAGGAACTCCCCCGCGCCCAGGAAATCGTGGACAACTATCGCCGCGAGCATCAGGATATGGAATAATCAGGAAGGCGTCATGTTCCTGCCGCGCGGGGCATGACGCCTTCTCCCCCGTCCATCCCCTCTCGCATGCGCAGCCCCCGGATATGTGCTGCTCCTAGAACAAAGGAACTGCCGATGTTCGATCCTGACGTCCGGCCGCCGTCTCCCATCTTCCCCGCTGCTCCCGACGCCCCCCTGCCTGTCACAGGTTATGTGCTGCTCTGGTTTCCTCTGGCCTCGGAAACCTTCATTTTTCATGAAGTCCGCCGTCTTGCCGAAATAGGGCTGCCGGTGCGGGTCTATACCATGTATGCCTCCAGGCTCAGAGGATGCAGTCGCGCCATGCGCACGACAACCCTGCCCATCCGGCATTTCGGCATCCGGGCGGCAGGCCGCGCGCTTGCGGCCTTCGGCCGGAAACTTCTTTCCAGTCCGCTTCAGACGCTGCGCCTCGTGCGCGACGTCCTTTGCCACCCTCTGCGGACCTGGGAAACCCGCCTGGAAGCGCTGGTTTGCTTTCTTTATGGTTTTCTGCTGGCCAAGGAAGCCCGGCGCGACGGCGTGCAACTTCTGCACGCCTCCTGGGGCAACGGCCCGGCCACGGCCGCCTGGGTCGCGTCGCGCCTGACGGGCATCCCCTTCTCCTTTACGGGACGCGCCAACGACATTTATCCCCAGGACGGCATCCTGCCGCTCAAGGCGCGCGACGCCCTCTTTATCCGCACCAACAACAGGGCCAACGGCGTCTATCTGCGCGACTTCTGCCCGCAGGATCAACAGGACAAGGTCCATGTCGTTTACAACGGTCTGACCCTCGGCCGTCACCCCCTCAGCCTCGCGCCCTTCATGCCGGAATACCGTCTGCTTTCCATCGGGCGTTTTGTTCCCAAAAAGGGCTTTGACAATCTGCTCACGGCTGTTGCCCGGCTACGGCGCGAAAACGTGCCAGTGCGCCTGACGCTGGTCGGCGACGGACGTCTGCGCGGAACCTTGAAGCGTCAGTGCCGCCGCCTGGGCATCACGGATATCGTGGACATGCCCGGCTTTCTACCCCACGACAAGGTGCAGGCGCTCATGCGCAGCCACGACATTTTCCTGATGCCCAGCGTGCAGACAGAAAACGGCGACCGGGACGGTATTCCCAACGTCATCATGGAAGCCCTGTCCAGTCGCATGCCCGTCATTGCCACGGATGTGTGCGGTATCGGAGAGGTCGTCCGCGACGGAGAAACGGGACTGCTCGTGCCGCAGCGGGATCCGCGCGCTCTGGCCGAAGGCGTGCGCCGTCTCCTGGCCGATCCGGAAGCTGCCCTCCGCATGGCCGGCCGCGGACGCGAGCTCGTGCTGCACATGTTCGACAGCGAAGCCAATACCCGGCAACTGCTGCACCTCTATCGCGACAGTTGCGCCTACGCGCATCGAGAGTCCGCCCCGCATGCCTGAACCATTGTTTGTTGCCATCAGCCTTGATGTGGAAGAGGAAGGGCTTTTCGGCGGCCGTTATGCCTGCCGCCGTCCCTCCGTGCGCAATACGGCCTTCCTGCATCGTCTCCGCTCCCTGACGACGCGCGGCGTGCGCCCGACGCTTTTCTGCGCCCACAGCGTCCTTACCGACGAGGCGTCCAGAGAACATATCGCCGCCATGCAGGAAGCCGGGGCCGAAATCGGCGCACATCTGCATCACTGGAACACGCCGCCGCTGGCTGCCGACACGCCGGACAGCCTGCCCCGCGTTCCCGCGGCGGGCCTGTCGCCCGCCCTGCTGGCACAGAAACTCCAAACCGTCCTGACTGCGGCCCGTTCCCTGGCCACGGCGCCGGTAGTCAGTTTTCGCATGGGGCGCTGGGACGCGCACCCGCAACTCTGGCCGCTGCTGGCGCAGGCCGGCATACAGGTTGACGCTTCCGTGCGACCTTTGCACGGCAAGCGCTGCGCTGCCGACGGTCTCGCGCTCAGCCCGGATCACTTCAACGCTCCCGCCGCCCCGTATACCATCGCCACCCCCTGCGGCCCGCTGCTGGAAGTGCCGCTTTCCGTGGCCCCGCTGCTGCCGGGACTGCCCGCGTTGATCCGCGCGCTGCCCGCGGGCCTGCGCCGCCGCGTTCAGGCTCGCTTTCATAACTGGGGGGCGCTGGCCCTGCTGCCGGTGGAATATCCCCTGCCTCTCATGCGTCTGGTGACGCAGGCGCTGAGCTTCCACGGAATACGCCTGCTTTCCCTGACCTGGCATTCCTCCGAAATGATGCCCGGCGGCGCGCCCCATATTCCAGACGAAGCCGCTGCGGCGCGGCTGCTCGACAAGATCTCCCGCTGGCTGGACTGGCTGGAATCCCACTACGACGTCACCTATCTGTTTATGCGTGATGTCGCCGCCCATTGCCCGCCTCATTCCTCCCCACCTCTCACAGGAGACTGGACATGGCGCTAATCCCCGCCCTGCCCCAAAGAAGCCCCCATGTGGCCTGCATCCTGCTCTGGTACCCCCTCTTTACCCAACCCTTCATCTTTCAAGAAACAGAAAACCTGCGCCGCCGACTACCGCTGCATGTCTACAGCCTGTATGGCCGCCACCTCAAACACTGCTCCGCGGCCATGCAGGCCGCGGCTCCGCATACCCGCACGCTTGGCCTTCGCGCCTTGCCGCTCCTGTTGCGCGACACGCTGCGCCAGTGCATCCGCTCCCCGCGCCGTTTCTTCCGCCTCTTCCGCCGCTGCTTCCGCCATCGCTGGCCGTCCTGGGAAATGCTGGGCGAAAACCTCTGGGCCTTCTTCGCCGGTTGTCATCTGGCATTTCGCTTCCGCGAAGACGGCATGGATATCATCTATGCGCCCTGGCCGCGCGGCACAGCCACGGCCGCTCTTGTCGCCTCCGCCTTCAGCGGCATCCCCTTTGCTACGGCCGCGCGCGGCGACAATCTTGAACCCGCGGACCCCGACCTGGCGTTCAAACTGCGCGAGGCCATCTTTATCCGGGCCAACAATGCCGCCGACAAGGCGCGTATCGAGGCCCTGCCCGGCGCGCATGCGGCCGGAAAGACACGTCTCGTCTACAACAGCCTGACCCTTCCCTTCATCGACAGCCCCGCTTTTACCGGTTTTCATACTCCCCCGCGCCTTTTCGCCATCGGTCGCTTTGACGTTACCAAAGGCTTTGACGTGCTGCTGCGCGCCTGCGCCCTGCTGCGCGACCGGGGCGTTGACTTCCGGCTCACGCTGGCGGGCGGCGGAGGAAAGACGCTCGGACTCGGCAACATGGGCGAAACGCTGCTCGCGCTGCGCAGAGATCTCGGCCTGGAACATCTCGTGTCCATGCCGGGCCTTATTTCTCACGATGATCTGCCGGCACTGCTTCGTTCTCAGGATATTTTTCTTGCGCCCTGCGTCATTGACCCGGCCACCGGCATGCGCGACGGCATTCCCAATACCGTCATCGAGGCCCTGTCCTTCGGAGTTCCGGTCATCGCCAGCACGGTCAACGCCCTGCCGGAGATCGTACGTCACGAGCAGACCGGCCTCGCCGTGCCGCCCGGCGATCACGTGGCGCTGGCCGACGCCGTGCAACGTCTGCTGGCATCGCCGGAGGAAGCCCGACGTCTGGCTACCGCCGGTTTTCAGCTTGCGCGAGACATGTTTTCCCCCGAAGCCAACGCCCGCCGACTGGCGGAACTCTTTCTTCATGCCGACGCCGAGCGCAAAAGCGGGAGGAATACCTCATGTGTGGCATAGCCGGTCTTGTTCTGCGTCATTCCTACGGTGAGGCGCATCTGCCGGAAGAAGCGGCGACCCACGTGCGCGCCATGCTCGACAGCATGGCCTGGCGCGGCCCGGACGGGCAGGGCGTCCGCCTCGACGGCGCCGCCTGCCTGGGGCACCGTCGTCTTTCCATCATTGACATTGACGGCGGCGCGCAGCCCATGAGCAACGGACGCCATACGCTCACCTTCAACGGCGAAATCTACAACTACAGGGAACTCCGAGCGACCCTGGAAAAGGAAGGATTCCGCTTCCGCACCGCTTCCGATACCGAGGTGCTGCTGGCGGCCTATGAACGCTGGGACACGGACTGCCTTTCCCGGCTCGACGGCATGTTTGCCTTCGCCCTGTGGGACGCCCGGCGGCAGCGGCTTTTCTGCGCCCGCGATCGCTTTGGCAAGAAGCCCTTCTTCTATGCGCAGACCCGGCATCACTTTATTTTTGCCTCAGAATTGCATGCCCTTACCCGCGTCCCTTCGCTGAAGCTGACGCTGTCTTCGGACGCCCTGCCACGGTTCATGGCCTACGACTATGTGCCCACGCCGGACACGCCCTATGTCGAAGCGCACTCCCTGCCCCCGGCGCACTGGCTGCTGCTGCAACAGGGGACGCCGCACATCGAGCGCTATTGGGATCTCCCCATGCCTGACGAAGCAGACGAGCGTTCCGAGGGAGACCTCTGCGAAGAGCTGCGCGCGCTTATGTTCAAAGCCGTCAAAAAGCGCATGATCAGCGATGTGCCTCTTGGCGTCTTTCTGTCCGGCGGCATCGACAGCAGTATTGTTGCCGGCTGCATGGCTCTGCATGCCAATCAGCCGGTTAAAACCTTTTCCATTGGCTTCCGCGAAGCCAGCTACGACGAAAGTCGCTTTGCCCGCATCGTAGCCGCCAAATTCGCTACGGCGCATCACGAAGAAATTCTGTCCGCCGGGGACTGCGCCGACATCCTGCCCGACATCATCAGCCATATGGATGTGCCGCTGGCCGATCCCTCCGTTGCCCCCACCTGGCTGCTGGCCCGCCTGGCTCGCCGCCATGTGACCGTGGCGCTCGGTGGCGACGGGGCCGACGAGCTCTGGGCGGGCTATGAGCATTATATTGGCTTTGACCTTGCGGAACGCTACAACCGCCTGCCCTTCTGGCTGCGACGCGGGCTCATCGAGCCCTTGTGCCGTCGTCTGCCCGCCAGCGCCGGATACATCAATCCCCGACTGGCCGTGCAGACATTCCTGCACGGAGCGCACAGCCCGGCATGGCGGCGCGTACAAGTCATGCTGGCTTCGCTCATGCCCTCGCTTCAGGCGCACATCCTGGCGCATCCGGATCAGGCTCTGCTGCGGCCGGAGAACCTCTTTGACCCCACTCGACGGGCCTATCAACACTGGCCCGCCGCGGCAAGCCCGCTGGCCAGAGCCTTCTACGTCTACACGCAGGGCTTCATGCTCGACGATATTCTCGTCAAGGTAGACCGTTGCTCCATGCTGCATTCGCTGGAAGTGCGCGCGCCCTTCCTTGATACGGAACTTGCCGAATTCACGGCGCGTCTCCCCATCCGGCACCGTCTGCATGGCTTTCAGCGCAAATATCTGCTCAAAAAAGCCTTTGCGGAACTGCTGCCGCAGGAAATCCTGCGCCGCGGCAAGCGCGGCTTCCAGATTCCCGTGGCCGCCTGGCTGCGCGGCCGTCTCCGCCCGCTTATGGAAGACATGCTCTCGGCCGATCGCCTCCAGCGACAGGGGATTTTCAATCCCCGCGCGGTGCAGACGCTCATGCGCCGCCACCTCTCCGGCGCGGCCGACCACCGCAGAGCCCTCTGGAACCTGCTTGTCTGGCAGCTCTGGCTGTAAGGCAGGGGCCTCTGATCTCACGACGCATTATCTTTTTGTATTGAGGGGGAAGAAACCCCTTTTGCTCGCGGCAAAAAGGGGTTTCTTCCCCCTCAAACTCCCCCATCTTCCCCAAAACCCGCGCATTATTTACGAAACTTCGAGAACCAAAGTTCCCACTACAGGAATAACATTTTTATTCAGCAAGACGATTCAGATAGTCGCACTGCGGATAAGTTTCCCCGGCAGCCGTCTCCCGGTTCTGCGGGGGAAGCAGCCGCAGGGAACACCGCCTGCGGCACGATGATTTTTTGGGGACAAATAGTTTGACATCGAACAAAATGAAATCTATGTTTCCCGAACGCGGGTATGCAGCCCCAGCCCTCAGCCTGTTTGCAAAAAAGACGCACCCTCGCATTTCTTTTCTGAAAAAACGCGTTGGGGGAAGGATGGGGGGCTTGGGGGAAGGGAAAAACCTCTCGCGCCAGCAGAGGGGTTTCCCTTCCCCCCAAACAACTTACGAATAGTGTTAACAGGCCCTAGCGGTAACACTCCTGGAACATATTACGGGAATCATCATGGACAAGATGGCCTCTCTGGCGGCCCTGCTGCTGTACTTTGCTCTGCTGTTGCTGATTGTGCTGAAAGAAAAAAAGAATCACACGGTGGAGGACTATTTTTTTGCGGGGCGCTCGCTGCCCTTCTGGGCGCTTTCCATCACCTTTGTCGCCTCGTGGTGGGGAGCGGGCTCCGCGCTTTCAACGGCGGATCTCGCCTATGACGACGGTTTCGGCGCGTTCTGGTACTACGGCGTTCCCGTGTTGCTGGCGACGCTGCTCATGACGGCGGGGGCGCGCCGCATCCGCGGCATCGGGTATCTTACGCAGGGCCGGATGATGGCCGCGCGCTACTCCCCGGCAGTCGCCGGGCTGTTGTCCGTCATGATTCTGCTGTTCATGATTTTTTCGGCAGCCTCGCAGATGGTGGGCATCGGCGATTTCTTCGGCGGCTATCTCGGCATCAGCTACGAAGCCGCAGTTCTGCTCGGCACGGGAATTGTTCTGATATATTCGCTTTTCGGCGGTTTTCGCGGGGTTGTGCTGACGGATATCCTGCAATGCGTGCTGCTGGCTATTTCCGCGCTGGTAGTCTGCCTGGTGGCTCTGGAGTACTGCGGCGGCCTTGAAGGCATTGCCCAGACCGCGCAACAGCACAACAGGACGGGTTACATGAATTTCTGGACAGGGGCGGAAAAATATCTGCCCTATGTCGTCACCTTCGGCTGCTCCTGGATGATTCAGGCCAATATATGGCAACGCATTTCCGCCGCGCGCAGCACCGACGACGCCCGACGTATGACGACGCTCGCCTTTTTCCTCTATATCCCGCTGTATCTGATCGTCGTGTTCACCGGCATGGCCGGGCCGGTGCTCTTCGAGACGATGCCGCAGGGCGGCGTCGTGACGGCCATCGTCAACACCTTCCTCTCGCCGCTGGGGGGCGCGGTGGTCTTTGTCGGCATCGCCGCGGCCATCATGTCCACCATGGATTCGCTGATTAATACGGGAGCTATGACGCTGGCGCTCGACTTGTGCCCCGATTCCGGCGACGAGCGGAAAAAACTCGCCTATTCCCGCATGGCGACGGCCCTGGTCACGGGTCTGGCCCTGCTTATAGCTCTGCGCATTCGCTCCTTCCTCGATGTGACCTGGATCGCTTCCGACGTCATCACCACGGGAGCGTTCGTGCCGCTTGTGCTGGGCTTTTTCTGGCGTCGGGGCAACAGCCGGGGCGCGCTGGCCTCCATGCTGGCGGGCCTCTGCTATAGCTTTTATAACCTGTTTGCGACCCTCGGCCTGCCGTTGCCCATGTTCTGGAAAACGCAAACCCTGCTGCAAACAGGTCTTGGCGTGGGGCTTTCCCTCTGTGTCTACATCGGCGTCAGCCTCCTGACTCCCGCGGAATACGAAAAAGCCGATACCTTCATGAAGGGCCTTTCCCGCGAACAGGCGGTTTCATAAACGGCAGACCAACACAGAACGTCCTTCCGGCGGCAAAACACGGCATAAGCCTCTTGTGTCCTTCCCGCGAAACACGCTAGAATTACTGGAGAGGACGCCGCCGAATCCCCCGTCGCGGATCATGCGACACGACGTCCTGCCGTAACAACGGAGCTGCTCACGAGGTACGCATGACCACCGATTATGTAGGCAAACTGGAACAACTGGAACAACGTCTGCGCAGCATGCTCTCATCGCACAAGCGCGGAGATTCTCTGGATGCCATGGCCAAACTTTTCGCCCAGATTCAGCAGACGCGGCGTCAGCTGCTGCTGGAGCGGGGCGAGGAAACCGTCATGCCCATTGCCTGGTCGCCGCTCTGGGATATCTGCACGCCCACGCCGCAGGTGCTGTCCAGCGGACGCCGCCTCTTTCTGCTGTATCACGCCCACTGCATCTCTGACGAAGCCTGTCCTGTTGTGGCCGTAGCGGAATTCAAGGATTATGAATGCTACCGCTTCTCCGGCTTCAACAGCGAAATGATCGAAAACCACCCCTACCGGGATCGCGGTCTTGAAGCCTACGCGGCCCATATTGTCATCAACTCTCTCTGGATTCGTCGGGAGCAGGGCATCAACGTAGTGCCGCCCCTCCATGACGACTGCTCCTGGGACATGTACCGTCACTACTTCCTGACCTTCCCCGACAATCTCTTTGAATGTCTGGCCAAGGATCATGAAGTCAGGATTCTCCCCGGCGACATACAGTCGGCCATGAAGACCATTCAGGAGCAGCTTGCGGCCGAAGCGCGGGACGAGCTCAACAAGAACAACTCCTGATTCCGCGTATTCGCTCATCCGCAAAACGTAAAGGGCATGAACAGACAGCGTCTGTCCATGCCCTTTGTTATGCGCTCTTTTCAGCGCGCCAGAGGGCCCGGCCCCAGGCGGCCTGCCCCAGCGAAAGACCGCCGTCGCCGGGCGGCAATTCCTCCTGAACCAGCGGCGTCAGACCGCAGGCGCGCAGGCACTCCGGCAGGCGACGCGCCAGCAGCGCATTATTGAGCACGCCGCCGGAAAGCCCGACATGCGACAGGCCGCGCTCCCCGGCGGCTATGGACGCCATGCGGGCAAAGGCGCGGGCCAGCAGCTCATGAAAACGCCACGCCGCAAAGGCCGTATCCTGCCGGGCATCCTCCCGCACACGCCGAAAGACAGCGTCCGTTGCAAGTTCCAGCAGCCCGGAAGCGCCGCGGACCAGCAGCCCTTCCGGCAATACGTCCGGCGCAGCCGCCTCCGCCCGGAGGCAGGCTTCCGCATGCGTTTGCCGCCAGAAAAGCGCATGCTGTTCCAGACGCAGGGCAGCCTGTCCTTCATAGGTAATACGGCCGCACAGTCCCAGCTCGGCGGACACGGCATCAAAAAGTCGCCCGCAGCTGGACGTGGACGGGCAGCGGACGCCCCGCTCCAGCATCTGCGCCAGCAGACCGGCCGCGTGGCGCTCATCCGCGGGACAGGATGGCGGCACAGCCTCCGCGGGATCAGGCGCGCCGCAACAGCGCTGCCGCAGAGCAAAGGCAATGCGCCACGGCGCGCGCACGGCCGCATCTCCTCCGGGCAATGGAAAGGGAGACAAACAGCCCAGACGCTCCCAGCGCGGCACGGACAAATCCATGAACAGCAGCTCCCCGCCCCAGACGGAACCGTCCGTACCAAGGCCCGTACCGTCCAGACACAACGCCAGCGCCGGGGCAATATGCGCGTTTTCGGCCAGCACGGCGGCGGCATGGGCGGCATGGTGCTGCAAGCGCCACAGGGGCAGGCCGTCGCGCTCCGCCCGAACTTCGGCATAGCGCGTGGACAGAAAATCAGGATGCAGATCGCAGACGACAGCCTGCGGACGCACTTCCAGCAACTGTTCGAGATGCGCGGCGCATTCTTCGTAAAATGCCAGCACAGCGGGATTTTCCAAATCCCCGATATGCTGACCCACAAAGGCTTCGTTGCCGCGCGTCAAACAGAGCGTCGCTTTGAGTTCCGCGCCGCAGCCCAGAATGGGAGGCGTTTCGGCGTCTCGAAGGAACGCCGGACGCGGCACATAGCCCCGCGCCCGACGATAGAAAAAGGGCGTCGCCCTCATTGCCGCCTCGCCGTCCTCCGCCGGGGAATGCGGCGTAACGCCGACAACGCTGTCGTCCACGCGCACAAGAATATCTCTGTCGTGCAGCAGCCAGGCGTCCGCCATGCCCGCAAGACGACGCAGCGCCTCGCGATTGCCGAGGCACAGCGGCTCGCCTCCCGCATTGGCCGAGGTCATGACAAGCACGGGAGCCTGCCCCCCGCAGATACGGGCCAGCTCATGAAACAGCATGACATGCAGAGGCGTGTACGGAAGCATGAAACCCAGCGTATCCACATCAGGCGCGACGGCGGCCGCCAGCGCCGGGGGACTCTCCGGGCGGCGCGGACACAGCACAACGGGCTTTTCCGGCGACAGCAAAAGCGCCTCGTGATCCGGCGTCAGCAGACAGCAGCGGCGCACATCGTCCAGCGTGGCGGCCATCAGAGCAAAGGCCTTGTGCGGCCGCTGCTTGCGCTCCCGCAGACGCTCCACGGCGGCGGCATCGTCGGCGCGGCAGGCCAGCTGAAACCCGCCCAACCCCTTAAGCGCCAGCAGCCGCCCATCATGCAGGGCGCGGGCCGCCCGCTCCAGCGCCCGGCGTTCCCGTTCCGGCGTGCGCGGCGCGCCTGTCGGCCCGGTCGCGGACGGTATCTCCGCCGCATCCACGTACCAGACATGCGGGCCGCAGTGCGGACAAGCCACAGGCTGCGCATGAAAACGCCGATTGCCAGGGTCCGCATACTCGGCGGCGCAGGTCGGGCACAGCGGAAAGCAGGCCATGCTGGTTGTGGCCCGGTCATAAGGAATGGAACGGGTGATGGTATAGCGCGGGCCGCAATTGGTGCAGTTGGTAAAGGGGTAAGCATAACGGGGATTATGCGGATCGGCCATATCCGCGAGGCAGTCGTCGCAAATGCCCACGTCGGGACTGACCAGCACGCTGTGCCCCGCATGCCCGCTGCTTGGGAAAATACGGAAATCCGCCACCCCCGGATCCGGCTCCGCGTCCTCGGCCGCAAGCCCCGTCAGCCGCGCCAGCGGCGGCAATTCGCTGCGAAGGCGGGCTTCAAAACGCGCCGCGGCGGCGGCGCTGCCCTGAATGTCGATGCGCACGCCGTCGGAAGTGTTGCCCACGCCGCCGCTCAGTCCCTCTTCCTGAGCAAGCCGGTACACAAAGGGGCGAAATCCCACGCCCTGCACCTGCCCAGCCACGGTTAGCAGACGACGCACAGTCCGAGCTTTTTCCTGCATTGTTCCTCCTGCAGCTGAAACCGCCTCCGGTAATCGAGCGGCAATAACGGCCCGTCCGGCCTGAGTCATTCTATATCGCCGCGGCCTTTTTTGCCAATCGCCTCCCTTGCCGGAGCGCGCTCCTTCTGGTAGCCTGAAACCTGTCGTTTCAGGAAGATGCCTGCGGGCGCGGTTCGCCGCGGCGGGAGCAGTCCCGAAAATATTGCAACAAGAAGGGGGAAACGCCATGCCATCAGACCATACCATCGGCAGTCGTATCCGGGCGTTTCGGACGGCGCGCGGACTTTCTCCGGCAGAACTGGCGCAGACCGCCGGTCTGACGGAAGAGTTTCTGCTCGGCCTCGAAAATGACGGCGTCTATCCCGCCATCGGCCCCCTGCACAAAATAGCCAGAGCGCTGGATCTGCGCCTCGGCACCTTCCTCGACGATCAGGTGGGGCAAGACCCCATCATCACCCGCTCCGACCGCCATCCCGGAGGCGATCCCGCTCTGCACCGCGGCACCATGCCCGCGCCGAGCTACAGCTATCATGCGCTGGGCAAGGGCAAGAGCGACCGCAATATGGAGCCCCTGCTCATCACCATACAGCCCACCCCGGCCGACAAGGAACACAAGCCGTCCTCCCATCAGGGCGAGGAATTCATCTATGTGCTGGATGGGGTGCTCATTGTGGAGTACGGACGGGAACGCCATGAGCTGCGGCCGGGCGACACCATCTATTACAATTCCATTGTGCCGCATTACGTCGCTGCCGGCGACGACAAGCCCGTGCGCATTCTTGCCGTTACCTACAATCCCTAGAGGCACCCAATGGACGAAAAAGCTCGCCGCCGCCAGAGCCTGTTTGAACTGCGGGAAAAGACGCTCGGACAGATTCTTGACGAAACCGTCGCCCGCTTTCCCGATCAGGACGCCCTCGTCTATGCCGATCGCGGCTATCGCCAGACCTGGCGGGAATTTGCCGATACGGTGGACGCCTTCGCCAAGGGGCTCATGGCTCTGGGCGTGCGCAAGGGCGAAAAGGTGGCCGTCTGGGCAACCAACGTCCCCTACTGGGTCACGCTGCAATTTGCCACGGCCAAAATCGGGGCTATCCTGATCACGGTCAACACCAATTACCGCGAACATGAGCTGCGCTACCTGCTCAATCATTCGGAATGCGAAAATATCTTTCTGATTGACACGCTGCGGGATCATGCCTTTGTGGATACGCTTTACGCCATTGCCCCGGAGCTGCGGCGTCAGGGCCGCAGTCAGCTCCGCTGCGCGGCGCTGCCCCATCTCAAGCGCGTGTGCTATCTCGGCGCGGAAAAATTTCGGGGCATGTACTCCGTCCCGGAAATTCTCGGCCTGGCCGTCATGGTCAGCGACGACGACTATCGCGCCCGGCAGGCCGAGCTTGATCCCTGGGACGTCATCAACATGCAGTACACGTCCGGCACGACGGGCTTTCCCAAAGGCGTCATGCTCACCCATGTGGGCGTGGGGCTCAACGGCTACTGGATAGGGCGCAACATGGGCTTTACCGAAAAGGATCGCCTCTGTCTCTGCGTGCCCCTTTTCCATTGCTTCGGCTGCGTGCTGGGCGTCATGGCCTGCGTCAATCACGGCGCCTGCATGGTCATCGTTGAGAAATTCAACCCCCTTGCCGTGCTGGCCGCCGTGGACAGCGAGCGCTGCACGGCCCTGCACGGCGTGCCCACCATGTTTCTTGCCGAACTGGAACACAAGCTGTTTAAACGCTTCGACGTGTCCAGTCTGCGCACCGGCATCATGGCCGGTTCCACCTGCCCTGAGCCGCTCATGCGCCGCGTGGTGGAAGAAATGAACATGAAGGACATCACCATCTGCTACGGCCTGACGGAAGGCTCCCCCGTCATGACGCAGTCGGATGTGGACGATCCGCTCTCTCTGCGCTGCGAAACCGTGGGTTGCGCCATGCCCGGCATCGAGGTGTGCGTCGCCGATCCCGAAACCTGCGAGGAGCTGCCGCGCGGACAGGTGGGAGAAATCCTCTGTCGCGGCTACAATGTTATGAAGGGCTACTACAAAATGCCCGAAGAAACCGCCCGCACCATCAGCCCTGACGGCTGGCTCCATTCCGGCGATCTCGGCATCATGGACGAAGCGGGCTATGTCCGCGTGACGGGCCGCATAAAAGATATGATCATCCGAGGCGGCGAAAACGTCTACCCGCGCGAAGTGGAAGAGTTTCTCATGGGTATGCCCGACGTCATGGACGTGCAGGTAGTGGGCGTGCCCAGCCGCAAATACGGCGAGGAAGTAGCGGCCTTCATTATTCCGCGCAAAGACGCCACCATCGCCCCTGAAGACGTGCGCGCCTTCTGTCGCGGGCAAATCGCCTGGTACAAGATTCCCCGCCATATCGCCGTGGTGGAAGCCTTCCCCCTGACGGCCAGCGGCAAAATCCAGAAATTCCGCCTGCGCGAAATGGCCGCCGAACGCTGGCCGGAGCTCATGAAATAAGGAATCCCATGCTCAAACCCTTTTATCAAGGCAAACTCGACACCTTCTGCGCCATCTATGCCGTGCTCAACGCCCTGCGTCTGACCCACGGCATCCGCACCACCAGAGCGCGCGACATTCTCAACGAAACGCTCATGGCGCTGGCGGGCAATCCCGACGCCCTGCGCGCCGTCCTGACGCAGGAAACCGATTATCTCCAGCTGGTGGACGGCATTCTGCGCGCACAGAAGCACAAGTTTCCCCTGGAAGTACAGGCTCCTTGGGACGAGCAGGCCCAGCCCGACGAAAACGAATTCTGGACCGCGTGCCGCCGCTGGCTGGACGGCGGGGCCAAGCGAGCCATCCTCTTCCGCTTCCTGCGCCACATGACGCCCGACGGCCCGGCCGTCAACCGTCACTGGACCGTGGCGGATCGCATCAACGACAGCGTGCTGCATCTCTTTGACTGCAGCCACGAAGCAGAAGCCATTCTGAACGTCCACCGCGTGGAGTTCGTGACCCATCCCTCCCGCATCGCCACCGGTCGCCTGCTGTTCATCGAACCGCGCACCGTCCGCTTTATCCGCCTGCCTTTCTAAGCAAGATATTGGGGAAGGGGGAACCCCTTTCGCTGGCGCGCAAAGGGGTTCCCCCTTCCCCAAACCCCAACCCCCTCCCCAAACGCGCTTTATTCTGAAACATCCGGCGTTACGGAGATGCTCCCGCCTTCCTTCCGGCACACGTCCCCCGTGTCTGCGAAAAGCCGCTTATCTGGAGCATCTTCAGTTTGAAACACTGCGCGTTCCAAACCATACTGACTGTCGTTCGCGGAAAAAGCGCGGTTTTCCGCTCGCTTCGGACCGGGCACGGCAACACAGATTTGAATTTATTTCAAACAAATAAACAATACAGGCTAAAATACCAAAAGCTTCCGTCTGAAAAAGCGCGCTGGGGAAGGGATGGGGGGATCGGGGGGAAGGGAAACACCTCTCGCGCTAGCAGAGGGGTTTCCCTTCCCCCCGACATTCTACATTCCGAAAGGATGGCGGCGGAGCTGTCCCTTGCGGAAGCTGACGCTTTCCGTAAAGCCGAAGGCGCGGGCGTAGGTCAGCAGCCGCGGGAAGCCATAGGCCACGTCGTCCGTGGTATGGGCGTCGGACGCAAAGGCAATGGGGACGTTCAGCTTTCGGGCCAGCTGCATGAAGAGAGGCGCGGGATAGATTTCCCGACACGGCTTGCGCAATCCCGCTGAGGAAACTTCCATCGCCATACCGGCGTCGCGCAGTTCCCGCAGGGCTGTTTCCACAAGCTCTTCGGCTGCCGGGGTATTCAGCCAGCGATGAAAGCGATCAACGCTGGCGATCTTGATGAGATCGGGATGCGCCGCGATATTGAATAAACCGGAAGCTATCATGCGCCGCCAGGCCGCAAAATAGTCCCGGTAGTGCTGTTCGCATTCGCCTTGAGAAAAAGAATTCCAGGTCTCCAGCACATCGTCATAGCCCCAGTTGCCCAGAAAATGCACGCTGCCGATCAGATAGTCGAAAGGACTGGCGGCGCAGGCTTCGCGCACAAAGGCTTCCGCGCCGTCCAGCCAGTCCATTTCCATACCGAACAGGACCTGACATCCGCCCTCGCGCGCGGCTTTCTCTTGCAGCGCCGCGACTTCGGACACATAACGCGGCAGGCTCTCGCGCAGCTGATCCCGATATTCCCTGGTGTAATCATAGCCGCGGGGCCGGGGAGAATGTTCGCTGAAGCCCATGAGCTCCAGTCCTGCGGCCTGCGCGGCGGCGTACATGGCCTGCGGATCGTCTCTCCCGTGAGAATAGCGGGTGTGCATATGCAAATCGACACGAATCATGCTGACTCCTTGCGAAAAGAACGGATTCCCTCTCCCGATGGGAGCAGACTACACCGGAAACAACAACGGGGAAACCCCGAAGGGCTTCCCCGCAACGAGCAAAGCGGCTATGTCTGGCGGCAGAACGATCCGCGTTCCCGTTTCCCTGGAAACGTCGTATCCATTGCTTGCCCCTCAAGGGGGTCGTTATAAAGCGGACAGCCCGCGCGGCAACATGCCGCGAGGAGGCGGGCGATCCGCTTTCTTTCAGAAAGGCGCTCCGGATGTGCGCCTTCTCCCCGGCAGACCTACTGACGGGGCGCCGTGACTTCTCCCTGCACGAGGAGAAGCGCAAGGGCTCTCAACGCGGCGACAGCGGAACTGTCGCGCAATCTTGCCAGACGATCCCGTACGAAAACGGCCATATCCGTAGCCACGGAAGCCTCGTCCAGCGTGTAGCGGTTGGCTTGTCGATTCTCGTCCGCCAGCAGATACTGCATGGCGTCGTCAAAATAATCCTTCATCGCCATCCCGTCGTCGGACAGCAGTATGGGATAGTATTTTTGTGCGCTGTGCATTAATGACATGACCATTCCTCCCTGAATGGAACACAGCTTCCCACTCTCCGGTAATAAGGGATCGTGCCTCCAAGGCCCGATACTGACAATGCGCAAAAAACAGCGCGCTCCCTCCTTCCAGGGCAGCGCATTGCAAAGGGCATCGCCACATGCCGCAGCCTTTTTCCCCTCCCTCTACTCGTCGCAGTATCATATCGGCGGAAAAGGCCTTTCTCTTTAGGGCAATTATGCAGAAATGCTGAAAAAATCCGCTTAAAAACATATGGCGCGCAACCGGAGCGGCGCAACTGCGGACTTAGAGCGTTTCAACTTTGAAAAAGATGAAACGCGAAGGCGGCAGCACAGCGCCGCCCGGCCCAAAGTGAGCGGAAAAACCGCGTTTTTTCCGCGAAACGACAGGCCGTATGGTTTGAAACGCGCAGCATTTCAAACTGAAAATGCTCTAAGGGGCGGCACTGTTCCCGAAACTGTTGCGGAATGCAAAATGCCCGTTCCGCTCTATTGCTTGCGGCCCGGCCCTTTGCTAGTCTTGCTGCATTCCTGTTTCATCATTTCCAGCAGCCCGCCTCGCATTGGAGACGGAGCAGCCCGCGCCGGACGCGCTATCCCGAAGCGCGCGCAGCGCCCGTCCCTGACGCGAAACAACAAAGGCCCTGCTGTCGATGCCCACTTTCAAGGAGAGGCTCATGCCGACACCGATTCTGGAAAAAACGCCCCTGATTCCGGGGAAAACCAGCAAGCTTGTGCTGCAGGCTCCCGAAATCGCCCGCCATGCCCGCCCGGGACACTTCGTCATGCTGCGCATGCGCCCCACCGGCGAACGTATTCCCCTGACCATTGCCGATACCGACGCCGAAAAAGGCACCATCACCATCGTCTATCTTGTGCTGGGCAAGAGCACGGCCGAGCTGGAATGTCTGAACGCCGGGGATTCCATTCTTGACGTGTGCGGTCCCCTCGGCCACCCCACCCACATCGAAAAACGCGGCACCGTCATCTGCGTGGGCGGCGGCACCGGCATCGCCGCCATGCACCACATTGCCAAGGGCCACAAGCGCATCGGCAACAAAGTTGTGGGCGTCATCGGCGCCCGCAGCAAGGATCTGCTGCTCTTTGAAGACGAATTGCGCTCCTTTGCCGACGAACTGCTCATTTCCACCGACGACGGCAGCTATGGCCACAAGGGCCTCGTGACCGATCTGCTGCGCGATCGTCTGGAAAAGGACAAAGACATTTTTGAAGTTGTGGCCGTGGGCCCCGTGCCCATGATGGCTGCCGTGGCCGACACCACCCGCCCCTTCAACGTCAAGACAACCGTCAGCCTTAATCCGATTATGGTGGACGGCATCGGCATGTGCGGCGCCTGCCGCGTCACCGTGGGCGGCAAGACCAAATTCGCCTGCGTGGACGGCCCCGAATTCGACGGCCATGCCGTAGACTTTGCGGAACTGCGCCGCCGTCTCGGCGCCTTCCGCGAACAGGAAAAAATCTCTCTCGACACTTTCAGGAGCGCACATGGAAACTAAGGCGAAAAAGACTGTGGCCCCTCGTGTGGAGATGCCCTGTCAGCCCGCTGACGTGCGCGCCCGCAACTTCGAGGAAGTGGCCCTTGGCTATACCCGGGAAATGGCCCAGCAGGAAGCCTCCCGCTGTCTGCAATGCAAAAAGCCTCTCTGCATGAAAGGCTGTCCCGTGGAAGTGCCCATTCGCGACTTTATCGGCGAAGTGGCGCGCGGCAACTTCGATGCGGCCTATCGGATCATCAAGTCCACCAACAGCCTGCCCGCCGTCTGCGGTCGCGTCTGCCCGCAGGAAAATCAGTGCGAAGGCAACTGCATTCTCAAGGCCAAGGGGCAGCCCGTAGCCATCGGCCGTCTGGAACGCTTTGTGGCCGATACCTACATTGCCACAACCGCCTGCGAACAGGTCACCGGCACCAATGCCTGCGCCATGCCCGTGGCCGGGAAAAAGGTTGCCTGCATCGGTTCCGGCCCCTCCTCCCTCACCTGTGCGGGCGTCTGCGCCGCCGCCGGTCTGAAGGTGGATGTTTTCGAAGCCCTGCACGAACCTGGGGGCGTGCTCATTTACGGTATTCCCGCCTTCCGTCTGCCCAAGAATGTTGTGGCAACGGAAGTGGACGGTCTGCGCCTTGCGGGCGTGGACTTCCACCTCAACAGCGTGGGCGGCCGCACCGTCATGGTTGAAGAACTCTGCAAGGACTACGACGCCGTCTTTATCGGCGTAGGCGCGGGCCTGCCCATCTTCCTGGGCGTGCCGGGGGAAAATCTCGTGGGCGTCTTCTCCGCCAACGAATACCTGACGCGCGTCAACCTCGGCCGCGCCTATGACTTCCCCAACCATGATACGCCCGCCTTCCCCGGCAAGCATGTGACGGTCTTCGGCGCGGGCAACGTGGCTATGGACGCCGCGCGCACCGCTCTGCGCATGGGCGCGGAAAGCGTGCATATCGTCTACCGCCGCACCAAGGCCGAAATGCCCGCCCGCCGCGAAGAAATCGAACACGCTGAGGAAGAAGGCGTCAAGTTCGAGATGCTCGCCGCGCCCCTGCACTTCAATGGGGATGCGGAAATGCGCCTTCAGTCCGTCACCCTCCAGAAGATGGAGCTGGGCGAACCCGACGCATCGGGCCGCCGCCGTCCCGTCCCTGTGGAAGGCCAGACCTACGAGCTTGCCACCGATCTTGCCATTGTCGCCCTCGGCACCCGCTCCAACCCCATTCTGCTGGAAGCCACCAAGGGGCTGGAACTGACCGAACGCGGCTACATCAAGGTCAATGAGGAAACCGGAGAAACCTCCATGCCCAACGTCTTCGCCGGAGGCGACATCGTCACCGGCGCCGCGACCGTCATCCTCGCCATGGGCGCGGGTCGTCGCGCCGGACAGGAGATCGTCCGCCGCCTCGTACCGGACGGACATAAGTAGGCGACGAATTGTTTTGGGGGAAGGGTACCCCCTCATTCGATGCCCGTAGCTTCCTGCGTCGCAACGGGCACGGCCTGCGGCCGCCATCCGGTCGCTGCTGGCGCGAGAGGCGTTTCCCTTCCCCCAAGCCCCCTTCCCTTCCCCAGCGCGCTTTATTCAGGAGCATTGACTCCGAGAGCAATCGCATCTCCAAACGTAAGAAGACAGCCAGGGGCATCCGGCGCACACCGGATGCCCCTGGCTGTCTTTTGGCACTAGAGCATTTTCAGTTTGAAATGCTTCGCATTCCAAACCATACGGCCTGTCGTTTCGCGGAAAAAACGCGGGTTTTCCGCTCACTTTGGGCCG
>CALVHG010000034.1 GCA_944327285.1 uncultured Desulfovibrio sp. | reverse complement strand
GGGTGGGGGCTTGGGGGAGGGGAACCCCTCTCGCGCGAGCAGAGGGGTTCCCCTCCCCCAATACTAACTATGCTCTAGCGTTTGCCCTTGATGAAGGACAGCAGCCTGTGCAGGGGGGTGCTGTTTTCCGGCTCTTCGGCCGGGGGCGGGGTCTTTTCCTCTTCCGCGGATTCAAGGCGGGCCAGCCGCGCGGCCTCCTGCTTGCGTTCGCGGGTTCCCATCGGCTTGAGGGATTCAAACTCCTCGCTCGTATCCTGCTGGCGGCAGAAGATGAGAAAGCCCGTGTGCGCGGTCATGCGATCTTCGGGGCGCAGCCTGTCGGCCACAGGCTTCCAGCCACGCACAAGAATTTCGCAGACTTCCACCTCGGCAAAGGGACGCTGTTCCAGCCCCAGCAGCAGGCGCGAGACCTGATCCACCGTCGGGACAAGAAAGCCCAGCATGGCTCCGGGGCGCACCGCGGCCAGCGCATGATCGAGATATTCCCACGGCGTCCGCACATCAAGAAAAAGCGCGTCCGCGCCGGTAACGGTGAAGCCTTCGGCAATATCCCGCAGCACCAGCTCCACATTTTCGCCAAGCCCGGCCCAGTCAAGATTACGCCGCGCCAGCTTCAGGAACTCTTCCCGCGCCTCATGCGTCACCACGCGCCCCGTAGGGCCGCAGAACCACGACAGGCCCATGGTCAGACCGCCGGAACCGCTGCCCGCCTCGATGATGGTCCGTCCGGGACCGGCTCCGAGCTTCAAACAGATATAGGCAATATCCTTGGGGTAGATCACCTGCGTCTGCCGCTTGAGATTTTTCAGGCGATCGTAGAGCGTGGCCTCCTGCACCCTGATGGGAACCCCCTGCGACGTCATGACCACGGCTCCGAAGTGAGCCGCATGCACATCCGCCGCAGACAGGCCGCCGTCATTGCTGTGCCAGTCCTGCCCCTCTTCCAGACGTTTGACGTAACTGCGCCCCTTGGGCGTTCTGTAAACGACAAGAGAACCGTAGGGAATCATGAGAATCCTTGATATGTTTTGCCCGGCCGGGCTTGTTGTCAGAGTGTTCTGCCACTGCAAGGGACAGAACGCGAGGCGGCGGCACAGCGCCGCCCGCCCCAAAGTGAGCGGGAAATGTGCGCTGGGGAGTTGAAACCCCTAGAACATCTGCCGCATAAGGTCTTCGCCGCCTTCCGACGTATCCGTGCCTATGGCGCCGGTAGCGGTTGCCGGATCGGCGGGCGTTGCTCCGTCCACGGCGGAAAGACCGGGCTGCGCAGGTCCGTTGAAGGCCAGATTGCCTTCCATGGTTATGCCGGGCGGCATGGCAAAGTCCTGCGGCTGATCCTTGTAGAGGTCTTCCACCGCCGTACGATAATAGCGGAAAATAGGAGCGGCCGTGCGCCCGCCCTGTTCAAGACGGCCCAGAGAACGCACCTGATCGAAGCCAACGTAGACGCCGGTAACGAGGTAGGGCGAGAAGCCCACAAACCAGGTGTCGCACTCCTCGTTGGTGGTGCCGGTCTTGCCGCCGATATTGTCATGCCCCGGCACACGGGCGCGGCTGCCCGTACCGGCGTTGACAACTTCCCTGAGCAGACAGGCCATCTGATAGGCGTTCTGCGGGGTAATGGCCTGCCAGTGTTCCACGTCCTGACGGTAAAGCTCGCGCCCCTTGGCGTCCACAATGGACGTAATGATGCGAGGGCGCACGCCGAGCCCCTGATTGGCAAAGGCGGCATACGCCTGCGTCAGATTAAGGGGCGACACAGCCACCGCGCCGAGGCTGACGGCCAGTTCCTGCGGGAAATCCGGCTCAAGACCAAGCATCTTCGCGCGCTGAATAACGTTGGCGATGCCGATGGTCTGGGCCACGCGCACCGTCGTGGTATTACGCGACAGGGCCAGCGCCGTATGCAGCGGCAGAACCCCCTTGTAGTTGTGCTCGTAGTTGGAAGGCCGCCAGACTTCGTTGGTATACGGATTGACGTAGACCAGCGGCCCGTCCAGCACCTGCGACGTGGGCGTAAAGCCCGCGTCAAGCGCGGCCGAGTACACTACGGGCTTGAAGCTGGAACCGGGCTGGCGGCGCGCTTGCGTGGCGCGGTTGAAATGGCTGTTACCAAACTGATAGCCGCCGATGAGCGCCACAACATCACCGCTCTGGGGCTCGATGGACGCCAGCGCGCCCTGCGCGAGCGGCTCCTGCTGCAAACGCAACACAATCGGAGTTTTCTTCTGCGCCTTGGCGGGATCGTAGGGCACTTCCTGCTTTTTCTTGCCTTCCTGCACAACAAGAGGCGCTGCGGAAACCCAGATCACATCTCCGGCTTCAGCCACGGTACGCGCATCCCTGATAGCGGGAGCGTGCATCCCGGCCACGCGGGGATTAGGCTTGCGCGCCCAGCTCATGTTGGCCAGCGGAATCACGCCGGTATAACCGCCTCCCAGCGCCACGGTAAGCTGTCGCGTCTCCGAGTTGGTGACAAGCGCCTTGACCCAGGCATCTCCGGCAAGAGCTGAAGGCTCAAAATCCGTTTCGGCAAGGAAGGCCTTCTGCTCCTCCGGCGTCAGCTTACTGATGGGACCGCGCCAGCCCTGCCGCTTGTCCAGTTCTTCCAGCCCGCGCCGCAAGGCCGCTCCGGCGGCATCCTGCTGCACAGGGTCCATGGAGGTGCGCACGGTCAGACCGGCTTCATAGACGTAATCCTCGCCGGACTTATTGGTGCGCACGCCAAGGGCGGCGAGATTCTTTTCCGTAAAGAACTCCACCAGCAGCCGACGCGCTTCCTCCTGATACCACTGGGCCGCGCCGGGGCGATAATCGGGCATGCTCCAGTAGATCAGCGGCTCGTTGCAGGCCTGCTGGTATTGGGCTTCGGAAATCCATTGCAGCGCCCGCATGCGTCCCAGCACATACATCTGGCGCTTTTTGGCCTCTTCGGGATGCCGGAAGGGATTGTAGCGGCTGGGAGCCTGGGGCAGGCCCGCGATGACGGCGGCCTCGGCGAGCGTGATGTCGGCGGCATGCTTGCCGAAATAGGTGCGCGCCGCGGCCTCGACGCCGTAGGCATGCTGCCCCAGATAGATATAGTTGAGATAGGTCAGCAGGATTTGATCCTTGGACAGGGTATTTTCCAGCTGATAGGCCAGAATGGCCTCTTTCATCTTACGGGTATAGCTGCGCTCCGACGTCAGCAGCAGCTGCTTGATGACCTGCTGCGTGATGGTGCTGCCGCCCTGCCGCTTGGAACCGCTGGTAATATTGACGAATGCGGCGCGGGCAATGGCCACGGGGTCCACCCCACTGTGGCGGTAAAAATTATCGTCCTCGGCGGCCAGAAAAGCCAGAGGCAGATACTTGGGCATGTCTTCCAGCGTAATGATAAAACGCTTTTCATGGTACAGCGTGCCCAAAATAGACCCGTCGCGGGCGAGAATCGTCGTCGCCTGCGGCGGATGGTAATCTTCAAGCCGCGAGAGATCGGGCAAGTCGCGCGATGCCCAGAAAAAAAGCATGGCGACGATGGCGGAACAGGCAATGCCGCTCACGATACACAGACCTCCAATCCAGATGAGGCATTTTTTCCATGTGATGTTTTGCATCATGTTTCGCCGATACCTTTTTTTCCGTGCGGCGTAAAGAGGCGAACGTCGGCGCCCGGCTGACGCCGGCAGCAATAAAAAAAGGCGAAAGGTTACAACCTTCCGCCTTTTTAACGTCACAAAAAAGCCTGAAGACTACACGCAGCCGGTGGGCTTGGGCAGACCGGCCATTTTGCAGGCGCCCTTGCCGGGGCCGGAGGGGAAGAGTTCGTACACTTCCTTCAGCTTGTAGCCGGTATTCTTGGACAGAATACGGACCATGGGAGCGATGCCGTTCTTCTTGTAGTAATCCTGCAGGAAGTCCAGAATCTTCTGATGGTCAGGCGTGATTTCGGAGATGCCCTCGGATTCCTTCACATACTCCATCCACTCGGGGCACCAGTCGTCAAAACGGAGCAGGAAACCGTCTTCGTCTACTTCGAACGTTTTACCCTGAAAGGAAACTTCAGCCATGCTTGTCCTCCTTGGACCAGTCTTACAGCGTCAGGGGCGATATGCCCCGGTGCTTCGTAGCCGGATGCTTCCCGGCTATGTTCCTGAAGTAATCGGTGCGCGTAACTACGCGAACGTAGGGAAAGCATGCCAGAAAAAAAATCCAATGGCAAGTCCTACGATTTGAAAGCCTCACGTTTATGGGCGTTTCAGCTATTTCTGCCCAGGAGTGCGCGACCAGGAAGACAGCAGGCCGAGATCCTGAAAATGTCTGGCGAGGTCTTCCTCACTCTGGGGATCGTCCATCTTCCGAATACGTATGGAGACATTCCGCTTTCCGTCCTGATAGGCCGTCAGCACGGAAAGAATGCGCGCGCGGCGTTCGCGCAGCGTGTCAAACAGAACGCGCATGCTGCCCGGCGCATCGGAAATGACAAAATTCAGCTGCACGCCGCCCTGACGCACGCCAGTAATTTCCACCAGCAGCTTGAACAGGTCCTGATCTGTAATGATACCGACCAGCGTGCCCTCGTCGTTGACGACAGGAAGACCGCCGATTTTCTTGTCGAGCATCAGCAGGGCGGCTTCTTCTACCGTAGCGTCGGGTTTGACCGTGAGGGGGCGGGGCGTCATAATGTCCTTGGCCTTGAGTTCCGCCAGGAGGTACTGCATTTCGTGCACCTCAAGCGTAGTTGCCTTGGAAGGCGAGGCCCCCCGGACATCCCGGTCGGAGACAATGCCGACGACCTTGTTGGCGTCGTCCACCACAGGCAGGCGGCGGATATTTTTCTCCTTCAACAAATTCCGGCACTTGAGCAACGATGTCCCGGGCTTGACGGCCACGACGTTCGGGGTCATCCAATCTACTACGAGCATGCTTCCTCCTGCGCGACAGACTTCCGTGCTCCTGCCCGATAATCTGACCTGCCGACAGGAACGTGCGCGCTTTTCCCAGCATAACCAAGCATGGCGGCAAGCACAAGTCTGTCGTGCGGATGCCGTCCTGCCGACGGCAAGGAGGGTCCCCATTCATGCAGCTGCATCTTGATACGACATTTGGTTTTGACGGTATGGCGCTGGTCGGAGCGCTTGCCCATCTGGGCGTTGACATGCGCCCGATTCTTGAAGCTCTGCAAGGCTTTGATTTGCCCTGCCGCCTGCAGGGCGTTCAGCGCGGGCCCGCGGGCCCAGGATTTCGCCTCGTCCCTGTGAAAGAGGCTCTGCCCTCCGACGGGCTCTGGCCCGCAAACGGCCTGAGCGCGGCTCTGGAAGCCCTGCCCCTGCCCCCAACAGCCCGAAAACAGGCTGAAACAGCGCTGCATCTGCTGCTTGAAGCGCAGGCGCAGGCCCACGGCGTTCGCCCGGAAGGGCTGGCTTTTGCCGCCGGAGAGGGCGTTGCCGTGCTGCTCTCGCTGGCGGCGGCCTGCTGGGGGCTGGAACTGGCCCGCAAGGCTCTGGGCATAACGCGAATCACCGCCGCGCCTCTGCCGTGGCAGTCCGGCATGCTGCGAAGCTCTCAGGGAGCCTGCCCCCTCCCCTCGCCCGCAACCGCTCTGCTCTTGCGCGGCCTGCCTTTGCGCAAGGCCGACGAGAGCCCGGAAACATCCGGCGAGCTTCTTCCGGCTGACGGCGCCGCGCTGGCTCACGTGCTGCCGGACGCCTTCGACACGCCTGAAGGCACTGTGCGCGGCCTGGGCACGGGCTACCGCCCAACAACCGAAGACGCCTGGTTGCGTATCTGGCTCGTGGAAGAAGAAACGACCGAAGAAGAATCCCCCGACGCGCAGCGCACGGGCGGCGACGAGCAGATCGCGCAGCTGGAAACGCATCTCGATCACCTGACCGGCGAAGAACTGGGGCTTGCTCTGGAAATTCTTGCGGCCATGCCCGAAGTGCTGGATGTGCTCTGGTTGCCGGGTCTGGGCAAGAAATCCCGACCTTCCGGGGTACTGCGCGTTCTCTGCGCCCCGCGCCACCGGGAGGCCGTCACAGCCGCCGTTCTGCGGCATACGCACACCCTTGGAGTACGGCACTGCCTGTTGCAGCGCACAGTGCTCCCCCGCGGGGCCGGTCGCTGTCCGGCCGGGCAGGCGCTTAGTCAGGACGGACTCATACTGCCCGCCAAGCTGTACCGGCTGGAAGGCCGCGACTATGCCCGTCCCGAAGCCGACGCCGTGCGCGAAGCCGCTTCCACCCTGGGCGTCGGCGCTCCGGCTCTGCGCATGGCGCGCCCCGGCGACTAGAGCATTTTCAGTTTGAAATGCTTTGCATTTCAAACTGAAAATGCTCTAGCAGAGGGTTTTCCCTCCCCCGGCACACAAACAACCGTTTTTTCCGGCTGCTCAGGCGAAGTTATAGCCGGCGGCGAGAGCCTTGGCGTTGGCGGGAATAAGTTTGGCGTAGTGGCTGCCGACCACGCGGTTCAGAGCGTCCTGAACGCAAGCGAGGGGCAGGGCGTCCGTCGCTTTGAGCCACGCGCCGAGGGCCACCATATTGGCCATTTTGACGGAGCCTATTTCCAGCGCCATGTCGTTGGCGGGGATATAGACGGTGCGGCGCTTGCTGTCCACGAGGGCCTTGTCGATGAGCGAGGCGTTGACGATCTGCACGCCGCCGTCGGCCAGCCGGGGCTGGAATTTGGCGAGCGAAGGTTCGTTGAGCACGATGGTGGAAAGAGGCGTCTGCACCAGCGGCGAGCCTACGGACTCAACGTCAATAACCACGGTACAATTGGCGGTGCCGCCGCGCATTTCCGCGCCATAGACGGGCAGGAAGCTGACTTCCCGTCCGTATTCCATACCGGCCTGCGCCAGCAGGTTGCCGATGAGCATGACACCCTGACCGCCGAAGCCCGCAATGATGACATCCTGATAAGCGGAAGTTGTCATGGGAGCCTCACTTGTCCAGAAGATTTTTGGTCACGCCCAGCGGGAAAACCGGGATCATTTCTTCGGAAATGCGCCGGTTGGCCGCCTGGGGCGTCATGTGCCAGTTTGTGGGGCAGCCGGAAAGCAACTCCACAAAACCGAAGCCAAGGCCCCGCAGCTGCACCTCAAAAGCATTGCGCAGGGCCTTTTTTGCGGCGCGCACATGCTTTACGCTGTCCAGCGCACAGCGTTCGGCATAGGCCACGCCGTCTAACCCCGCCATCAGCTCCGTCATGCGCAAGGGGCCGCCTTCGCCGAGAAGGTGACGCCCTTCGGGAGTCGTGGTGGTCTTCTGGCCGATCAGGGTTGTGGGGGCCATCTGCCCGCCCGTCATGCCGTAGACAGTATTATTGATGAAGATGGCGGTAATCAGTTCGCCGCGATTGGCGGCATGGACGGATTCGGCCAGACCGATGGCCGCCATGTCTCCGTCGCCCTGATAGGTGAAGACCACGCTGCCGGGATTGGCGCGCCGCACGCCGGTTGCCACGGCGCAGGCGCGGCCATGCTGAGCCTCAAGCGCGTCAACGGTGAAATAGTCGTAACTGAACGCCGAGCAGCCCACGGAAGCCACAAGAATGGTTCGATCCGCCACGTTCAGTTCGTCAAGCACTTCGGCCACCAGACGGTGGGCAATGCCATGATGACAGCCGGGGCAGTAATGAGTCGGGCGATCCGCCTGGGAAGCGGGAGCGTCAAAGACGAGGCGCTCGTCGTCCCGGGGGCGCAGAGCGTCCGGCGTCGGCATGCTGGAACTGTTCATGAGCGAATCTCCTTGCCCGCCAGCGCCATGCGGACGGGCTCTTCAAGCATCTGTGCGTTGGCCAGCAGGCCGGGCATGAGGCCGTGCCAGAGCACCTCGGCGCCGCAGCCTGCCGCGCCAAAGAGGGCGAGGCGCACATCCTCGACCATCTGTCCCAGATTCTGTTCGATGACGAGAAAACGTCGGCCGGGACGGGCCGCGGCCAGGGCGCGCAGGGCCTCGTCCGGGAAGGGGTACAGGGTGACGGGCCGGAACAGGCCCACGGCCACCCCCTGTTCGCGGAGCGCGCGCAGAGTGCTGCGCACAGCGCGGGCAATGCTGCCGTACGCCACAACGACAAGATCCGCGTCGTCTACATTATAAGAGAGGCTGCGGGCTTCAGCACGCATGGCCTCGTACTTGTCCTGAAGGAGACGATTGCGGGCGGCAAGAGCGCCTTCGGCAAGATACACGGATTTGATAAGTCGAGGGGCGGCGCCGGGGCCGCGCTTGCCTCGGCCTTCCACACGCCAGGGCGCGGCCAGCGCTTCCAGCTGCGCGGGCGAAAGCGCGTCGGCCGGGGGCGTGCGGCGCACGGGTTCCTTTATCTGTCCCACGATGGCGTCGCCAAGCACCATGACGGGATTGGCATAGGTGAAGGCCAGCGCAAAAGCGCGGAACATGAAGTCATAACACTCCTGCGCCGTTGCCGGAGCAAGGACGATATTACGGTGATCGCCGTGACCGCCGCCCTTGACGGCCTGAAAGTAGTCGCCCTGCGACGGGCCGATATCGCCCAGCCCCGGACCTCCGCGCGCCATATTGACAAGCACGGCGGGCAGCATGCTGCCATTCATGTAGGAAAGGGCCTCCTGCATGAGGGAAATGCCGCAGCCGGAGGATGACGTCATGGACGGAACTCCGGCGGCGCAGGCGCCGAGCAGCATGGAGGCCGCGGCCACTTCGCTTTCGGCCTGCACGTAGTGCCCGCTGACAGCAGGCAGCAGACGCGACATGGTTTCGGGGATTTCGTTCTGCGGCGTGATGGGATAGCCGAAATAACAACGGCATCCGGCATCCACCGCGCCGAAGGCAACGGCTTCGTTACCCTTGATCAGTGTGCGTGCGACGGTATCGCTCATGCCTTGCCTCCTTCCGCTGCCCGGACGGTGCGGAAGACGCGGATGGCAGTGTCCGGGCACATGGTGGCGCAGGACGCGCAACCGGTGCAGCCGTCGCCGGCGGTCATGACTTCATAGCCCTGATGATTGAAGCGTCCCGACGGGCTGATGATGCCCACGGGGCAGGCGTCAACGCAAAGGCGACAGCCCTTGCAACGCTCTTCCAGAAAAACAATTCGAGACATGGGAACAATCTCTGCCTGGCGCAATGATGGAATGGCAGGTTATGCCGGGGAAGAACCGCGTCTTGCTGCGCCGACAGGAGCGAGACTCTTCTCCCGACAGGGGATGTTAAGGTCTGGTTGGGGGGGATGTAAGAGGAATCTCTTGAGGGGGAGAGGGAACCCCTTTGCTAGCGCGCAAGGGGTTCCCTCTCCCCCTCAAACTCCCCCTCTCCCTCCCCAACGCGCTTTTATCTGGAGGATGAAATTTTCGGAACTGCGCTCTCTTGTTCTACGGCAACCGTCCCCCGGAAGCATACGGGGTATGGGGACATGGGAGTTTTTTGTCGTTCGCCGGATTAGCAGAGAACAGCTCTTGCGGCATATGCATGCGAATGTTTAACCCTATTGGATAGCTATGAATAGCGACAACTAGAATTTTGCGTGCACGTTTGCCTTGTGCTTTTGAAGCCCTCCGGAAAAGCGCGCTGGGGAAAGGATGAGGGCTTGGGGGGGAAGGGAAACACCTCTCGCGCCAGCAGCGACCAGATGGCGGCCGCAGGCCGTGCCCGTTGCGACGAAGGAATGGGCATCGACAGCAGAGATGAGGGGTTTTCCTTCCCCCAACAGACTGCGAAGACGCCTAGCGGATCAACATGGCGTCGCCGTAGGAAAAGAAGCGGTAGCCCTCGCGCACGGCCTCCTGATAGGCCGCAAGCACGCGTTTTCTTCCGGCAAAGGCGGAAACCAGCATGAGCAGCGAGGATTCCGGCAAGTGGAAATTCGTCAGCAGTCCGTCGATGACCCGGAAGGGACGGCCGGGATAGAGGAAAATATCCGTCCAGCCGGCAAAGGGCTGCACGCGCCCGCAGAGCTGGGCCACGCCTTCCAGCGTGCGCGTGGAGGTCGTGCCCACGGCAATGACCGGACGTTTTTCCGCCTTGGCGCGGGCCACGGCTTCGGCGGTCTCCTCGCTGATTTCCACATATTCGCGGTGCATGGCGTGGCGGCGTATGTCTTCGCTGCGCACGGGGCTGAACGTGCCATAGCCCACATAAAGGGTTACTTCCGCCCAGCCGAAACCGGCTTCGCGCAGACGTTCGCGCACTTCCTCGGTAAAATGCAGGCCCGCCGTGGGAGCGGCGACGCTGCCGATTTTATCGGCGCGCGAATAGACTGTCTGATAGCGTCCGGCGTCTTCTTCGCCATCGGCGCGCTTGATGTAGGGAGGCAGCGGGATGTGCCCGGTGGCGGCGAAGGCTTCGGCCAGATCGCCGCTCCAGGAAAGCAGAGCGCGACGGCGGCCGAAGGGGCCGGATTCCAGCACAGTGACGGAAATGCCCGCGCCGAAGCGCAGGGTTTCCCCGTCGCGGATGCTGCCCCCGGAGCGAACCAGTCCTTCCACTTCCGCGCACAGAGCGCTTTCGCCGTCGCGAGAAGGCATGGCCTGTCGCAGAACCAGCGGCAGGGGCGTCAGCAGCAGGAACTCCACCTTGCCGCCCGTGGAACGAGTGCCAAGCAGACGGGCCTGAAGCACACGGGAGTTGTTGGCGACGAGCAGCGCGCCTTTCGGCAGGCAGTCAGGCAGCTCGGCAAACATGTGATGCTCCAGCGGAGCGTCGCCCTTGCGGGACATGACCATAAGGCGGGAGTCGCCGCGATGTTCGGGCGGGAACTGAGCTATCTGTTCCTGCGGCAACTCAAAGGTATAATTGTGCAGCAAAAAATCGTCATCAGCGAACATGGAACCATCCTTCATTTCGTGGCATCCCATCCGGGATGCAGCGGACGCGCCTTCCGGCAGGCATGCTTGCCAGCTCATGGCGGAGAGGCTATCCTCACCGACGCTGCGCCGGGAAAGCCCGGCGCGCGCCGGGCGGATCGCCGCGGACAGCAGAGCTCCGCCGGGAGCCCGGCCGCTCCTGCTCTGGAGCAGATTACGCGGAAGAGGAGTATACTCATGCGTCGATTGCTTGTCACGTGTGTGTTGCTGGGGGTGCTTGCCGGGGGCGGCTGCGCCGAGATGGGCATTTCCAACCCCTTTGGCGGCAGCGCGCCCATGATTACCAACAACGGAGTGGAGGTTGCGCAAAGCGATCTGCTGGGCGTTGTCCTGCCCTCAGGC
Organism: uncultured Desulfovibrio sp.; assembly: GCA_944327285.1. Classification (GTDB taxonomy): domain Bacteria; phylum Desulfobacterota; class Desulfovibrionia; order Desulfovibrionales; family Desulfovibrionaceae; genus Desulfovibrio. Next base: position 17,153 of record CALVHG010000034.1, on the reverse strand, counting down.
ATGCGGCGCTTTCCTTCGCACGGCTACCGCCTTTCCAGTCTCAACGGCGGCGAAGGGCTGGAAGTCCTGAGAGGCAGCGTGGGCGGCGGCTCCCTCATGAGCAGCCTGCATACGGGACTAAGCGCGCAGGGGTGGAACGTGCGCTCCTGCTGGCGTAAGGACGACAGGCTCATGTGCGTTTACGAAAGTCAGACCCGCATGGCCGTTATCCGTATTTCTTCGCAGGCCATGCTCAGCCTGCTGGAAATCTGGGTCGGCAGTCGCCTGCCGGACGGAAGCCCGCTGAACATCCCCGTGGCTCCCCCCTCGTCGGGAGGGTTTGCCTCGTCGCCTTCTTCGCCGGATTCCGGCGGATTCGAGCCTGAAGGCACGCCGCAGGACTGGGGCGGATCATCTCCGGCCCCCTCGTCGTCCGGCAGCTGGGGCGGCGGCTCCGGCGGACTTGAGGAGCGCCCGTTATGATGATGGATGCCTTTTCTTCGGTTGCGCAAAATACTTTTTTTGCCGGTCGGCGTCTGCATTTGGGCATTTGCGGCTCCATTGCCTGCTACAAGATGGCGGATGCGCTGCGCGCCCTGCTGAAAATGGGGCTGCACGTGTCGGCGACACTGACGGACGGCGCGCGGCAGTTCGTTACGCCGGGGCTGTTCGAGGCGCTAGGGGCCATGCCCGTCTTCACCAATCATGCGCCGCGTCAGGACTGCTTCGGAGAGGAAGCCTTCGCACATCTGGAGCCGGGGCAGCGCGCCGAGGCCATGCTTATTGCGCCCGCCTCGGCCGACGCGCTGGCGCGTCTCGCGGGCGGACGGGCCTGCGATATGCTGTCGGCGCAGGCGCTGGCCTTCGACGGGCCGCTGCTGATCGCTCCGGCCATGAATCCCCGCATGTGGGCCAATGCCGCCACGCAGGAAAACGTGGCCACCCTGCGGCGACGGGGAGCGCGTATTCTGGCTCCGGGAAACGGCAGCACCGCCTGCGGCGATCAGGGACAGGGGCGGCTCGTGTCGTCCGACGAGCTTCTGCTGGCTTGTTTGCAGGCTCTGGCCCCGCAGGATATGGCGGGCCTGCGCGTCATGATCACGCTGGGCCCCACGCGGGAACCCTGGGACGGCGTGCGCTTCTGGAGCAATCCGTCCAGCGGCCGCATGGGGGCCGCGCTGGCGACGGCGGCCTGGCTGCGCGGGGCGACTGTCAACGCCGTATGCGGCCCTGGCTGCCCGCCGCTGCCGGACGGCGTGCGGCGTCACGATGTGCGGACTGCCCGCGAAATGTTCGATGCGTCGCAATCGCTCTGGCCGGAAATGGATCTCGGCGCTTTCAGCGCCGCCGTGGCGGATTTTTCGCCTGTTCCCTACGGAGAGGCCAAGTTCAAAAAAGAAGGCGCGTCCGACGGTTTTTCCGTATCCTTTACTTCCAATCCCGATATTCTGCGCACCCTTTCGCTGGGGCGGCGAGAAGGGCAGAAGGTGCTGGGCTTTGCCGCGGAAACCGCGCCGGACATGGGGGCCCTGATGGAGCTTGTCCGGGGCAAGCGTCAGCGCAAGCAGGCCGATCTTCTGGCCGGCAACGCCGTCAATGCGCCGGGTTGCGGTTTTGGCACGGACAGCAACAGCATGGCCGTTCTGGACAAAAACGGGCATGAGGAAATCTGGACCTCGCAAAGCAAGGCCGACGTGGCCTGGAAACTCTGGTCATGGCTTTTGCGCGTCTGAATGCCTTTGCCGCGCCCTGGTACGGGAGCGGCGTGCGCTACCTGCTTTCCTCCGACGATCTGCCGCCGGAGTGGTCCGCCTGCGCGCTGCCGGGGACGGCTCCCGCATTAACGCCCCTGCGCGGCACGCCCCCGTCGCGTCCCACGCGCCCTGCCGCTCCGCCCGCCCGTGCGATTCGTCCGCAGAGAGAGGCGTCTTCCGAGGCGGAACCCGTCCGCAAAGCTCCGCCGCCGCGCCCGGAATCTTCCCCCGTCGCCGCGCCCGCCCCGCGCCCGGCCGTATCTCGCGCGTCCTGGCAGCCGCTGGCGCAGCAGCAATGGCCTCAGCCCTGGCGCGACAGGCTGCCGCTGACCCGGCCGGGGCGCGTCGGCTGGACATATCGGCATCTTGGCGCGGATTTGCTGGGCAACGGGCCCGATGAGCCCGGCGTTGATACCCCCTGCACCATGCAGGACAGGCGAGAATTTTTTCGCCGCATGATCCGGGACCTGGCCTATCCCGCAGGCACGCACACGTTCTGGCCGGTATGCATGCCTCTGTCCGCCGCTCCCGATGCGCCGGAACAGGAAAGCGCCGAAGCCTTCTGGGCCGGGTTGCGGCTCCTGCGTGCCCGCGGCGTGGTCATCATGGGGAGCGCCGCAGCCAAGGCGGCGGGGCTGCCCGGCGGTCTGCGTCCGCTGGAGTCCCTCTTTTTCCGCGGTTTCCGTGTGCTTATCCTCTGGGACCTGTCCAATCTGGTGCGGCAGGAGCAGCGCTACGCCAGTATCCTTGCCTTCCTGCGCAGCTCGCTCCAGCCCCTGCTGCCGCGCTGATATGCGTTATTGTTTGTTGGGGGGAAGGGAAAACCCTCTGCTAACGCGAGAGGGTTTTCCCTTCCCCCCAAGCCCCCCATTCCTTTCCCAGCGCGTTTTATTGAGGTTGATGTGACGTGCCGGGACTGCTGACGCGTTCACCTGATGAACGTCCCCCGGTGACCTGTGCAGGCTGGCCGGACAGCCTGATGGAGATTTCTTGTTTTTCTTTGCGGGCTCTGTCGTTTGAAATGTCGATTTGATGCAAGCGGCGGGGCCGTTATATGTTTCCAGAGCGTTTTGCCTTTTTCAAAGGTAAAACGCTCTGGCCACTGTGTGTAGTAACAATTTGAAAATAAAGTATTTTGTCGGTTGTATCCCGGGGGACGGCCGCTGCGGGAAGGCGACGGCGTTCCCGCCTCCTTTCATCTTCCCGATAAAAGCGCGCTGGGGGAGGGGAAGGGGGTCTGGGGGAAGGGGAACCCCCTCTCGCGCCAGCAGAGGAGGTTCCCCTTCCCCCAGCGCAGCAGCGACGGCGGACAGTTAGCCGCCGAACCATTCCGGGCGGGCGTCGGGGGCGTCGGCGCGGCAGCCTTGCCAGAGGTTACGGGCGGTCAGGGCGCGGCGAACGTCGGTAATGATGCCGCGCTTATCCAGCGCCCAGTCCGGAGCTTCCAGTTCTCCGGGGGCAGGATCGGCCTGTATGCGGTGCAGGACCATTCGGGCGGGAATGCGGGGAAGAACGCCGCAGAGCCAGTCCACGTACTCGTCTCGATCCAACGGCCTATATTCGCCTTGAGCGTAAAGAGCTGCCAGCCCCGTTCCCCGTGGAACATAGACATTATGAAGCTTGAGCCCGGCAAGGGGCAGGGAGACGGCCCAGTCCACACTGGCGACAAATTCGGCGTAGTCTTCGCCGGGCAGGCCCGCCATGAGGTGCCCGCAGACGAGCAGCCCGGCATCTGCGGCCATACGCACGGCGCGGACAGATGCGGCCGCGTCATGCCCGCGCCGTATGCGGCGCAGCGTGACATCATGGGCGCTTTGCAGTCCCAGCTCCAGCCAGACTTCGGGCAGGGGCACGGACGCCAGCAGGGCGACGCGCTCCTCATCAAGACAGTCGGGGCGGGTTCCGACGCTGACGCCCATGCAGCCCGGCAGGGCGGCGATCTCCGTCAATAGACGACGCAAACGAGCGACGGGGCCGTAGGTATTGGAAAAGGACTGAAGATAGGCCATAAAGCGCCGGTCGGGATCGGTGGTCACGTATTTGTCGTGCCAGCGTTGCCATTGTGCGGCCAGCGACAGGCCGCGCAGTCCGAGACCGGAACCGGAGCCCTCGTCGTTGCAGAACAGACAGCCCTCGCGCGACAGCGTGCCGTCGCGGTTAGGACAGGTCGCGCCCGCGTCCAGTGGAATTTTTTGCACCCGCACGCCGTATCGCCGACGGAACCATGTGGCCAATGTGTGCCAACGCAGCATATTTATGCCCTTTTGCCGCACTTTCACGGAAGGCGGCGCGAGAAAAATATTTTGAACTGCCCGCCGCCGCCCTTGACTTAGCGCCCAATTTAGCCGAACAAATTTATCCATTGAATCGCTATGCCGGCTTTTCGCGGGGCCTTGAAGCATGCCCTTGTTACAGGGCATCTTCCTTTTTGCATTTTTCGGCCCGGACGCGAAGCGCGCCCCGTGCGCGACGGCAGGCGAAACATACGCAGAGCAGCAGAGCGAGGCAAGCAAGACAGATGTCAAAAATAATGGATTTTGCACTGGGCATGTTTTCCAACGACCTGGCCATCGACCTGGGAACGGCCAATACCTGTGTCTATGTGAAGGGACAGGGCATTGTGCTGCGCGAACCTTCTGTGGTGGCCGTCAAGAAGGATTCGCGCGGCAATAACGTAGTGCTGGCTGTCGGCGCCGACGCCAAGCGCATGCTGGGACGCACGCCCGGCAATATTTCGGCCATCCGGCCCATGAAGGACGGCGTTATCGCCGATTTTGAAGTGACCGAGGCCATGCTGCGCCATTTCATTGCCAAGGTGCACAACTCCCGCCGTCTTGTCCGTCCGCGCATTATGGTCTGCGTGCCCACGGGTATCACTCAGGTGGAAAAGCGCGCGGTCAAGGAATCGGCGCAGTCCGCCGGAGCCCGTGAAGTCTATCTCATCGAGGAGCCCATGGCGGCCGCCATCGGCGCGGACCTGCCCATCCAGGAGCCTACCTCCAACATGGTGGTGGACATCGGCGGCGGCACCACGGAAGTGGCTGTTATCTCGCTGGCGGGCATCGTCTACTCGCGTTCTGTTCGCGTGGGCGGCGACAAGATGGACGAAGCCATCATGATGCATGTCAAGCGCAAGTATAACATGCTGATCGGCGAATCTTCGGCCGAAGAAATCAAAATCAAGATCGCTTCCGCCTATCCGCTGGACCCTGAACAGCAGATCGAAGTCAAGGGGCGCGATCTGGTCACCGGTATTCCGCAGAACATCATCATTACTTCCGAAGAAGTGCGCAAGGCCATTTCCGAACAGGTGGACAGCATTGTCCAAGCTGTGCGCGTGGCCCTCGAACAGACCCCGCCGGAACTGGCCGCCGATATCGTGGATCGCGGCATTGTGCTGACCGGCGGCGGCGCGCTCCTCAAGGGATTGGATCAGCTCCTGCGCGAAGAAACCTCTCTGCCCATCACGGTGGTGGACGATCCTCTGTCTACGGTCGTCATGGGTACCGGACGGGCGCTGGACAATCTGCATATTCTCAAGGAAGTGTGCATCGACTAGCCGAGATTCCCGGCCGGGACGCGTTTTTCGCGGCGGCTCCCGTGTCCGGGCGCGTTTTCTGTGTCTGCGGGCCCGATCCGGGCCTTGCGGCGCATGGGAAACCCGACCCCAAATATCCGAACGAAACGTCCGGCGGGAGCGTGACGCCGCAGGATTCTTCCTGTCCCGGCGAACGCGGGAGCGGACGCCCGGCCATGTCGCCTTACCGAGGCGGTCGGTCGGGCGTTTCCCGTTTTCGCTTCCCTGCATGCCGCGCCGCCGGGCAGCGGCATTCGGCAAAAAGCCCAACCTTTCGACAACAGGCGCGCCTCCCCATTGCGGCCGGGGCGGCGTTCCACAGGTGGCAATGTGACATTCAGGCGTCTTTTCCTGCTTGCGGGCACGCTGTTTATTCTTCTGCTTGGCGTGTACTCGTGGAATCAGCGTACGCAAGTGCTGGACACCATCACAACCAATGTCGGCCTGGAAGCCGCCGGGGGCGTCCTGTCCGGTCTGCGCGCCGTGCAGGATTCCGTTGCTGATATCTGGAGCAATTATTTTGCGCTGGTTGACGTGCGACAGGAGAACCTCGCCCTCAAGGAACGGGTGCGCGATCTGGAAGCGCGCCTTATGGCGCAGGGAGAATCGCTGGCCGAGCTCAAGCGTCTGCGCCAGCTCCTCCAGATGCCGACGGATCAGGCCTGGCGTCCTGTGGGGGCGCGAGTGCTTTCGGGCCGCCTCGGCCCTAACGGCGTTCTCGACAGCATCAGCATCAACCGCGGTTATGCCACGGGCGGCCGCCCCGGCACGCCGCTGGTGACGAACCTCGGTCTGGTGGGGCGCATCCTGCGATCCAGCGCGCATACCGCTACGGCTCTGCTGCTGACGGACCCCTCCAGCCGCATCGCCGTGCTGGCCCAGGAAAGTCGCTCATCCGGCATTCTGATCGGCCAGGGGCCGGGCCGCGTTCTGGAAGTCAGCTTCATGGAGCGGGGCACGGACGTTAACCCCGGAGAAATTCTTATTACCTCCGGCCTTGACGGCAAGTTCCCGAAAGGCATTCCCGTAGCCCGCGTTCTCAGCGTGGCCCCGTCCAACTACTCCCAGTTTCTGGCCATTCAGGCCGAGCCGCTGGTGGATTTGCGCCATCTGGAAGAAGTGCTCATGCTTGAACCCACGGGTGTCAGCGTGCCTACCCTGCCCCTCGGACCGCCGCCGGTCTTTGTGGGTCCTCCCGCGCCGGGGCGCACCTCGCCTTCGGTTGCTCCCGACGGCAGCACCGGCGGGCCCCGTCTGCAACCCTCCCGTTAACTCATGAATACCTTTCAGGAATGCTGCTGGTGGCTGGCTTTCATCGTGATATCCATCATTGCGCAGGCCCTGGTGCCGGGGCTGGACGCGCTCGTTGTCGGCGTTCTGCTGCTGTTGCAGGAACGGGACTACAAGATGCTGGGCTGGCTGCTGCCGATTTTCATTATCCTTCAGGAGGGGATGGGCACGCGGCCGTTCGGCGGCGTGCTGCTCTGGTATCTGGTGGTTATTGCCTCGTTCAAGATTGGACGCTGGCTGTTCGAGGTCGGCAATTTCGTCTTTATTTTTCTGCTGTCCACCTGTCTGGGGGGCGCGTATTTCGGGCTGGCCTGGCTGCTGGCTCCCCTGCAGGCAACGCCGACCTTCGACATGAACGCCATGCGCGATATCAGCCTTGCGCAGGCCATCTATATGCCGCTGGCCTGGCGGGTCCTGTCCTCGTTGCGTCCCGGAGACAAGAGTGATGTTTCGGAATAGGCAGCCCCCGGAAGACAACGGCGGCGCCACGCAGAGCAAAAAAAAGCGTTCCTGGCTCAAGATTCAGGTCGAAAGCGAACGCTATCAGCCGCCGCGCAGCGGGGCCATACTCCTGCAAGTGCTGGTAGGCATCTTCTTTTTCGTCTTCGTGGCCCGTTTCTGGTATCTTCAGATACACAGGGGCGCGGAATTCAGCGAGCAGGCGCAGAATAACCGCCTGCGCATGGAGCGCATCTTTGCGCCCCGTGGCCGTATTCTTGACGACACCAATAAAGTTCTGGCCGATAACCGCACGGCCTTCGGCCTTGCGCTGGTGCCGGAAGACTGCCACGACGTGCCCGCCACGCTGGCGCAGATCAGCGAATGGACGAACCTTCCTCTGGAGCAGGTCTGGGACAAGTACCGCAGCGACCGGATCAAGGTGAAGCCCTTTGAACCGCTGCTCATGATTACGGATATGGATTTTGAGCTGGTGGCGCGCGTGGAGTCCGAGCTGATCAACTGGCCGGGACTGGAAATTGTCGTGCGCACCAAGCGCAGCTATCCCGAAAAGGATTTATTCGCCCATGTGCTGGGCTACGTGGCGGAAGTCAACGAACGGGAAATGCAGGCCGATCCGGATCTGGCTATGGGCGACCTTGTCGGCAAGCAGGGGCTGGAACTGGAGCTGGAAAAACGCCTGCGCGGCCGCAAAGGCGAGTACGAAGTCGAGGTAGATGCTCACAGTCGCATGCTGGGCAAGCGTCTGACCAAGGAGCCCCAGAGCGGCGAAGAAATTAACCTGAGTCTGGACCGAGACTTGCAGGAAGCGGCCTGGGAGGCCCTGCAGGGTGAGGCCGGCTGCGTGGTCGTCATGGAGCCCGATACGGGCAAGCTGCGCGCGCTCGTGACTTCGCCCGCCTATGACAACAATATCTTTGCCGCCGGCATATCCCAGCGGGACTGGGACTCCCTGCGGACCAGCAAACGTTTTCCGCTCCAGAACCGCGTCATCCAGAGCGTCTATCCTCCGGGCTCGGTCTGGAAACTCGTCATGGCGGCCATGTTTCTGGAGAACGGGGTCAACCCCAACGAGAGCGTCTACTGCCCCGGACAGGTCAAGCTGGGCAACCAGATTTTTCGTTGCTGGCGGCGCGGCGGTCACGGCTCGCAAAATATGCAGAGCGCGTTGATCAACTCCTGCGACGTGTACTTTTATATCATGGCCGAGCGACTCGGCATCGATAAGATCGAGGATTTCGCCAAGGCGTGCGGCTTCGGCCGTCCCACAGGCATTGATTTGCCGCATGAGAAATCCGGTCTGGTGCCTTCCAAGGAATGGAAGCGCAAACGCTTTAAAAAGCCCTGGGTGCGCGGCGAAACGTACAATGTTTCCATCGGACAGGGCTACACGCTGGTGACGCCGGTACAGATGGCCGTCTACGTTTCCAGCCTGCTGAACGGCGGCAAGCTGCTCAAGCCGCAGCTGCTGGATAATACCACGGTCGATGTGGTCGGCACGGTGCCGGCCTCGCTCAAGACGCTGGATTTTGTCGTGGAGGCCATGCGCAAGACGGCCTCCGGCGGCACGGCGCGCGTCGTGGGTCGCAAAGATGCCGACATGGGCGGCAAGACCGGCACGGCGCAGGTCGTCAAACTGCGCTTTTCGTCGGGAGATCGCCGCCTCAAAACCGCGGAAATGGAATATGCCCAGCGCGACCATGCCTGGATCGCCACCTGGGGACGCAAGAACGACAAAACCTATGTGGTCGTCGTCATGGTCGAACATGGCGGCGGCGGGTCCAGCGTGGCCGGGCCGGTTGCCAAAAAGGTCTATGAACACCTTTTCGGCCCGGACGAAGGCGCGCCCAAACCCCGCCCCGTCACGGAGACGCCGCAGCAGCAACAGCAGCGTCCGCGCCGCGCGCCGGTGACGCCGTTAGCCCCCACGCCACAAAGCGCGCGTCCGAATCCCGAAGGGACGCCGCGTCCGCGCAATGTCGTGCCGCTGGAAACCCGCCCGGCCCCGACGCCGACGCGGCCGGGACAGGCGCCGCGGTTCAAGGTCATCATTCCGTAGGCGGGGGAAACCCCGCCTGCGTGAAAATAGCCGCCGCATGGCGGCATGGCGTTCAGAAATCGCTCTTTCTGCCGAAAGGGCGCCAGAGAGTTCGCGGAAGGCATGCGGACGTCGGGCGGGAGACTGCCGGAACGCGCACGTCTGGAACATCCCTTCGGAAAGGGGATTCCGCGCAAATTTCAACGTTGATATCTGCGCCTGCGTATGGATAAGCGACTTTTTACCTATTTGAACTGGAGCCTGCTGCTCTGGCTGTTCGCGCTCTATCTCGTGGGCGTCGGCAATCTCTACTCCGCCAGCGGCACGCGCATTGAAAGCGGCCTGCTGTCCTATGCGCCCTTTTATCAAAAACAGCTGATCTGGGGATTATGCGGTCTGGGCTGTCTGCTGCTGACCCTGTGTTTCGACTACCGGCAGCTGCGTAATCTTGCCTGGCCGGCATATTTATGCTGTCTTGTCCTGCTCATGCTGGTGCCGCTCATCGGCAGTACGGTTTACGGGGCCAAACGCTGGATTTCCCTGGGATTCATGAGTATTCAGCCGTCGGAAATGACCAAACTGGCCGTGCTGGTGCTGACCGCCCGTCTGCTGTCCCGCGACGGAAAACCGCTGGACTGGAAGAGTTTCAGCATGGTTCTGGCAGCCGGGATGCTGCCTGTGGCCTTTATTCTCAAACAGCCGGACCTCGGCACCTCCATGCTGATTCTGCTCATTCTCGCGGGCATGATTCTGTTCCACGGACTCAAGCCCGCCGTGCTCAAGACCTGCCTGCTGGCCGTGCCCTGCGCCGGGGCGTTTATGTGGTTCGTGGGCATGCACGACTATCAGCGGCAGCGCATCCTGACCTTTCTTAATCCTGGCGACGATCCGCGCGGCACGGGCTATCACATCCTGCAATCGCGCATTGCCATCGGTTCCGGCGAACTCTGGGGCAAGGGGTTTGGCGGCGGCACGCAGAGCCAGCTGCGCTTTCTGCCCGAACGTCATTCCGACTTTGCCGTTGCCGTTTTTGGCGAGGAGTGGGGTTTTGTGGGCTGCGTGGCGCTGGTAACGGCGTTCTGTTTTTTTCTGCTGTCTATTTTTGCCACGGCCGTGCAGGCAAAGGACCGGTTCGGCAGCATGCTGGTAGTGGGCGTTTTCTTTTATTTTTTCTGGCAAATCTGCATCAATATGGGCATGGTCATCGGCCTGATGCCAGTGGTCGGCATACCCCTGCCTTTCATCAGCTATGGCGGCAGCGCCACGATCGTCAATTTTACTTTAGTGGGAATTGTGCTTAACGTCTCCATGAGACGCTTCATGTTCAAGGGTTAACCGATGATACTGCGAAGACCGAAAGGTCCACTGGGGGATAGTGTGGCAAAGGAAGAACTGAACGCCTTCCTCGGTTCCAATACCGTTTATGAAGGCAAGCTTGTTTTTGAAGGCTCCGTCCATATTGACGGCAAGTTTACCGGCGAAATTACCAGCGAGGGCACGCTGGTCATCGGCAAGGGCGCCGTGGTTGACGGAACTTTCAACGTCGGCGAGCTGATGCTGTCCGGGCAGCTGACCGGCGATGTCGTCGCCAAGCGCCGCGTGGTGGTGCATTCTTCCGGCGTGCTGGAAGGACGGCTGCGCACGCCGAGCCTGCTTACCGAAGAGGGCGGCATCATCGAAGGCCAGATTACCATGCGCACCCCCCCGCAGCGGCAGGAACAGCCGAAAGGATAGGAGCGCCGGAATCGCGTCGCCTATTGACGAGGCGCGCCTGCTGTGAAAAAAATAACAAAACGCGCCGCCACATTTTTGCGAAGCTGTCGCGGCGGCGTGACGGTCGCGGCAGGGACGCGACTCAGGACTCTGGAGCATTTTCAGTTTGAAACGCTGTGCGCTTCAAACCATACGGCCTGTCGTTTCGCGGAAAAACGCGGTTTTTCCGCTCTCTTTTGGCCGGGCGGCGCGGTGTCGCCGCCTCGCGTTTTACCTTTTTCAAAGCTAAAACGCTCTAGCCGGGCTTTACGCCCAGGAGGATTCTCTTATGGCTCAAAATTACTTTGCCGCATTGCGCGACGTGGCGCTGGCCGTCAATTCCAGCCTGGAACCCTCGGCCGTGTTGCATCAGATCACCGAACATGCCGCCAAGGCTATGTCTTGCAAGGCCTGCACCATCCGCCTGCTGGACGGCACGGGACATTTTCTGCTGCCCACGGCGGCTTATGGTCTTTCTGACTCCTACATGCGCAAGGGGCCTGTGGAAGTAGGTCGCAGCGGTCTTGACGGCGAAGTGCTCGGCGGCAAGATCATTCATCTGAAGGACGCCACCAGCGACGGCCGCTTCCAGTATCCCGAATCCGCCAAAGCCGAGGGGCTGGTTTCCGTGCTGTCCGCGCCCCTGCTGGTCAACGGCAAGCCTATCGGCCTGATTCGCGTGTATTCTTCCGAAGAGCGGGATTTCACTCCCGACGAGGAAACCTTCATGCAGGCTGTGGCGGCCCTGTCGGCCATGTCCATTGAAAATGCCCGTCTGCATGACGCGCTGCGCAACAATTACGAGCTGATGGCGAAACACGCCTATTCCGTTTACGAAGACTAGGCCCCCTGCGCGCCTGCGATCCGGGCTGTCGCCATATTTCATAGTCGGACATTCCGACCCTTTCATGGCGAATATCGGACAGGCCCGCGGGGCAGCATGTGAAAGTGTGCGGCTGTGAGCCGTTTTCTGGAGGAAGCAATGAGTATAGTTCGTGTAGGCATCAATGGATTTGGCCGTATCGGCCGGCAGGTCTTCCGCGCGCTGCATCAGCATTACAAGGATCGCGTGGAGGTGGTCGCCATCAACGATCTGTTTGATGCGGAAACCAATTTCCATCTGCTGGAATACGATTCCGTGTATGGCCGCGCCTGGCTCGACGCTAAGGTGGACGGTCAGGAAGCCGTGGTCGGCGATTGGAAGATTCACTGCTTTGCCGAACGTGATCCCGGCAATCTGCGCTGGGCCGACTATGGCGTGGACGTGGTTGTGGAGAGCACCGGTATTTTCCGCAAGGCGTCGCAGGCGTCCGTGCACCGCGACAACGGCGCTAAAAAGGTCATCATCACCGCGCCTGCCAAGGAAGAGGATATCACCATCGTCATGGGCGTGAACCATGACCAGTATGATCCCGCCAAACATCACATTGTGTCCAATGCCTCCTGCACCACGAACTGCCTGGCGCCTATGGCGCTGGTGCTGCAGCGGGAATTCGGCATCAAGATCGGCAATATGGTGACCATCCACTCCTATACCAACGACCAGCGCATCCTTGATATGGCTCACAAGGACCCGCGCCGCGCCCGCGCCGCCGCCTGCAACATCATCCCCACGTCTACCGGGGCCGCGCAGGCCGTGGCCAAGGTTATTCCTGAGCTGAAGGGCAAATTCAGCGGCTATTCGCTGCGCGTGCCCACGCCCACGGTTTCCGTGGTGGACTTCAGCGGTATTCTGGAAAAGCACACGGATACCGAAACCGTGCTTGCCAAGCTCAAGGAAGCCAGCGAAACCTATCTGAAGGGCATTCTCGAATACAACGACAAGGCCCTCGTTTCCATGGACTTCAAGGGCAATCCTGCCTCCAGCATCGTAGAAGCGCCCTATACCAGCGTGCAGGACGGCTACCTGCTCAAGGCCGTGGCCTGGTACGACAACGAGTGGGGCTATTCCAACCGCGTCTGCGACCTGATCTGCCTGATGAAGGACAAGGGGCTGTAAACCGCCTCGCGCCATAGCGCCGCATACAGCCGGGAGAGGTTTGCGCCTCTCCCGGCTTTTCGTTGCTGCGGCCAGCGTCAGAAGAATTTCCAGAGCGTTACGTTTTAGAGCGTTTCAACTTTGAAAAAGGAAAAACGCGAGGCGACGACACAGCGCCGCCCCGCCAAAAGGGAACGGAAAAACCGCGTTTTTTCCGCGAAACGACAGGCCGTATGGTTTGAAACGCACAGCGTTTCAAACTGAAAAGGCTCTGGTTGAGGGGGAAGGAATGAGACTTGGGGGAAGGGTCCAGCCTTTTCGCAGCACAGCGAGAAAGGGGGCGCGAGCAGTCCTCTCCCGCTACCAGCAACAGGATGCCCGCTGCGACGAAGGATGCTACGGGTATCGAAACAGAGCTGGGTCCCCTCCCCCAACCAACTGACAGAGAAAGCTAATCTTCCACGGGATTGACCGAATCCGCAAAGGGATGCGGACCGGAAAAATCCGCCTCGGCGGGAATCTGGCAAACGTGGCTGTTCAAATAGACGCCGTCCCAGTGATGCAGCAGATAGCCGGGCATTTCCATGCGGAAGGCGTCCCCGCCCTCAGGGCTAAGATCCAGATCAATCTGCATGGAGACAGACGGCGATGTCAGCGCCGGGCATCCCGCCCACAGAGTAAAGATGGGGCGGTGCATATGTCCGCAGCACAGACGCGCTCCCGGCGCGCGCTCCAGCACCTCCCGCAGCAGGGCCGCGCCCTCGAAAGGCTCGTCCATGACGCCCATACCGGTCAGGAAGGGCGGATGATGCATAAAGATCAGCGCGGGCCTGGCGGGGTCCTCCTGAAGGCAGTCGTCCAGCCAGCGCGCCATAGCCTCCGGACAGTGCCCGCTGTGCGAGCCGGGTTCCATGCTGTCCAGCAGGACAAGGCGCAGTTCGCCCATATCCACGCAATGACAGACGCGCGGCGGCACGGGGCTCTCTTCCGGAACCCAGCCCCGGAGAATGGCGCGCATACGGTCGCGCCTGTCATGATTGCCGGGTACGGCATAAATAGGCATGGGCAGATCGGACAGTGCCTCATACAGCATGCGATAGGCGTGTTCGTCGCCGCTGTCGGCCAGATCTCCGGTAATGACAATGGCATCGGGCTTGCTGGTCAGGCTGTGCAGATAGTCCGCCATGACCCGCATACAGGCGGGCGTATCCACCTTGCGAAAGGAAAGGCGGCCGTCGCCGCGCAAGTGCAGATCCGAAATTTGTAAGATTTGCATAAATTTTCCTCGTCTACCTGCTTTTCCCCGCCGCGCACGGCTTCACACAGGGCGCGGCGGGAAAAAGAATACATCGGGGATGGACGAAAAAACTCTGCCTCTGAAAAGGCGTGCCTGTCGCCAAAAAGGAGCGGGCAAGACCGCAGAGACGAGGGCGTTCCCTTCCCCCCAAAATCCGCCGGTTGCGTTGTTAGAGCGTTTCAACTTTGAAAGCGACGACACAGCGCCGCCCGGCCCAAAGTGAGCGGAAAAAACGCGTTTTTTCCGCGAAACGACAGGCCGTATGGTTTGAAACGCGCAGCGTTTCAAACTGAAAATGCTCTAGATATGCTGGACGTCGTCGCCGTGCGTGCGCCGGGCAATATTACTCTTGCGCTGAATACAGAAGGCCGAAACGGCGCTGGTCGCGCCCGCCAGCAACGTAAAGAGGCAGACGTAGAGCGGATCTCCCTCGTTCCAGTTCAGCAGGAAGGTGCACAGGCCAGGCACGATACCCGCCACCAGGAAGCCGGGGAACTGGTAGACAATGGAAATGCCGGTATAGCGCACATCCGGCGGAAAGAGATCGGAGAACAGCGCCGCTTCAGGGCCGAACACGCCCGCATAAAAGACGCTCAGAGGAATGATGATGGCCAGCGCTACAAGAAACAAACTGCCGCCGCTGGCTTCCATAATCCAGAAGGAAGGGAAGATGGACAGCCCGCACAGCAGGCTGGAAACCCCGTAAACCATGCCGCGCCCGTAGCGGTCGGCAAGGCGGCCCGCAATCAGGATAAAGGGGCACATGAGCAGCGCAGCAATCATGACGATGGTCAGGGCCTGCGTGCGTTCCATGCTGATGAACTGCACCAAATAACTGATGACAAACACGGCCAGCACGTTAAAGAACACGCCGTCAATCCAGCGCGCGCCCACGCCGAGCGCGATATTGCCGGGATGATTGCGGCAGACCTTGACAATGGGAAGGGTCTTGTCGGCCGTCTTCCCTTCGTCCTTGGCCTTCTGGAAATCGGGCGTTTCCAGAATATGCAGCCGGATATAGAGCGCCACGCCCACAAGCACCACGCTGATGAGGAAGGCTATGCGCCAGCCCCAGTCCAGAAACTGCTGATCGCTGAGCGACGCCGAAAGCAACGCCACCACGCCGGACGAAAGGCACAGGCCCGTAGCAAGGCCCATCTGGGGAATGCTGGCATAAAAGGCGCGTTCGCGTTTGCCGGCATATTCGTAGGTCATGAGGACGGAACCGCCCCACTCGCCGCCCAGTCCGAGGCCCTGCATCAGACGGAAGGTCTGGAGGATAACGGGAGCCGCAAAGCCAATCTGCTCATAGGTGGGCACAAGGCCGATGCCAATGGTAGCAATGCCCATGATGAGCATGGTCAGCACAAGCATGCTCTTGCGGCCGAGCTTGTCGCCGAAATGGCCGAAAACAAAAGCGCCAAACGGACGGGCCAGATAGCCGATGGCAAACGTGCTGTAGGCCAGCAAGGTGCCGATGAAGGGGTCGGTCGTGGGAAAGTAGAGCTTGTTGAAGACAATGCCCGCCACGACGCCGTAGAGGAAAAAGTCATACCACTCGATGGTCGCGCCAAGCAGACTCGCCAGCGCCACGGTCCGGATCTGTCGTTTAGTTGGTGTAGACATGGCAGCTCCTTGCTGGACTCCGCATTGTTAAAAATTTAATAAATTTTTATTCATGAAAACAGATATAAAATCTGTTCAGGGAATCTCTGCCATAGAGAGAGTAATAAAACAAGCTATTCTTCCCTCTAAATAGCACTTGTCTGCAAAATGACACATGCAAACAACAGTCTGCACCTTGATTAATTTTTAATTAAAAATTAAATTAAAGAAAATGCTCTCAGTTCGCCACTACGGAGGCAGCATGAAAAATTCCCGCCGCGTCACGCTCAACGATGTGGCCGCCCGCAGCGGCGTTTCCGCCGCCACGGCATCCATGATTCTGGCGGAGCGGTCAGACGTATCCTTTGCCCCGGAGACAGTGCTCAAAGTACGGGAAGCTGCGGAAGCTCTGGGCTACCGCGGCGTGCGGCGGCACCGCCCCAGCCGCATTCTTGCGGAGCAGAGCGTGGCCATCATCTGCCCCAATGTGGTCAACCAGTATTATTCCACGCTGGTGCAATCCATTCAGGATGCCGCCGCCCGGCATGACCACGACACCGTTATCTTCACCACCTACCGGGACGCCGCATCGGAGGCACGTCTGCTGCATACGCTGGCGGCCGCGGGCGTGGGCGGCATCATATTTTGCACCCTCCCCCTGTGTCCGGCACAGGCCGAACGCATCAATCGCGACACTCCCGTGGTCGTCATCGGGGACAGAGACGCCAATCTCAATCTGGATACGGTGGAGCTGAACAACTACAACGCGGGCATGCTGGTAGGACGCTATCTGATCGGTCTGGGGCATCGGGCCGTGGCCTGTGTCTCCACGCCGCTGAACAAGGACAATTCAGCGCGCCTGCGGCGGCTGGACGGACTGCGCGACGCGTTCCGCGAGACCTGCCCTGAAGGCCGCGTTCTGGTGCGGACCTGCGCCGTCAGCCCGGCCCAGGAACGGGGAGACGTAAACATAGAGTACGCCACCGGGCGCACCCTGGCGCGCAAATGCCTGTCTGAGAAGGACATCACGGCCTTTGTGGCCGTCAATGACATGGTGGCCTGCGGCGTGCTCGACGCCATTCTCGAAAGCGGCGCGCGCGTACCGGAAGATTACAGTCTCTGCGGTTTCGACAATATTTTTCCCTCACGGCTGGCGCGCGTCAGCCTTACCACCGTGGAACATCATATTGCCGAAAAGGGACGCCATGCGCTGGACATTCTGCACCAGCGCATCAGCAACGGCCCCGGATGCAGCGTCACGCGCGTGGAAATTCTGCCGGAACTCATCGTCAGAAACAGCACCGGCCCGGCCCGCATGATCTAGAGCCTGCCAACACTATTTTTTTGGGGGGAAGGGAAACCCCTCTGCTAGCGCGAGAGGTGTTTCCCTTCCCCCAAGCCCCCATCCCTTCCCCAGCGCGCTT
>CALVHG010000033.1 GCA_944327285.1 uncultured Desulfovibrio sp. | reverse complement strand
AAGGTGTTTCTTCCCCCTCAAACTCCCCCATCTTCCCCAAAACCCGCACATGAGGAGCAAGCATGACACTCTACAAGCCCCTGAGCAGTCCCGCCCAGATGGCGCAATCCGCCATGAGCGCCGCCACACAGGCGGCGGCAGCACAGACCAAACAGACCACAACGACCGTCAAAAAGGAAAGCAACGTCTGGGACGACATCTACAAGGGGGCCGTTTCCATCGCCGCCGTCGGCAGAGGAATAAACTCCCTCGTGGGCGCGGCGGACAGCGCCTGGAACATGTACAATGAACACAAACTGCGCAGCGCTTACGACGACGTGAGCAAAGCCTTCGGGGAAGGCGGCTTTGAAAGCATCCAGCGTAATCCGGATATGCAGGACTACTGGCACGCGCAGGCCGTGGGGCAGTTCGTCAAGGATCGCGCCAGTACGGAAAAGGGCCGTCTGGAAATGCTCAAGAGCATGGACGAGGTCGCAGACAAGCAGTATCAGGACTGGCGCATACAGGCCATGACTGTCAACAAGGCCTTTAAGTCCGGCGATATGCAGCAATTCGTTCCTCTTATGGAGCAACTTTCCGCTAAATCCCCTCTGCCCTACCGACTTGAAGGAACGCAGGACGGCAAGTTCAAGATACTGTTCCGCTCGGATCAGCATCAGGGATGGACGGAAACCGGTCGCCTCCTCACTCCGCAGGAAGCCATGAACGAGGTGAATACGGTCTTGCAGGGCGAGCAGTCCATATTGCGCGGTCTGGATGGAAAACTGCACCCCGTCAACCCTGCGTTCAATGCCGCAGCCGCCCGCTATTACTGGGGAACAGTCATGGGGAATGCCGAAAACAGGATCGATCCGAAAAAGCAGATTCCCCTGTACGATTCCAGCGGAAATATCGCAGGCATGGGCGTTATCCAGAACCCGGTTGACGATTACAGCGCCCAGCCCAGACTGCTGGTTTTTGACCGCCGCGGACGGCAGGTCGGCATGTATGACGGCATGGATGGCGTCTTTCGGGCAGGCATGAGTCCCTACAAGCCGCAGAAGCAAAAAGGCGGCGGCAGCGGAAGTGGCGGCGGACGAGTGAACTCGGACTCCGCAAAGCTCATTCAGACGCTGGCCACAATCAAGGACGCCGATGGCAAGGACATAATCGATCCCGCCATTGCAAGCGCCCTGACGCACGCGGCGCAGCTGGGCATCCACCCCTATGATGCCAGGGTACGACTCGATCAGCAGACAGAGGCGGCCCTGCGCGCAATCAAAGAGCGCAATCCCCATATGCCCGATGACGAAGCCGCGCGTCATGCCCGTTCCATCGCCGCGCAGAGCCTGCTGGGCTCCCCTGCCGCGCCGCAGCAGAAGACGGCAACGACGGGGAATGACGCTGCTATGCCGCCACAGACGAACAGCAGTTCCAATCAAAATATGCATCAGGAAAATTCTACCAGGACGTCACCCCATACCGGAAAAATTGTGCAATATCCCAAGAATGGCAGGTTGCAATGGGCGCGTATAGATGAAAATGGGAATCCTCACGACATCAGCGACGATGAAGCCCAAAAGCTCACCAGTCGCTACGATACCCCTCCGGTCAAGCGTCCTTCTCGTTTGCGTGCGGTAACACCAGCCGATGTCTGGGATGAGCTGAGCGATAAAGAGAAAAGTCTCTACAGAAAAACAGGCAAGCTGCCGCCACGATACCAGCAGCGCACTTTTTGAAGCAAGACAATTTGAGGCAGCGCAAGACAACAAAAGCCGGAAATTTCTCCGGCTTTTTTGAGCTGTCTTTCTTGGCAGTCAAGAGCGGCAGCCGTACCTCATCCAGAGGATATTGACAGCTGAACGCTTGTACGCTAACTTGCTTAACACCTAATGGAAGTTAGGTTAAAGGAGCTAACAATGGGGGATTTTGGTGCATACATCCGGTCTCTTCGGGAACAGGCAAATAAGTCCATGAGAGCAATGGCCGAGGCCGTCGGGGTATCGGTCGTTTATATATCAGACATAGAGCGAGGTCGTAGAAATCCACCCCAAGGAGAAAAGTTATCCAAGCTGGCTGAATTCTTGGAAATGGACATAAAGGACCTGGAGGAGATGGCAGCAAAAGAAAGAAAACGTGTGGAACTTGAACTTTCAGGCAAAGACAGCATCATCTCTGATGCTGCGCTGACCCTTGCCCGTCGCTGGGATTCCATTACCAACGAGGAAGCAAGTCAGATTCTTAAAATCTTCAACCAGGAAAATAAAGATGAATAAAGACGAACTGGTACGCAAAGTACCGCCTAAACGCTCTCTCGAAATTGATGCGCTGGCCAATGCGACGTTGATTCAACTTTTCGGGTTTCCGCAGAATGCGTTGCAACCACTTGCATTTTTCAATTTTTTCGACAGAGGAGGTTTGACAAAGCTGGGTCTTGATTACGGAGTGGAAGAGCTGGTGGGAGAGGAAGCCCATTACGACGCCTCCACCAACGAGATTATCCTTGATGCCAAAACATTCGATGCGTTGTCGATGGACAATCCGAGGGCAAAATTTACTCTTGCTCACGAAATTGGCCATGCTAAGTTGCATGGGCCATACTTCCGTAAGGAGCTTCTGCAAGGAAGGACATCGCACCGGCAATTCCCGCGTAAGACTCTTCCGGCGTATGAGGATCCGGAATGGCAGGCGAACAGATTCGCCGGGGCTTTTCTCATGCCGACCAGCCTGATGATTAAAGCCATACGGGAAGGATGGAGCGATAAAAGAATTGCCGACTTCTTTGGGGTGAGTATCAGCGCAGCCCAAAGAAGTCGGCAAAAGATAAAAATATCCTAGTTTTCTGAAAAATCAGAAAACTACAACCGCTAGCTGCAACTAGCGGTTTTTTATTTTTATACACCACGCCCTCTTTCGTCAACTTTTTTATCAAAAAGTTACAAAATATTTTATGAATGGAAGGTTTCTCCGGATTTTTTGACGGAACTGCTCCCCCTGTTTCAGTCCGCATCTTCCGGCCACATCTCGCACATTCAAAAAAGCAACAGGCCCCCGCCATTCCGGCAGGGGCCTGATTACATTTCTTTCCCGACTACGACCGTTCGACAGACGACAGTACGGCATGTTGCAGCCGGTGCGCCGCTTCAAGCGGCGTTATAGAACGAGGGGAATGTCAAGAAAAGGATCTATAGTCCTCCTGCAATCTTGCAATGCACCAGGATTACGTCCACCATGATATGCTTCTCATACTCATCCAGAGGGACTCCTTTTTTCAGACTTTCGGCAATTCCCTGCAAAAAAGACGGATCACTGAAACCCGTTTGAGATGCCAGCACGTCAAGCGCGAAATCAAGCGTCTTTCCCTTTAATCGCTCTTCGGCCAGTATGCGCCGCTTCACATGACCGCATCTAGCGCTGTGGCTCTTTCGCATGCGCTCATCAGAGCTTTCAAGATTCTCAAATTCCAGATGGTTACATTCGTACATGACTTTCTCCTTTTCTGCCGACAGGAAGATTTTGACGATAAAGTAGCACGCTTTTCAGTCCTCAGAAAAGAGTCGTGGTGTCACCTGGCATATATACGCATCAAAGAAAAAAATTTTTGCTGTTCCTTCAGAATGTGGCCGGGGGGAGGATAACGTCTTTGGGGAAAGAAACTCGTATTCCTTGCACGGATACAAATAAAAAAATGCCGGGATGACGCGATCTATCATCCCGGCAGACCAAGCAATCTTTTAAATTAATCCCGCAGTATCCGACGCTTGTGTTAGTCCATTTCAAAAGTTCTGAATTCATCCCGTTCCGGATCATAGACTTCCACATCGACCCGACTACCAAATCTATCTATACCGACGACTTCGACATCTTTGTATTTGCCATCGGCATAATCAAATATTTCGATCTCCTGACCGGAGCGTACCAAGTTTCCGGATTCTATTTCAACGAAGTTTCCAGATTCATAGTCAAATCCATCCCACGCCAGAGCATGAGCCGGAGACATCAAGAGACAACAGGATATTGCCAAAACAATCTTCTTCATAGAGAGCCAACTCCTTTCTCGTTACGCGCCTTGCGCAGGCGTCGTCGAAGCCCGGCAGGTACATGACGGGCTTAACGTTCCGTCATTACAGACCACGCGCCCGTTATCGCACTGCCCGGACATGCCGCCATGCCACGAGCAGCAGCCCCTCCCGGCCAGCAGCAGATCGTCAAGCACGGTCGCGTCGGCGTCGCCGCCGCACAGTCCCGCCCCGTCATCGGCTACCGGCGCTTCTTCAGCATGTTTCAATCCACAGTCGCCCCATCCGCCGACTGACTCCGCAGCCGAATGAACATGCCCCGCAGAACAGCAAAAGACAAGCAGCAGACAGGCTGCCGCGGCAAAAAAAAGCGTTTTTCATGGGGACCTCCTCTTGCAGAGGCTATATAGAATATAAAATTATTACAATATGAAAATTTATAAAAAATATCAGTTTTCCGCGCCTAGCACAAAAGCCGGAAAAGAGGAAGTCTTCCGGCGCATTTTTTCTTCATGCAATACTTGAAGAAAAAACTCGTCGGAGAGAGCCATGGCACGAAACAGCGACATGCCCGTTTTGCAGGGATTTTCGGCATTGCCGGAAATCACGCCGGAAGCGGTTGAGCGTTACATGACGGCCAACGGGATTCCGCGCGATCCTGTCAGTCAGGCTGTTCAGGACTACAACCGCGCCAATCCCGACAGCCCCATCACGGCGCAGGACATTCTGGACAAGGACAGAAGCGGCCTGTTCGGCCATGCCCGCCTGCTGGGAGAAGGCATTTTTGACGCCGTTACGGATCAGCTCCCGGAAGATATGGCGCGTATTGTGCGCGGCGGCGATATTTCTCCCGATCAGCGGGGAACGACCGACGAGATTATTGCGCGGCAGCAGCGAGACAGCGCCAGACGTATCCCCTCCTTGCAGGAAGCTCAGGGGGACATGCTGGCAAAATCCCTCTACCAGGGGCCGCGTTCCGTTGCCACCAGCATGGCTACCGGCATAGGCGGCATGGCGCTGGGCGGCGCGGCAGGCACGGCGCTGGGAGGCATGGTCGGCGCCGGCGCGCTCAGCGGCGCGGCCTTCTATCGCATGGCCAAAGACCAGTTTGTGGAAGAGGTGCAGCGTTCCCATATGGCGCGTCTTGGCCGCCCGCTGTCCCAGGAGGAGGCCGAACGGCTGAACGCGGCCATCGACGACGAGGCCACGCGCTTCGGTCTGTGGGAGGCAGGTCCCGAAGCCGTAAGTCAGTTTTTCACGGCCGGTCTGCTGGGCGGCGCGGGGGGCAAAATCCTGAAAGGAATCGGCCTCGGTTCGGTAGGCGAAGCGATTGGCAAAAGGGCAATCACGCGCATTCCCGCAAAGATTGCAGCCGGGACCTCCGAAGAATTGGGAACGGAAGGCATTACCTTTATGGGGCAGGAATGGACACGGCAGGACATGGGCCTGCGTCCGGACGCGCCCACTGTCAGCGAATTTATAAAAGAACAGGCCGGGCCGGTTGCCGTGGGCGCTCTGCTGCAAATGGGCGGCATGCGCGGCGCGCAATACCTCAAGGACCGCTATACAGCCCGCCGTCAGGCCAGAGAGCTGGAACGGCAGCTTGCCGCCGCAGAATCCGCAGCTTCCGAAGGCACTCCCCCCGTGTCGCCGCAGACGCCGACCGTCGCTCCGGAAAGCCAGGAAACTTACGAACGCAATGCGGCCGTAAAAGACGACCTTGCAGCGTCGCCGGAAGCCACAACGGCCGCGCCGGGCTTGCAGCCTTCGCTGGACAGTGGCGAGCATATTGATTTGCTGCGCGACTCTCCCGCGCCCGAAAACGGCCCGTCGCCCTCCATGCCGTCAACGGCGGGCATGGCGGCCGGCATCGGCGGCCTTGATCCTCTGCGCGCCTCCCCCGCTGCCGACACCTTGCAGGAAACACCGCTCGCGGCGCACGGGACCCCGGAAATCTCCGCTCCCCCCGCGCCGCTGCCGCCGTTGCCGGGCGTTGCCTCCGGGATTGGCGGACTTCCGTTCAGCCCGGCGCAGCCCGCGCCGCGCCCGCCCGCACAGATTCCCACCCTGCCCACGCAGGCGCAGCTCACCCGCACACAGGAAAAGCCGCGCGCGGACACCACGGCCGCAGCGGAACAGCTCGGCATACCGGGGCCGGAGGCTGTTCCGCAAGAAGCGCAGCAGGCGACGCTTCCCCCCGCCATGCCGCAACAGGCGTTGCCCCACGAGGCGCAAGCGCCGACCGTTCCCTCTCCCCTGCCCGCTCCCGCCATGCAGCCGACGCCCCTTCCTGAAAGCCCGCAGGCAGCGCCGCAACAGCCGGATTCTCTGCCGACGTCCGCGCGGCAGCCGGAGACAAGCCCCGTCCTGCCTCCGGCGGAACCTGTCGTCATACCGCCGGAGCTTGCCGGTCTTTCCCGTAAGGAGCTGATTCGCCGTCTGCCGCGACAGCTTCGCGGCAAGGCCGACTTTATGGGAACAGAGGAAATGCGCTCTCTGCTGGCGCGTCGTCTTGCCCGCACGCAGGCAACAGGTCCGGAACGGTCGGGAGCGCAGCCGGACACCGCAGAGGAAAAAACGCCGCTCACCTACGGCGGGAAGCCGCTTTCGCATCCGCCCATAGGCGACGCCAGACGAGAGAATACCGCGGACGCCGTTCTTGCCGGAGCCGCGGAACGGGCAAAGGCGGAAGGCCGTCAGGAGATGCTGGCCGCCGTGGAGGACATGCAGCGGGAAAGGAAAAGCGTCGGCGTCACGCATGACGCGCTCTGGCAGCGCATAACCGACGAGATGCTGCCGTATGCCGGCGAAGCCGGGCAGGAAGAAGCGGCGCGAACCGGAGCCGCCCCGGCGCAGGACAGGGAAAGCAAGAAGCAGGACGCGCCGGAAGCCGTCTTTCGGGTAACATCGGATGCAGACCGGCCCGTGGAGAAGACTCCCGACGCGGAAGAAAGCGTAAGCCCGGATTCTCTGAAAGGCAAGACGGCCGACGCGCCCGGCGCGGAAAGACCGGAGGACGGCATCAGTTCCTCCGGGCAGTCTCCCGAAAGCGAACAGAAGGCAGAGCGCCCGCAGATTCGCATCAGAAATCTGGTTTCCGGCAAGGAAGAGTATCTCGATATTGCGGAGAGCCCCCGGCGGAACACGGACGACGAAGCCGCGCGGCGGACGGATACGGATCGGGGCGCGGCGGCTTCTCCCGCCGGAGCCTTCGGCACGATTGACGCCCCGGACACGGTGGCGCTGGCCGCTCATTTTTCGGAGGCCTTTCTCTCCGGGAAAAAATTTGGCGCCATTATCGAGGCGCGCAGGGAGGCCGGTTCCCTGCTGGGGGGAACCGTGCGCCCGGCAACGGAGGCGGCCAAGGCCGTTGACGAGGCCGTCGAGCTGGGCGTGACGCTGGCGGCGCGCAGGACGGTTGCCGCAATGCGGGAGCGTCATGCGGGCGACACGGAAATTTACCGGGCGCTTGTGGACCTGTATCAGCGCCAGCCGCGGCTGAACGTGCGCACCAGCACCAGCATTGCCCAGCAGGCCTACAGCACGCCCGCGCCCATTGCCTTTCTTGCGTCGCGGCTGGCGGGCATAGACAGCGGGACGCGCGTTTTCGAGCCCACGGCGGGCAACGGCATGCTGCTGCTGGAAGCCTCGCCGGACAGGGCCGCGGTCAATGAGCTGAATCCCGACAGAGCCTCGCGCCTGCGGTCGCAGGGCTTTGAGGTCACGGAACGGGACGCCGTGGATTTTCGACCGGAAGACCCGGTTGACGTCGTCATCGCCAACCCGCCCTTTGGCCGCGTGAAGGACGCCGACCGGCAGACCAGAGAATTTTCCGTCAACGGACTGACCACGAAGGAGCTTGACCACGCCATTGCGGCCCGCGCGCTGGAATCGCTGAAACAGGGCGGGCGCGCCGTCCTGATTATCGGCGGGAAACAGGGGAACGACGCCAGCCGGAGCAAAAAGTATCGCGCCGCTGATCAGGTGCGGTTCTGGGGCTGGCTGTTTGAACGCTACCGGGTGTTGGAGCATTTCTGCGTCGATGGTAAACTCTACGAACGGCAGGGCGCGGGCTATCCCATCGACGTCATCGTGCTGGAGAACAGCGGAACGTCCGCCGGACGCCCGTTCCCCGGCGCGGCCCTGCCGCACGTCTACACATCCTTCAACGCCCTTGAGGAGGTTCTGCATGGGCAAGTGGTGGATACCGCCGAGCGAAAGTCTGGCAGTGACGGTACAGATACCGGACGAACGGGAGACGGCGCAAATCAGCAGCGAGGACGATCTGATCGACCTGCTGACGCTGCAGGTTCAGAGGCTGATAGAGGAAGCGTACGATCCGGAGGAAACGCTGGGGCAGATGGTGCGCGATCTGGAGAACGCCTCGATTCTGGGGTACGGAACGACCGACCTGCAACGGCTGGCGGAAGCCGACTACAGAGAAGTGAGCGCCCTGCTCCAGAATCCGGAAATGACGTATCTGCTGATGCGGAAAGCGGGCGTACCGGAGGGGAAAGACAGGCTGACGTGGCCGCAGACAGCCAACGCGGAGACGCCGGAAAACGGGGCGGACGAGATTACGCTGGAAGACTGGGTCAGCACAGTGACGGCGGGGATGTACGTTCCGAGCTGGGAGTAACGCCCCCGCAGAAAAGCGACGACAGGCCCCGGACGGCGGACAGGCCGAAATCCACCGTCTTTCAGGTGGCGTATGAGCCTGCAAGCGCCATGCAGGGCATGGGGACGCTTGTTCCCCGGAACATGGCCACCGCCGCCCGGCAGGCCATGACGGCCCTTGAAAAGCGCCACGGCTCCATCGACCGCTATGTGGCCGGGCAGCTCGGCTACCCGGAAAAGGACCTCGGCAAGTATTTTGCCGCCGAGCAGGTGGACGCCCTGGGCATGGCCATCAGCAATATTGCCGACGGTTCGGGCTTTATCATCGGCGACCAGACAGGCATCGGCAAGGGGCGCGTCAATGCCGGTATCATCCGCTGGGCAAAGCGGCAGGGCTACATCCCCGTCTTTGTCACCATGAAGCCCGATCTCTATGCCGACATGGTGCGCGACCTTGCGGACATCGGCATGGAGGGCTTCAATCCCCTGCCGACCAACGCGGACCTCTCCGGCGACAAGGCCATTCTTCTTCCCGACGGCAGGACGCTCAGGACCAAAACGGCAAAGGCGCACGAGAAGGTTCTGGCCGATGTGATGAAAAACGGCATGGGCGCGTATGACGCCGTGTTCACGACCTACGATCAGCTCAACCCCGTCAAGGGGCAGGACACGTTCCGGCGTCAGTTCATGATGAACATCGCGCCCAACGCCGTTTTCATCCTGGACGAATCCCACAACGCGGGCGGACAGGCCAATGTCCGCAAAAAAGCCGACGCCGCCGACGACCGCGCCCAGTTCGTGCGCAAGATGCTGCAGGCCTCGCATCAGGGGGCGTTCTACTCCTCCGCCACCTATGCCAAGCGGCCGGACGTCATGAGTCTGTATTTCAAGACGGATATGCAGTATGCCGCCGACGATATGGGCAAGCTGGCCGAGGCCATTGAACGGGGCGGCATTCCCATGCAGCAGGCCGTGGCCGCGGAACTGACGGAAACGGGCCAGTATCTGCGCCGGGAACGCTCCTTTGAAGGGGCCGAGGTGCAGACCTCGACAGTCCCCATCGACAAGGCGCGCGCGGAAAAGACAGCCGAAATCATGCGCGCCATCATGGCCTTTGACGCCGTGAAGGAAGCCGCCGTTGAAAGGGCGGACAAGGAGGCCGCCAGGCGGGGCGGTTCCGTCGGCGACAACAAGAGCACGGGCAAGGGGGGCGCTTCCAGCACCAACTTTACGGCGGTCATGCACAACGTCATTGCCCAGAGCCTTCTGGCGCAGAAGGTGGACGCCGTTGTCGAGGCCGCGGCCGAGGACGTTGCCAGAGGGGAAAAGGTCGTTATTGCCCTGTCCAACACCATGGGCAGCATGATCCGGGAATTTGCGGAGCAGAACGGCATTGCCGCAGGCTCCCCCATCAACTTTACCTTCAACGACATGTTCATCCGCTATCTGGAAAAATCGCGGATGATCTCCATCAGGGAAGCCGGGAAAAAAGAAGCCACGGAAAAACGCCGCCTCACGGACGAAGAACTGGGGCCGGACGGCGTGCGGGCCTACAATCAGGCTCTGGCCGTCATCAACAAATCCGACTTCGGCGGCCTGCCGGTATCCGTCATCGACAGGATGCTGGCCGAATTTGAGGCCAGAGGCATCAGGGCGGACGAGATCACCGGTCGCACCGAACGCATAGACTATACGACGGACGTGCCGACCTATGCCAAACGCACGACCGGCCCTTCCGACCGTATCCGCGTGGTGGACGCCTTCAATGCCGGAAAGCTGGACGTGGTCATTCTCAATCAGGCGGGCAGCACGGGCATCAGCCTGCACGCATCGGAACGCTTCAAGGATCAGCGCCGACGCAACATGATCATCGCGCAGGCGGAATCCAACATCGACGTCTTCATGCAGACGCTGGGGCGCGTCTTTCGCACCGGGCAGGTCGTGCCGCCCACCTATCAGCTCATCATGTCCGACCTTCCGGCGGAAAAGCGCCCCGCCGCCGTGCTGGCAAAGAAGATGGCCAGCCTGAACGCCAATACGACGGCGTCAAAGGATTCCGACGCCTCGTTCAAAAATATCCCCGACTTCCTCAACAAATACGGCGACAAGGTCGCCGCGCAGGTCATGGCCGACAATCCCGCACTGGCCCTGAAACTCGGCTCGCCTGTGGGAGAAAGCAGCGAAGACGCCATGCGCAAGGTGACGGGGCGCATTCCTCTGCTGCCGGTCAAGGAGCAGGAAAAACTCTATGCCCTGCTGGAATCCGAGTACAACGACTATATCGCCCAGCTTGAGGCTCTGGGCGGAAGCGGCCTTGAGGCCCGGAGCCTGCCGCTGGACGCCAGACTGACGGCATCCGAGGAAATCGTTCCGGCCAGAGACGTCGGCAAGAAGACGCCCTTTGCCGACGCCGCCGTGCTCGGAACGTATGACGTGAAGAAGCTGGGCAAGCCCTGGCCTGCAGTAGCCTAGCGCGGCAAATGGCAGCGATTTGCGCGTTAAATGGCAGTCGCAAGAGGTGGCAGATTTCGGGGGTGGCTTGACTTCTGATAGTTTGGAGAACTATTAAGATCAATTTTCCAGATGAATGGCAGACTATAAAAGCAGGGCGGGGGAAAATCCCCCGCTCCGCTTTATGGTTTGAGACGTTGTCTGGAGAAAGCCGGTTCCCACGTTGCCGCGCGTTCGTCCTGGGGAGCGGCTCGCGGCTTCCCGCCTCCGGCCAGGTGGGAAACGGTTTCCGTCAACAGGCGGATGCCCATAGGAGCAAGGGCCCGCCGCCAAAGCGAGGCGGCGTCTTCTCCCGGCAGAACATGGCACCAGTCCTGAGCTTCAATTGGGCCGGTATCGGCTCCGTCGTCCATCCAGTACACCGAGCCTCCCGCTACGGGTTCCCGCATGGCTATGGTCCAGCGCACGGCGTCCCGGCCGCGATGGCGTGGCAGGAGCGAAGGGTGGTACGCCAGTATTCCCAGGCCGCAACGAGCGCGAACGTCCGAGGGAATATACTTCTGACAGTACGCCGCAACGGCCATATCGCAGGAGGGAACAGACGCCATGCCGGTCACGGGAATCCCTTCTTTCCGGGCCGCGTCGGCAAGTCTGTCCTGCTCCGTGTCCGGGCAGACGGCGAGGACGTTCACGTCCGGCAGCGTAACAAGCCGCTTCAGGAGTTCGGCAGCAAGCCATTTTTGACCGAAAAGCACTATGCGCATGCTGCGTCTCCGATATAGCGGAAGCCCTGAACGGCCCTGAAATGTCCGCCATAGCCCGTGGCCGTACCCAGTTTTTCCAGCGTTCCCGCTTTCTGGCGGCAGGCATTGATTGTCCGCCTGCTTCGCGCCTTGCTTTCACCGTACAGGCGGGCTGAAATCTGAGTCCAGAGAGGGGAGCGGCGCAGGGCCTCGCACAGGCCGGGGTGCGACGTATGAAACAGCGTTGGCAGCTCAAGCCCGTAGCGGTTCTTCCCCTCGCGCCACATCTGGCAGACGGCGTTGAGAAAGCGCATGCCACCCCCCGCTCCCTGCCATTCCGGCATGACGACCAGGGACAGGCCCGGGCCTCCACCAGGCCCTGCCGGGTGCTGACGGCCACATGGGCCACGGGTTGACCGTCCACAAAGCCCACATAGTTGGTTGCGGCGATCATGTGCGGCAGCTTCAGATAATGATGCGGCTCAAAACGAGGCCACCATTCCCAGCCTGTCTGTCTGATTTCCAGCTCGAAGCGGGGTCGTTGAAGACACCCCCGTGTCCAGCGGAAGCCGTCGCCGCCGGTGTCGAAAATCCAGTCCGGCGCCAGCCAGTCGATGATGTCATAATGGCACGAAAGCAGAACGGCCTGCCCGCCGGTACGCCGCCATGCTCTGGCGAAGGCGGAAGCGCCGATTCTGGCAATCTGGCGGTCCACAACGCTCGTAAACTCGTCCACAACGACACGGGGAGGCGCTTCGCAGACAATGCGAGCAAGCGAAGCCCGGAACTTCTCGCCGGTGCTCAGGACGTGATAGGGCCGCAGCCATGCGGGAACGTCTCCAAGCCCCACGGCGGAAAGGGCCGCGGTGACGGCCCGCCAGTCTCCGCCCTCGGCGTCCGGCGCTATGGCGTCGATTATGGGGGCGTCCTTCGGCCAGCGTTCCTCGCCGCGCAGGGCGTCTTTGCCCCATATCCGCGCTCCCAGACTGGACTTGCCGGAGCCGGAAGGCCCCACCACAAGCCCGATCTGCCACGGCATGGCCGCGGCATCGTCAATGGGCAGGTCGGCTTCCAGCTCAAAGCCGATGCCTTCCACGTTAAAGAGACTTTGCACGCATGCGGCGCGGTAGGACTCAAAGGCCGGGGCAGGATGACGAATGAGAATCTTCATACCCGCACCACCTTGCACTTGTATCCTTCGGCCTTCAGACGTTCATAAACGACCTTATGCTCGGCCTCGTCTCTGCACAGCACGATAACGCCGAACCGCTCCTTATACTTGAAACCGTTTTCCCCCAGCAGCTTGCGGGGAGCTTTGCGTTGCCCTTCCATAAAACCTCGTTGCGGCCGTCGTGCGGCTCCGGGTTGGGGCGCCGGGCCCTCAGAGGTAAACGGGCACTGACGGGAAGGCGGCATCTTGTGCTACATGACACAGTCGCCTGCGGCGTTCCCGGCATGAAAATGGTTCTGCGGGCGGCCGGCACGTTCCGCACCGGGGCGCGTGGCCCGCAGGATAAAAAAGGTTTTGCAACGTCCGCACTTGAACTCCATGTCCAAGGCTTCCCCACGGGCAATGAGTTTGTTGCAATGCGGGCATCTGATTTCCGGCAAATCTCTCTTGTTCATAGCGGTAAAAGTGTTGCGCCCCGCTGAGAATCCACCTATCCTGCGTTTCGTCTCACCCCGAGACACAAAACAGACGGGTACTCCG
Organism: uncultured Desulfovibrio sp.; assembly: GCA_944327285.1. Classification (GTDB taxonomy): domain Bacteria; phylum Desulfobacterota; class Desulfovibrionia; order Desulfovibrionales; family Desulfovibrionaceae; genus Desulfovibrio. The sequence goes on along the minus strand of CALVHG010000033.1, from coordinate 14,884 downwards.
CATGAGGGGCCTAATCCTCATGTGGGGCCGTGGTGGGCCTTCAGCAAGCCCGCCGGTGGGGGCGTTGGCGCGCCCCCGCCACTCTCACAGTGTTGCTTCGGATTTCCGCGTCAGCACGTCGGGCATGGCGGGCCAGGGCGTAGCCTCGCCGCCCCCGTCCCACGGCGCGCCCTCCAGCACGGGCAGATCGCGCAAGGCCTGGCGGTAGGCCTGCACTGCCGCGCGTGAATCCTCCGTCAGGGGATAATCCTGCATGATCAGATAGTCCGTGGCGGCAATGCGCCTGTCCCTCTCCGCACGCAAGCGTGCAAAGCGCTCTTCCTCTCCGTTGTACTCGGCCAGACGGGCGGCCTCGGCCTCGGCTGCGGCATTTTCCCGGCGGACCTTTTCCGCCTGCCAGAGAGCCACATAAGGGGCGACCTCTTCCTCGTAGGCTTCCGGCTCCAGAGGCCAGTTATAGTCGTCTTCCCATTCAATATGCCCGCGCTGTCCATCCCATTGCAGGGCGTGCATATTCTCCGGGGCCGGGAAATCAAAAACAAGGGCCTCGTCGTCAACAATGATGAGCTTATCGGAGGGGACAATAGTAACAGTGGACATGAGAGCAGCCTCCTTTGCGACAGTTACGAGTGGAATCTGGGGTGTGAGACTGAAGGGGCAACTGCCGGGAGGACAAGGTCGGGAGTTCATGCTTACAACTGGCTATGCCCTGTTCGATGCGCTCCGCCCTGATCCTCTCGGCCGCAGCCAGGATTTCATCTCCGGTTATCGCCCGGAATCTTCCCCGCTGGTCACGTTTAGAGCTTTTTCAGTTTGAAATGCTTCGCATTTCAAACCATACGGCCTGTCGTTTCGCGGAAAAAGCGCGGTTTTCCGCTCGCTTCGGGCCGGGCGGCGCTGTGCCGCCGCCTCGCGTTTCATCTTTTTCAAAGTTGAAACACTCTAAAAAACATATCTATCTCCTGTTATTAGCTTTTTTCGGGAATTTACAGTGTTTCCGGCACTGTCGGGGCAACGACCACCACGCTGGCCCAGACGGCGGCGCACGGACATGCTACAACCGCCGCCGGAACTGCGGGCGGCGGTCCGGCATATACTCTCGTCGATGGCGGCACAGGAGGGGGCGACGGCTCTGTGGCGACGACTAAAGTCGGGGGGTCTGCATCCCATACCCACAGTCTGACGGGGGCCAAAAGCGGCAGCGCCTCTTCTCTCCCTCCGTACTATGCGCTCGCTTTCATCATGCGATGCGCATGATGTAGGCCAGAGCGTAATAGGGCGGTAGCGAGGATGCGCTGCCGCTCCTAACGCCGGAAAGGCTATGCGTATGGGAAGCGGAGGAGCCTGACGACAAAATGTCAGACGTATTGTTATATGTAGGTCTCCCTGCGGGAGTATCTCCAGTCGCAGCAGATTTATTGTCGGGCAGATTTGAATACCCCGTTGATTTGACAAGGGTATGTCTATAGGGGGCCACATGGTTTAGGAAATAGCGTAAAGCCTAGATTCAGCAGGACGGATACCGGCTTTTTGTTTGACCGATAGTTGACCAATGCTTGACCAACAAGGGAAAGGGCGTTTCGGAATTGGCGAGGAATCGCCTCCGAAACGCCTTTTCTTTTAGTTTGGGAAAGGGGTAAAGGCGGAGCCGCGGCTGCCACATGATTTATGAATCAAAAAGAAGGGGAGAAACCGTCAAAAGCACCGTGGACAGAGTAAAAAAGGGCAAACGAAAAGGCCCGGCGGTTGCAAGTTCCGTCGGGCCGAAGCGTCAAGGATGAAGTGTCAAGGCGTTAAGATGGCGCGTGTCAAATCTGACACAAAAAAGAGAGGATTTCGAGCAAGCGAAATACAACTAGATACAGAACAAGAAACGGCCCGACGGTTGCAAGTTCCGACGGGCCGAAGCGTCAAGGGAAGGCTTATATCTCATCAATCTTTTGGCGAAGGTATTCGACATAGTTTGCGAGTTGCGATTGGTTTAAATCCGCCCTTGACGTGACACCAAATAGATATTTGAGATGCATTCTATATTCTTCATCTGTCCAACCAAGAATTTTATGCAATCTTCCTGTCTCAGCTAATATATATCTTCTATCATGTCCTTTTTTGTCAAATGCTCTTATTGTTCTTCCTTTTATTGTGTTTGACAGTTTGTTTTCTAAATACTCAATAATTTCGCTAGAACGTGCTTCAGGCCATAATAAATAAGTTGTGTATTTTTGATTTTTCGGAATTGAAAATTCTTTTTTAAATTCATTATACATAACTGGATATGCTGTTTTTCCAAAGCGTTCTTCTCTACGTTTTCCGAGTTCATTAAAAAGACCAGTGATACGCTCAGTAAGCATTGCATTTGCACCTATTGACCCATCGGGGGGCTGTATAGATAAATTTACTTTTGGCGTTACAGTTTTTATACTAATTCCACCAGATACATTGCCTCCTACTTGAATATTATTACTTCCTTTGGCTATTTGTTTATTATTGTGTTTTACTTCTTTTTCTCCATTAGCTCCCATAATATTCTCCTTTGTTATATCTTCTATTTCATCCTTTTCTTCTGTACTGCTAGGAGAATTTATTCCATAAATAGAAGATAGTATTATATTTTTTATACTGTCCTCTAATATGAGGCTATTCTCTTTGCTTATATTTATGCTTAATATTTCACTTATTTTATTGATTATTTTTATAGATATTTGTTTGTAAAATCCTTGATTGTCATTTTTAAATTGCGGACCATACCCTGATAATAACCAAATTGGATTTACTTCCGCTTCTTCACAAATTCGCATTAATACATCCGCATTTGGTTCTCTATCCCCTGCCTCATAGTTGAATAGAGTTGTAGTGCTAATTCCTATTAGCAGTGCAAACTCAGCGCGTGGCAAATTTAGACGAGTACGGGCCTCTCTGATTCTTTCACCTAATTCTTCCATAATATCACATAGTTGCAACTTACTTTATACGTTTGTTGACTCTATTCAACAAACGTGTAAAGTATGTGTGCGGGCTAAAGGTGTGAAAGGGCAAATCAAACCTTACCCGCTCCGGTGTGCCCGGTCAATGAAAGGACGGGGCACACCGCCCTCAAAACAAGGCAAATCAAGGGAGAACGGGTCATGCAAGAGCGCCAGCCGTGGGAAATCCCGCCCTATATGACGGTTGAGGAAATAGCCGATCTGACGGGGCTTAGCGTCCGGGCCGTGAAGCATCGCCGCACCCGCAAGGGGTGGGCTTATGGCGTGGGGCCGGACGGCATGACCTATATCGACCTGCGCACCGTGGATTGCGGCAACATGATTTTTGACCGCATCGTTGAGCATGACCGGGTGGCGTATCCTCTGCGTGATATCGTCGCACAGGAAAATCTTGATTTTCTGGACATGCTTTTGCGCGTCAACTGGAACCGCGCTTACGAGCCTTACTACCTTCCCGCCGCGCTTTTGTGCCGCAGCCTTGAAATTTTGCAGGCGGCGCAACGAAACCTTTCTCATGTGCATCTGCCTTCCGCGAGCGTGGGACTTTCCCTGTGCATCGGGATGGATCGCGACATTCTCTGGGACATGATGGAAGGCAAGATATTTCCCCGGCCCATTCTTGAGACCCCGCGCCGTTTCTGGCTGACCCTGCTTATGGAATATCTGCGGGGCGTGGATGCGGAAGCGCAGGAAGTGGCGGCGCTTGCCGCGAAGAAGAACCGCAAGCGCAAGAGCGGGCGCGTGGCGTCCCGTTCCGGCGTGGTGTTGCAGTAGGTGAAGCCATGCGCGCGGCAGTGGAAATTCCCGCATATTTCTCCGGTGTGGAGATAGCGACTCTGACAGGCGTAAGCCGTCAGGCCGTGCATCAAATGGCGCACTCCCAGAAGTGGGAGGCCATTGCGCGGCGTGCTCAGGGCGGGGGAAAGCTGTATCGTTTCGACAGCATGCCGCAAAAGACGCGGGAACGACTTGCGCACGCCTATATCCGCCACAATCGCCACACAGCGAGCCGGACGCCGGAAGAGATCCGGGAAGCCCGGGAGCGCATGGAAGCGAACGCCCTCGCGTTTGCCCGCCAAACCGACAAGATGCGGGCGCGAGCGGAACGACGCCTCATGCTGATGATTGAAGCCGTGGATCTGATAGACGGCGGCATGAAGGTTATGCAGGCGTTCGAGGCCGTAGGCAATCTTTACGGCGTGAAGCCCGCGAATCTTCGTAACTGGTACTACGGTACGCCGGGCCATCCGGGCATCCGCAACTTGCCGCGCGAGGAATGGATCTATGCGCTGATGGTGCAGTATGCGGGCCGCCAGAAGAAAGCGGATTTCGACGAGGTGGCGAAGGATTTTTTTTACGCCCTGTACCTGAAGAAGAGAAAGCCGGATTTGGCGGACTGCTACCGTCGTCTTGAGGACGCGGCGCGCGCGAACGACTGGACGATACCGAGCGAGCGGACAGTGCGGCGCATGGTTGCGCATGAAGACCGTTGCCGCGTGAACTGGCTGCGCGGCAAGGACAGGGATTTCCGGGACATCATGCCGCCGCAGAAGCGGGACGCGACGATTTTCGCGTCCGGCGAGGCGGTCAACGGCGACGGCCTGACTCTGGACGTGTGGGCGTATGACCCGCGCACGGGGGAAGTATACGAGCATCCCGTGGTCTGGGGCTGGCAGGACATCCGTTCAAGAAAGCTCCTCGGCTGGAGACAGGGACAGACGGAAAACACGGATCTTGTGCGTCTGTCATTCTGGGACGTGCTGGGGCATGTGACGCCAAAGCACGTCTGGCTGGACAACACGCGGGCGGCGGCAAACAAGCTTTTGAGCGGCCTTGTGCCGGGACGCAACCGTTTTGGCAACAAGGAGGCTGATGTGCCGGGACTGTTGCCTCAGTCCGGCATAGAAACGCACTTCACGAATCCCAATCATGAAATGTCAAGCCCCGGCTCCAAGCCCATAGAAAGGGTGTGGCGCGATCTTCACCGGCATATTTTGAACAATCCGCGCCTTGCGGGCCTGGGAACGAAGAAGAACCCGGTGTCTGAAACGCTGTTGCGCGAAGTGATAGCGGAGGAAGTGGCGCGCTACAACGCTCAGGAAGGACGGCGCGGCGCGGGCATGGACGGGAAGAGCTGCAATCAGGTGTACGAGGAAAATTTCCGTCCTTCGCAGAACATGATCTCGCCGTACATGCGGCGGATGTACCTTCTGAACCGCGAAGTCGTAACGGTGCAGCGTAACGGGCGCATAGCCATCAACGCCGGGCGCGGCGAAGGGCGGAATACTTACTGGAGCGAGGTATCCAGCGCCCACGCGGGCCGCAAGGTGGCGGTGTATTACGACTCCGAAGATCTGACGAAGGAAGTCCAGCTTTGCAATTTGGGCGGCCAGTATATCGGCATGGCGCAATATGAGCCTTCGGTGGCGTTCAACGACAAGGAAACGGGCCGCCGTTACGCGAAGGCGCGGGCGGCGCGTCTGAAGGCGGAAAAGAAGGCCGCGCGGGAGCTTGTAAAGATGAGCGAGCTTGAAGTGCGGCAGTACGCCGTGAAGGCGGAAGCCGCGCCGGAACCGAAGCCCGCGCATACGAGCATCCGCTTTGGAGAAGCGGAAGTGAACCGCATGGTGTCCGAGCGCCATAGTCAGGACGAAGAGCGGGCGCGGCGCGTTGCGGACATGAACCGCCGAATAGCGGCGCTTGGATAAGAAAAAAGCCCGGCGGCACAACCGGGCTTTGGGGTCTGACCCTCAAGGGGTTCCGCCCTCCGCATAAGGAAGAGAGAATTGCTTGCGAATCATCTACAAGGAAAGACTAATGGACACACAGGAAAAAATCACGGACACGGCGCAAGATATGCGGAGAACCATGCTTCTTTCCGCTGTCCGGGAGGAAATGGAAAATTTCGGAATGAATCCGTCGCGCCTTGCGCGAGAAGCCGGACTTTCCGGTGTTCGGGTGACCCAGTGGTTGCAAGGACTCTATCGCGGTTCGGATCTGCCGGTAATGGAAAAAGCTCTTGAAAGCTGGCTTTCCGCCGTTCGTGAAGGACGGGAAATGGCGGCGCGCGGCTACATCCCCACGATTCCGGCATGGTTGAGCACGCCCACGGCGAACAAAATCCTTCTGGCGCTCAAGTACGCGCACAAACTGGCGGATATTGCCGTTATCTACGGCGGCGCGGGGCTTGGCAAGACAATAACGGCCCAGCGGTACGGCGAGGATGTGCCGGACGTGTGGATAGCGACGATGACGCCTTCCATAAGCGGCGTTTCGGCGTGCCTGGAGCGCGTGGGGCAGGCGGTGGGACTCGCGTCCATCCCCGCGGGCGGAGCGCGCGCGGAACAGGCCATTGTCAACCGTATCAGGGGGACGGGCGGACTTTTGATAGTGGACGAAGCCCAGCACTTGCCCATTGCCTGTCTGGACGCGCTGCGGAGCCTTTACGACGCTTCCGGCGTCGGGCTGGCGATCATGGGCAACGAGAGCGTGTATACGCAACTGACGGGCGGAAGTCGCCGGGCGCACTTTGCCCAGCTTTTCAGCCGGATAGGGAGACGAGAACGCCTGACTCACCCCAGCGCCGGCGACATGGACGTGTTGCTTGACGCATGGGGCGTAAAGGAGGCGAAGGCGCGCGCCCTGTGCCGGGAAGTCGGGAGCAAGGCGGGCGCTTTGCGCGGGCTGACCAAGGTCTTGCGCATGGCGCGGCTGATGATGGGAGAAGAGGAAACGGAGCTGTCCGCCGGGGCCATAGAGTCCGCATGGGCGGAGCTTGGCGGCATGGCATAGGGGAAAAGTCATGAGAGAAGACACCTTTTTCCGTCTCGTCGCCCGTCTTGAGCGCTACGAACTTGAAAATATCGAGCTTTATCAGGAAATCCGGGAGTGGCGGGAACTGGTCCAGCATATGGCGGAAAGCAGCCGTACCCGGCACAAGATTTTTCAGACACTTTCGGATCGAAACAGCCTCTACCTTGAGGCCCTGCGCAACCTTCCCTCTGAAATGCAGAGCATGTTTTGGGCCGCCGTGAAAGAACGGGAAGGCCGAAAGGAGGCAAGGAATGGAGCGGCAAACCTGCGTTCTCTGTCATCGGCGCAAGGCGTCTGGTGATTTCCGCTGCAACACCTTGGGAAAACACAAGAAAATATGTGTTTCCTGTGAGGACAAACTTTTGAAAAAGGCCGGAATCACACGTCGGTGTCATGACTGCGGACGTCCTACGAACAATTACCGTTGCGTGGCGTGCTGGCGCAAGCTGCGTGATTCCAATGGAAACGGGATAGATCCCCAATATCTGCCCTGAGAGGAAGAAAAGGAATGGAAAACAACCTGTTGAAAGGGGTATTTACCCCGGAAATGGTGGTTCAGGTTCTGAAGAATCTGCCGCCGTTGAAACTTCCGGTCATGGAAACCATTTTTTCAGACCGCGTGCAGCTCCCCTTTCCGACTGTCGGAAAAGAGGAAATCTTGCAGGAACTCAACGAACTGCCTGTCATCCGGCGAGGACTTCCGGCTCTGGAAATGGACAATGAAAGTTATGAGGTCACGACGTATGAACCTCTGCCAGTCCGTCATTCGCAGTTTGTTTCCGCGAAGCTTCTCAATGATTTGAAAACGCTGGATCGCTCGGCGCTGACGGTGTGGGCTACGAACACCACAGACCGGATGCGCCGCCGCTACCTCAAGACGGTGGAGGCCCTGTGCGCCGTGGCGCTCACAGGAAAAATCGAGTGGCCTATCCATATGCCCGGCAGGCGGGAATACGAAACCTACCTTATTGATTTCGGCACACCGTACCGCCTCGACATGGCGGGCTTGCAGACGTGGAACGCTTCCGGCGCAAAGATTCTCGACGTGTTCCGCACGCTGAAAGCCATGCGGAAAATCCTCATGGATGCGGGATACGGCGCGGAACTTGAGGTATGGGCCGGTGAAAAGGTTTTTGAACAGCTTGCGGCACTTGCGCAGGTTCACCCTGAAAAGTCCAGTCTGGGAGTGACCGTTGAGGCGCAGAAAATCAATGTCGCGGGCTTTGTGGTCACGGAACGTGCGGAAACCTTCCTGTATCCGTCCACAGAAGCACGAGTTCCCGTAGTCACTGCCGGAGAAGTCCTGATGATAGCGAAAGACGCGGGCCACAAGCTTGTTTATTGCGCCGTGGACGATTTGGACGCGAAATTGCAATCTATGCCGTTCTTCATCAAAAGCGTGAAAAGCGATGATCCAAGCGGCATCAGGCTTATCAGCGAAGGGAAACCCTTCCCCGTCGTGAATGTCAAAGGAATTTGCCGGGCGACCGTGATCGGCGAATAGGAGGGAAGTATGGATAATGAATTGAAATCGATGCAGGATATAATTTCTGAAGCCCTCAAGGAAAAGGACGGTGGCGGGCGTCACCGTTTCGGCGAAGTGGACGGGCCGATTGTGTTTGATTCCGGGGCGGTGGAATTTTTGCCGGGAATCATGCCCGCCGAGAACGGGGAGGCTGCGCAATGAACGAATGGACGGACATAGCCCGAACAGGGACATTTACCGCCGGGAACGGGCATACAGTGGCGCTTACGGCTGCGGATTTTGACCGTATCATAGAAGGTTTTGACGAAAAGGAACGGCGCGTTCCTCTGGTGTTCGGACATCCGAAAACGAGCGCACCGGCCTATGGCTGGGTGGAGTCGTTCCGACGCATGGGCGACGTGTTGCAGGCCCGTTTCAAGCAGGTTCACGAGGACGTGAAAACGCTTGTTCGAAACGGGCATTTCAAAAACATCTCTATTTCCCTGAGCGCGGACAAGGCCAGCATCCGTCATATCGGGCTTTTGGGGGCCGCTCAACCGGCTATTTCCGGGCTGCGCGAAGTATCTTTTTCCGATGAATCCGGCGAGCTGGTCCTTGAGTTCGCTGTGGGAGAAAAGCTTGCGCTGGGGCCGGACAGCACGACAAGGCTTGAAAGGGAACTTATGGACGCGCGGGCGGAACTTGCGGAATTGCGCCGCAGAGAGGCCGAAAAAGCACGGGAAATCCGCCTTGAGCGTCTGCGTGGGACGGTGAAGGCCAGAAAAGTCACTCCGGCGGAAATGAAAAGCTTTCTGCCCTTTGCGGAGGCGTTGATGCAGGCGGAAACAGAGATTCAGTTCTCGGAAGATGCGGAACCTGTGAACGCGGCGGACGCGCTAATTGAGATTCTGGAGGCACGGCCTGTAAGCCCTCTGGCCATGAATTTTTCCGAATTTGTCCACCAAAATCATATCGGACAAAAGGAATCCCCCACCCCCGAAAACCCGGCTTATCTTGTGTGAGCGGCAGCCATGAGCCAGATCGACGCAATAATGTCATTTGTTGAACGAGGATGGCATCCTTATGCGGGCAAGGTAGACGCTGAAATATATGAAGCGCTGAACTGTCCGGCTCCGATATTTGGCAAATGGCTTTATGAAGGCTCCAAGGCACAAGAAGCGGTATGCGTAGGATGCGACCGGCAGTGTCGTACAAGCTGTGATAATGGTTTTTCGCCTCATCCTGCACGTATGCAAGCTCTTTATCGCGGTTCCTATTTCACACTTTCACCGTCGGAAATGCTGAAACGCTTCCCCTTGCTGCGAGTAAGTCAGGCGGCCTATTGCCTGAATATCTCGGAACGTCAGGTGTACGATCTGATAGCGGAAGGAGTACTTCCGCGAACGAAAAGCAATCCCTGCCGTGTGAGCTCCGCCGATGTGGCGGAACTGATGGCGGAGTTTGAATAGCTCTTTTCTCAAGAATAATGAAGCCGCTTCTTCCCCCAAAGAGCGGCTTTCTCTTGAAGCAAAATTTTCATAAATCAAGTGGCAGCGTTTCATAAACCATGTGGCCGCTCACACTCCTGTGCGCCCTCTGTTCCGCGACGCAGGCGGACGCAGGCAGCGCAGCATACAAAAACAGTTTTTACGTTTTTTATAATCTATATTCTGCAAAGATTTTTTGCAATATATAAAACGATAAAAAATCGCAAATACCGCTGCCCGGCCTGTCGTTTCGCGGAAAAACCGCGGTTTTTCCGCGAAACGACAGGCCGTATGGTTTGAAATGCAAAGCATTTCAAACTGAAAATGCTTAAAAAAAGACCCGCCGAAGTTATCGACGGGTCTTTTTTGCTGCCTGCGCGGGTCAGGATCAGGAATGCTGATAGGGCAGATGCCCGGCCAGCGGCTCAAAATTTTCCTTTTCAGGAAAATAGGCCAGCAGCGACATGGAGTGCATGTCGAAATACCAGGCATGGAGAGAAAGCGCATGACGCGCAACGCGCTCCTTAATCCAGTCGTAGGAAAGAAGATTCTCAATGGACTGAAGCACGGACGCCTCTTCGCAATGCCGCCGCTGCGTTTCGATGTCTTCATCCAGAATTTCGGGATTCAGGCGTTGCAGCGCGGGCGCGGCCAGCGACATCCATGATTTGACATAGCTCTCTTCGGAGGTCAGCGCGGGATCAAGCAGCGCGTGAATGCCCCCGCAATCCGAATGGCCCAGCACAATAATATGCTCCACCTGCAAGTGGCATACGGCGTATTCCAGAGCCGCGGCCACGGAGTCCGGGGGCGTCGCCTGCCCGCAGTGCGGCACAAGATTGGCGACATTGCGCACGACAAAAATATCGCCGGGATTGCAGCCCATCAGAATGGCGGGATCAACGCGGGAATCCGAACAGGCAATGACCAGCGCATGCGGATTCTGCCCCTGGCGCAGCGTGTTGTACAAATCGTTTTCGGCATCGTAATAGAAGTTGCGAAAATTGGAAAAGCCCTGAAGAAACTGATGAAAATCTCTCATACGACCTCTTTGCGCCCAGCGCCGCCGCGCGGGACGGAAATTTCCCCTTATTCCCCTTCGGTCAGGGCGTCATCCTGACCAAACGTCTCGTAAAAAGCCCGTTCCGCTCCTGAGTCGCCGATAAGGTACAGCTCCTCTCCTCTGGCAAACACATGACGGGGGTCCGGGTTGATGTGCAGGTCTCCCTGAGCATCGCGCAGAGCAACGACGCTGCAATGCGTCTTGCTGCGAATGCCGCTGGACATGAGTTCCCGTCCATCCAGACGCTTGCCGACGGTGCTCCGAAAAATATTCAGCCCCTCGTTAATCATCGTCACCTTGCCCGGAGCCAGCAGATTGATAATGCTGCTGGTCACCATCGAAGCCAGCGACAGCACCAGATCCGCGCCGGCGGCATGCAGGATGCCCACATTTCGGTCGAGCGTCGCGCGGCTGATAATCTGAATATCTTCCCGCAGCCGACGGCAGTAGAGGGTCAGATAGATGTTGGTGTCGTCATCGTGCGTCGTGATGATGACGGACGGCGCAGTGCGGATGCCGGCCTTTTCCAGCACCTCAATATCCGCCGCATCGCCGACAACGATGTGATCCGGCGCGATGTGCCGCTTCATGCTCTTGTCCACGATGCAATACTGGCGGCCTCCGGCCTCCAGCTGCCGCGCCGCCGCCAGACCGACGCGCCCGCACCCCAGAATTAGCACAGGGGCGTCCTCATTGGCAACCTGATGCGTTCTCCCGGACGCCAGCAGCCGGTTCACGGATTCTATCTGCTCTTCCGTTCCGGCAATGACCATGACCATTGTGCTGGTAAATCTGGTTGTTGCCGTCGGCAGAACAAATTTTCCCCGCTCCTGCAAGCCCACGACGTTGGCCCCGGTAAGCTGACGCAAACCGCTTTCGCTCAACGACTTGCCCACAAGGCGCGTGCGCATGACCGGGGCCTCCGCCACGGCGAGCTCCTTGAAACGGCTGATGACGGTGGCCTGCGCGTCGCCGTTGAGGACCCGCCGCGCCAGCGCCTCGCCCAGCAGCTTATGGAAACGAAACACATGGCTGCATCCGGCCAGCTGCAGAATATCGATGGCATCGTCGCTCTGCACGCCGGCAACAATGGGAACATGGCGATCCACGTCGCGGGCGGTGAAAACAATGTTGGTGTTGCGCACGTCGCTGTCCAGAACGACCATCATGGCGGCGGCGGACAGGCGCAGCTTGCGATAGACATCGCCGGAGTCATGTTCGCCCGCGACGGCTTCGTATCCCTGATCCAGCAGATCCAGCGTCGTCTGGCTGTCATGGCTGAGGATAACGCAGCGCGCGCCGTAGTTTTTCAAATCATCGACAAGGTTGAGCGCAATGGGATCGGGGCTGACAACAATAATATGCCCCTTGACTTCCGGCGGCAGCGAACGGGGCGTATGTCCCTTTTTCTGCACCTCCAGCCACGGGGCATAAAAAAACTGAATAAAGGTGAACGGCAGCATGATCAGGAGCAGCAGCACCCCGGACAAAAGCACCACGATGGAAAAAATACGCCCTAAATCGGAAGTGAACGTGATGTCGCCGAAACCCAGCGTGGACATAACTGTCAGCGTCCAGTAAACGCCGGTCACCCAGGAATAGCTGCGCTGCTCATATTCCATTATATAATGAAAAACAATGCTGTAAATTGCAATGAGCGTCAGCAGCATGAAAATAAATCGCATCAGGAAGCCGATATTGCGTCGCATGCCTCGCTGCTGCATAAACAAGGATATCTGAGAAGTAAGAAATTTCATGATGACCCGCTAGAAGATGAGTACAAGAGAGGCGCTGTCCGCTCCCCGGCGCATGTTGTCCTCAATCGCCGCCGTTTCGTCAAGCACAAGAGCGCGCCCTTCCTCGCGGAGCGCGGCAGGCATGCCGGCATCCGCCGATACGGGCGGCGCGGCGCTCTCCCCGCCCGCGACAAAACGCGGCAGAAAATACTTTTCGGAAAAAGTATTTGCCATTTTTGCAACCAAATGGTATCGACGAGATATGAAAAATTTTTTCGACATGGCCATTGAGACCCTGGTAAAGGCACGCAACAGCGCCGGAAGCACAGCCAAGCTGGCAGAGATGACAGGCGTCAATCCGGTAACGCTGGGCCGCTGGATCTCCGGAGAACGCAAGCCAACGCTCAATGAGCTGAGCAAGGTTTTCGACCTTCTCGGCGTCAGTCTGTCGCAACCTGCGGTGGATGTGACGCAGTATGCCATGATACCAAAAGTTAACGCCAAGGCTGGCGCCGGAAGCTCGCTGATTACCACAGATGCTGTCCTGGGCTTCTATGCCTTCAGCCATACGTTCCTGCACAGCATCGGCGTGCAGGCCAGGGACGCCCTCCTGATGGATGTCATCGGAGACTCTATGGAGCCCCTGATCAGCGACGGCGACGTTATTCTTGTGGACACATCCAGCCGCAAGCCGCAGGACGGCAAAATCTTTCTGGTCGGTCTGGGAGAGGAGCTGCTGGTCAAACGCCTGCAAAAAAGCCCGCGCGGCTGGCTGCTGGTTTCTCAAAACCCGCATTATGCGTCCATGCCCATAGAGGGCGACGACCTCGACGCCTTCCGGCTTTACGGAAGAGTGCGCTGGTTCGGCAAGGTCGTCTAGGGCCTGTTGCCATACGTTCTTCTTCTGACAGAAGGCCCCTCTTGGCTAGTACGTAAGGGACCCAGCCTTTCCCACGGAAAGGCGTTCCCGTAATGTTCCCCAGGGCCTCCCTCTCTCCCCCAACGCGCTTTTTTCAGAGGGAATACAGGCCAAGGGTGGCAAGCATCCTTCATCACGTGGAGTCGATGCCCTTCCTTCGTCGCAACGGGGCGGCCTGCGGCCCCATAAGGTGAAACGCTCTGATAGATTGCGTAGAAGCATATTCTATCTATTTGAAACGCCCTGCAGAAATACTTCCCCGCATCCGTCCATAATTCTTTTGCGACAACACGCCCTGACGCCGGAATCAGTCTCGCAGATACTACGAGGAAGCGAGGAAGCGCGGCCCCTTCCTACGTCAGCGGAAAGCCCTGCTCTCTGGTGTAGGCCTGAAAAATGGCATCGTCGTCGCTCATATAATACCGTTTGGACAGATTCTGCTCCACCATAGCCTTGACCAGATGCTTGCAAAGACGGCGCGGGTCCAGAGCATCAAATTCCGCGCGCGCAACAGCCCAGTCCAGGCAGCTGCAGCGGACTTCCCGCGTATCCACAAGATAACTTTCCTCTGGATGGCGAAAACTCGGAATGCGGCTTGTTGTCCCTTCCGGGCAGGGGTAAAAACGTCCGCCCTTGGGGTACAGGCATTCCTCTCCCTCAATATAAGGGCATTCGCAGTTGAACAGATAGGGGCACAGCTCCGGCGTTTTTTTTGCCAGCAGGCCGCAGTGAATATCAATCTCTTCCGGTTCGTCCAGCGGCGGTCTGCGCAAAAGACGCACAAAGGCATAAATGCCGTACCCCCCGGCCAGAGGAGGCAGAAATGCCCACCAGGGAGCGTAGGCCATGAAGGGAATGGCCAGCAGAAAGAATTCCAGCGTAATGCAGGCCGAAAATCCGAGCGCAAGGCCGTGCGTACGACGGGCCGCATCCGCCCACCACAGGACATACCGCGGCGCCACGAGCCCGACAAGGGACCAGAGACTGGCAATAAACACGCAGACAATCAGGAATTCAACCATAACAGCGAAGTCCCCCTGGAAATAACCGAAGAAAGAACGCGAAAAAGCGGTGCGCGTCCCTTTAGAGCAATTTCAGTTTGAAATGCTTCGCATTCCAAACCATACGGCCTGTCGTTTCGCGGAAAAAGCGCGGTTTTTCCGCGAAACGACAGGCCGGGCGACGCTGTGCCGCCGCCTCGCGTTTCACTTTTTTCAAAGTTGAAACGCTCTAGGGCACGTTAACACAAATTTACATTTTTTTCAAATAAATAGCACATGATGGCTACGCATAGTCTTTGAAAGAGGCTTGCCGCATGCTCATGCCTCCCTCTGAAAAAGCGCGGTTTTTCCGCTCACTTTGGGCCGGGCGGCGCTGTGCCGCCGCCTCGCGTTTCACCTTTTTCAAAGTTGAAACG
>CALVHG010000032.1 GCA_944327285.1 uncultured Desulfovibrio sp. | reverse complement strand
GGTTTTTCCGCTCACTTTGGGCCGGGCGGCGCTGTGCCGCCGCCTCGCGTTTTACCTTTTTCAAAGCTAAAACGCTCTAAAAGAGCCCTGTCCGGCCATAGTGCATGGTCGGACAGGGCTCTTTCAATGCGGCCTGAAAAATCCGCCTCCGCAGACATCGTCAGGAAGGCTGTCGGAGAATATGTCCGCACAATTCGTCGTCCGTGGTGATGACTGGCGACGCGGAACGACGAAAGCCAAGAGCGCAGGGCTCTTCCATGGAGATAAAGACTCCCGCCTGATAAAAATGCGCGCCGTCGGAAGCCATCTGCGCCCTTTCCTGAAACAGTTCGGGCTGATTTTTATAGAAGCCGTCCGTCTGCGCAAGGCAGTCGCCATTTTCAAAAACGGCGATGTTGCGCCCTTCCCTGCCCCATATGGGCTTGCGCACATACGACTTTGTCTGCAGGGGTCTCATGGATGAACGCAGCAGATAGGGGCTGTCGGGGAACAGCTCCCACATGACGGCCGCCAGCGCCTTGCTCTGGTAAATGGCGGCATAGGGCGGATTGCATACGACCAGATCGGGATGCTCTTCCATGCTGCGGACCAGCTCTCCTGCCATGAGCTCATCCTCAAGGAACAGCAGGTCCCAAGGCACCATCTTGATGACGACGTTATACAGATTGCGGATATACTGCCCGCCGGCATCCACGGAGCAGACCCCCTGCCGCCTGTCGATGCAGACGTCCGTCCAGTGCAGATAGTCGCCGGGCATGACGTCGCCCGCGGCTTCGCGAATAATCTGCGTCGTTACGTCGTCCTCTCCATCCGCGGCATTGGTAAACAGTACCGACGCATGCGGATGCTGCTGACGCAGATAAACAAAAAAGTCCTGAAGCGTTTCAAAGAGCCTGTTATACTGCCGGGTATCGGGGTCCAGTCCGTGGAACTTCGCCAGCGCGTACTGCACGGTGGACACCTCAAAAATACTGAACGGCGTATCCGCGTTGAATTCCAGCAGCTTGATGGGCACGCCGTCCACGCCTCCGGCAAAATCGAAGCGTCCGATCATATGGGGATGACGGCGATAGTCCTCATACGTTCTCTTGATTACGGCATCCATGTAGGCCGGAATGCCCATCTGACGCAACAGACCGTTCTGAATGACATATTCCGTGGCGGCGTCCACCATGCGAAAGCACTCGGCGGCCGCTTCGTAGAAGGCCTCGGCTTCAGCCTCGGAAATGACGACGATATCGGCGCACTTTCCTTCCTTGGGATAACCGAGACTGTCGTAAAACGAATCGGGCACCGGCGGCAGCTGCAGAATTTCCATACGCTAGCTTCCCGATCCGAAACCGAAGAACGAGCGGCCCCTCGCCGTAACATTGGCCTTCGAGCCAACGCCCACGTCGCCCGAAAAACGCCGTACAGGACGGCTTTCATTGATGTTTGAGTACGTGGAGGACGACTGCCCCGCGAAAGGAATTATCAGAGGCGCGTATCCCCTGCCTCCGCTGGTCGAGGCGGACGACGATTCATCCTCCTTTTCCTTATCCTTATCCGAACGCGAACACCCGCCCGCAGCCAGCGCCGCAAGCAACATAACAACAAGAACGCTTCTCCCCCGCAGCATGCTCCCTCCTTCTTCGACTCTGTCAGGAACGCAAGGCGCGCCAGCCCCCAGAGCATTTTCAGTCTGAAACGTCTCGCATTTCAAACCATACGGCCTGCCGTTTCGCGGAAAAAACGCGGTTTTTCCGCTCGCTTCGGGCCGGGCGGCGCTATGCCGCCGCCTTGCGTTTCTCCTTATTCAAAGGAGAAACGCTCTAGCCCTTCTTCATGCTTTCGATCAGATCCCCAAGTGCGCGGGACTGTTCGGCCAGACTGCCCAGCGCCTGCGCGGCACGGGTCATGGCTTCGGCGGTCTGCCCTGAAACAATGTTCGCTTCGTCGATGGTGCGATTGATTTCTTCCGAGGCCGCCGACTGTTCTTCCCCGGCTGTGGCAATAGCCCGCACTTCGTCGGCCACGGTTTCCGTATCCGACACAATACGCTTGAGCGCGTCGCCGGACTGTCCGGCAAAATCCGTGGCCTGCCTGATCTGCTCCACGGAGGTTTCCGTCGAGGCGATGCTCTGCCGCACGCTGTTCTGAATATCAAGAATAGCCCGGCTGACCTCCGACGTTGAATTCATGGTCTTTTCGGCCAGCTTGCGCACCTCGTCGGCGACGACGGCAAAGCCGCGTCCGGCCTCGCCCGCGCGGGCGGCCTCGATGGCGGCATTGAGCGCCAGCAGATTGGTCTGATCCGCAATATCGGAAATGACGCTCACAATCTGCGAAATGTTCCGGGTATGCTCGTCAAGGCGGGCCATATCCTCCTTGAGCGCCACGGACCCCTGATGCACCTGTTCGATGCTCTCCAGCGCCTTGTTTACGATTCCCGCGCCCTTGAGAGCCTCGTTCCTGGTTTCCGCCGCCATGTTGGCTGCGGCGGAGGCATTGCGGGCCACCTCCTGCACTGTGGCGTTCATTTCGTTCATGGCCGTCGCGGCTTCGGACAGACGCGCGGCGGCCGTGCGCGACGAGCCGGTGGACTCTTCCACTTCGGACGACAGCTCCGCCGAGGCCGACGATATGGCTAACGTCGCCTGCTCCAGTTCCTCCGCCGCGGCAATCATGCCGTTGCGCCGGGCGCTTTCAGCGGCCCGCCGGGCGGCGTCGGCCTCGCTCATGGCCTTCCGGGCCGCCTCGGCCTGCACCTGGGCTTCCTGCGCTTCCTGTTCAGCCTGCGCCGAGGCGTCCTTCCACTGATCAATCATGAATTTCAGATTGCGATGCAGTTGCAGCAGTTCGCCTGAGAACATGTCGTCGGTAGGCAGACGATCCAGCCTGCCCGCCGCCGCATCCCGGCTTCCTTCCATGATGGCCGACAGCGGACGGCACACGGAACGGGCAAGCAGCATGGCAAGAGCCTGCAAGGCAATAATGATCACGGCGCTGCACAGCAGGATAATTTTCATGGCTTCATAGCCGGCTTCCTGCATTTCCGCATCATCCACCAGAGAAATCAGATACCAGCCTTCCACGCCGCGCAAAATATTCGCCTGGCGCGTTGCGCCCAAGTGCGTCACCGTCCCGCTGGAACGCCCTTCCTTGCACAGCGCGTACAGTTCCGGCGCTCCATCCTGAAGCGACTTCATCACCATATCGGGATTTTTGGGCGAACACAGCACGCGCATCTGATCGTCCACCAGCGTATAATAGCCCGTGCGCCCGAACTGCATGCTTCGGAACAGTTCTTCGATGGTGCCGAGCATGATGTCCGCCCCGATAACGGCCACAACCTGCCCGGACGCGTCCTTTACGCGATACGTAATCGGCACGGCCATAGACTTGCTCAACGTCTGATAGACAGCGCCGATATTCCAGTCCTCGCGGGCCGCCAGCGCATCCTTGAACCAGCTGCGCTGCCTGCCGTCAAAACCGGGGGTGAAGACGGCGGGATTGCTGGTGGCAATGCTGCCGTCCGCATAGCCGATAAAGACCTCGGCCAGCTCCGCCGAGCTTTTCCGCATGCTCTGCAACAGATCGAAAAGCTCCCGCGCCTGCGGCGACAGAGACGCCACGTCATACATGGTTTCCTGCGTCGTCCGCGAAAAATTCGGGAAATGCCCGGCCGTCTGCGGCACCAGTTTCAGTTCGGATAAAAAACGAAGTTTGCTGACATTCGCCTGAAAAAACAGCGTGATGAATCGGTTCGTCAACTGAAGCTGGTTGCCGGATGCCTGTTGAAAGCCCGTGCCGCTCAATTCATTGAGCTTCCAGACGGAAATGCCGCTGACAACGCCGGCAGACACCACGATGCACAGCAGAAAACCCCAGATAAATTTCATTCTGATCGACATGGTATCTCCGAATACAGCCCAGAACGTTTCTTCGTCGCCCGGCGACGGACTGCGACACGCAGTCCCGCCCCCGGAAGCGGGCAAACAACAGCGCGCCGGAAGCGGCTCGCATGCGCATGCACCCGACAAAAAACAACTTTTTTCCTACGGCAGAACGCCGAAAAAAATCAGAGCGGCGATGCGCCCGGCAAGCCTGGCGCGGAAGCCTGGAGAATGCGCCCCGACTACTTTTTATCTTCGCCGGTCGCGCCGCCCCCGCAGAGCGCGCGGAACCAGTCCGGCACGGGCACGGGCCGCCCCTCGCCGTTGACGAGCGCATGCTGCGTCATGCCCGTGGCCAGCACGCGCGTCTTGTCCTCACTGCGCATCTCATATACAAACTTGAGGGAGGCCCGCCCCCATTCGCTGATGGCCGTGTGCACCTGCACCAGCTCGTCATAATGCGCGGGCGCACGATAGCGGCATTGCGCTTCGCGCACCGGCAGATACACGCCTCTGCGCTCCACATCCGCATAACTCATGCCGAGCGCGCGAATATATTCGCTGCGGGCCCGTTCAAAGATGTGCAGATATTCCGCATAATACAAAACGCCCATAGTGTCCGTTTCGCCATAGGACACACGATGGGAAAACCAGATGGCGGGGGTCGGAAATTCCATATGCATTGCACTGCTCCCTTGCGTCGCGCCCCGCTGCGCACGGGTACGTCGGGACTATGGCGCGCACTCTGCGCCCTTCTTCTCTTTGCAACCCTCAACGGCTGCGCCTCTCGACACGCGGCGCCCCCTCCGCCTCCCCCGCCCCCGCCGGGTCCGGCAGTAAGCATGGAAAGCCCGGAGTTTTTCGCGCAACGTCTCGCTCCACAGAATCAAGAGTTGACATCTTGGACTGATCTTGCACCTAGTCTGCGAAAATCACTGGTCTATGTCAAATCCAAGCCGGCCGACGCCGTTGCCGTCAGCCGTCCGGGACTGCGCGTCACCTGGGGCGAACTGCGGCGCACGCTCGAAGAGCTGCGCGCCATGCTTCCGCAGCTCGACGCCGATCCGACGCTGCTGCTCCAGCGCTTCCGCTGGGTAGCCGTTCCCGGCGGCATCAGCTACTCCGGCTATTACGAACCCGTTGTGCGCGCCAGCCGCACCCGCAAGCCCGGCTACGAACATCCCATCTACAAACGTCCGCCCGATCTTTCCCGCGTTCGCGCCCGCCGCGGCCGCTATTATGATCGCCGGACCATCGAAACCAAGGGCGTTCTTGCCGGAAAGGACCTCGAACTCGCCTGGGCCGCCGATCCCGTCGATGTCTTCTTTCTCGAAATTCAGGGCTCCGGCCGCCTGATCTTCGACGACGGCACGCAGGCCTTTGTCAACTATGACGGCCAGAACGGGCACAAGTACAAGAGCTCCGGCCGCATCATGCGCGAAAAGGGGCTCCTCAAGCGCGGCGACATCTTTGAACAGCGCGAATGGTTCAAGAACAATCCGGATCGCGTCTGGGAAATCCTGCTTGAAAATCCCAGCTACGTCTTCTTCAAGTTCGGCGGACGCGGCCCTACCGGCGCTATGGGACAGGTTGTGGACGGCTGGGTTTCGCTGGCCACAGATCGCAGCTACATCCCCCTCGGCGCGGTTGTCGCCTACGGCGTCAACGCTCCCGATCAGACCTACGGCACCGTTCCCCTGCGCGGTATCGGTCTCGCGCAGGACGTGGGCGGAGCCATCAAGTCCCGCCGCATCGATATTTTCTGCGGCGGCGACGAACGCGCCAACTACGTGGCCAGCCACCTCGACGCCAAGGGCCCGGCCTGGGTCCTGCTGCTGAAAGAACAGCAGAAATAACCGGGGAGAAGGGAAACCCCTCTGCTCGCGCGAGAGGGTTTTCCCCTCTCCCCGGACCCCTCACCCCTTCCCCAGCGCGCTTTTATCGGGTCGCCGGGCGTTGCGGCAATCCGCCCTCCTTCCAGAGCTCGCCGTCCCCGATAGCTTGTAAATAGCTATCGGGGGCTTCTAATCTTCTTCCTGCCAGAAGCGCACGCCGGCGTAGCCGACGCAATGCGTCGTATCGCCGGAAGCGCGGGCGGACGTTTCGTGCAGCAGGACGGCCGCCCGCGGTAAAGGACGGCCGCTCGCATCGCGCAGGGCATGCAGAGCATAAAGCGCCAGCGCCATAGGCGCCGCGCCGCACATGGTGATGGAATGCCGAGAAACGACTTCCAGCAGGCCGTCGGGGTCCAGCGCCAGCACGCGATCCAGCGCGGCCCTGTCCTTGATGCAAGTCACTTTTTCCGGTTCATAATGATTCATGTCGGAACTGACGACAAAGGCCGCGTCATCCCGACCGGCGAGCAGTTCGGCCAGCACGGCCCCGGCAGCCCGCAGCACGGCGGGCTGCGCCGTCCCCACGCACACGGGAACAATGGCGGGCTCCGCGCCGGGCAGGCATTGCAGAAAAGGCAACAGCACTTCCAGACTGTGTTCCCCCACATGAGCAAGCGGATCGGCGGCAAAGGGAGGCCGGGCAGTCAGGGAAGCAATAAAGGCGTCGTCGCAGGGCACGTCGCCGAGCGGCGACCGCCATGCGCCGCCCGGCCAGACGGAAAGAGGCGTGCCGCGTCCCGTATGATTTGGACAGAGCAGCACCAGCAGGCGCGGCAGACGCACGCCGGAGAGGGTCGCGCCGATAACGCGCCCGCAATAGACATGCCCCGCATGCGGCAGCATGACGGCCACGGGCTGCGCGCTGCCGGGCGGAACAGCCGCCGCAGCCGCGGCCCCCTCTTTCATGCACAGGGCGACATCGGACGCCAGCGCCTCGGCCGTCCCGGCATAAAACCGACCGGCCACGACAGGTGAACGCAGCATACTTTCTCCTTTTGCCGTAAGCGCGGTTCCATACGCGCCGCCCCTGCTCGAAAAATAAAAAAACTCCGGCAACCGCCTCTCCCGAAAACAGGAAAAGGCATTGCCGGAGTTTTTTTCAGAACAAGGACACGCCCTCGACTACTTCTGCGCGGATGGCCCCGGCTTGAAGTTTGCAAGAATCCCCTCTTCCAGAGAGGGAATAACACGATGGGACGCATTCAGGCTTTCCCAGAAATGCTCTTTGGCCGCCTGTTGCTCCCCGGAAGACAATGCACCAAGATCGACGACATTGTCGAGCTCCCTGCCGGTCTGGTTTTCGGCAACAACGGCGCTGCCGACAAGGGTTGCCTCGTCGCTCAGGGAGCCTATGCCGACAAGAGAACTTCCGGTTCCGACATCAAGCATGGCGGAATCTTCCATCGAGCCCACAAGCACTGTCTTGTCGCCATGCCCCAGCTGCACTACGGCATTGCCGGACAGGGAGCCGATACCAAGACTGGCCGCGTAGTGATCGCCGACAGTCAGCACCGCGCTGCCGGAAATATCCCCGAACTTGCCGTTGAAACTCACGCCGCCGCCCACAGCAAAATGGGCGTTGCCCGTCAGCGTGCCGACGTTAAGACTCGTATGCCCCCCGGCAATGGAAATGGCGGCATTGCCGGAGATTTCTCCGAAAATGAGACCGTAGGCTCCTTCCGCCGTTGTCAGCGCGCTGTCGCCGGTAATGGTATCGGCGCGCACGCTGGCCATCTGGGCATCGATGTTCACCTTGCTGTCCTTGACATACTGGAGAAGCAAATTGACTCCGGCCCCCCTGCCGGACATATCAACCAGACTGTTCTCCAGATTGCCAATCGAAAGGTTATAGCCATAACCGATGCCGGAAAAGCTGCTGTCCGCCAGCGCATCCATACGGATGTTGGCGGCATTGCCGTAATTGTCTTCGCCCCGGTAGCTTTCAAGGGAAACCGTACTGCCGTTGAACACGGAACCGAGCGTGACATTGTGAGCGCCCTTGCCAAGAGAAAGAGAGCTGTTATCCAGTTCAAAAAAGTTGAATTTGGCCTGCCCTGTCGGCATGGGGGCAAAGAGCCCTCCGCCGGCGGCGCTGTCAAAGGCCGACTTGGTAACCAGCAGCGAGTTATGGGAAATCGTGGTATTGCCATCCGAAACGGAAATGCTGCTGTCCTTTGCCCGGAGCAGATGCAGCTCATTGTCCCCGCTGCCGAGATCAATGCGGGAATTGGCGACTTCGCCGCCGCTGACGCTGTCATTGCCGCCGCCGGTGGATATCGTCACATTATTTGCTTTTTCCGCAAGAACAATGGAATCATTACCGCTGCCGGTAAATATGCTGACGTCATCCGCCCAGTTGAAAATCAGGTTGTTGCCGCCGGAAACCTGCACGTCGCCGCTGACATTGATAATAATGGAATCCGCATCGCTCCTGAGAAGGTTGCCCGCCTCCTCGGTATAGCTCCCGTCCGCGGCATAATAGCGCGTTGTGTCAGATTCCTTAAAATAAACGGACGTTCGACCGTCCTCCGTTTCCTGAACAAAGACGCTGTCCGCAAAGGAAAGATTCAAATTTCCTGAAGATGTCGCAATCGACGCGGAATAGCCGAGCACATTGGAGGTGTCCAGCGCGCCGCTTTGCATAGGCCCGCTCTCGCCCGCTTCCGTATGCCGCTCCACGGAAACCCGGACGCCGGATTCGCTGACGCCGCTCATATAGTTGCCGTTATTGAGCAATCCGCCCAGCGCGGTGGACAAATCCCCGAACATCTCCTCCATCTGATCCGACGTCAGGGCATTTTCTCGCAGTTCCTCCTGCGTAGGCTGGCGCGGCGCGGAACCGGCCTGCAAGCCCGTTTGAGAAATGGCGGCGGTATCCTGTCCTCTGTCCGCTCCGGTATGTTTTCCTGCTTCGGGAAGCGAGGCAGGCGTCGTTACCGGCATCTGCCGCACTATAACATCGGCAACAGTCTGATTAATGGCATCCATATAATTCCCCCTATGTGCCATATATAACAGCCATATATTCCTGTTATTCGCAGTTTTTCAGAAGAAAATAATATTCTGTTTATACGATGTCAACAAAGCTCACTCTTTTATAACAATGCCTTATATATTGGCGTTATAGATAACGCGACACAAGCGCCATCACAGACAAAGCCTTTTGTCAGAGACATTATCTGCCGCACGCAAGCGAGCTCGAACCACGCAAGAAGAAAAAAGGAATCAAGGACATACTGCGCCCCACGCAAACGCGCGCTCCCTGCGAAGCCGCCCGAACAGCGCGCATTCCGGGCGTTGATTTCATGGAACGGGCCGGATAAAGTCGTTTTGCCATAATTGAAACTTCAACCGCCCGCACTCCCCCTTTTTACCTATATTTCAGCTAAAATCAAGCGTCACAAAGGATAAAAACTTATTTTTTGAATAAAATCATCCTCTATTTACGCATAAACTTGCAATTTATAGGTAAAACATGGGTAAAAGTTCGGGCAGGGAAACTTTTACCTGATGGAAACGCTCGGAGATCGCATAAAAACTATTCGCGGACTGGCCAGCCAGATGCAGTTTTCGAGTAGTCTTGGCATCGCTCAAACCAAACTAAGCCGCTATGAACGAAATACCACGCCCCCGGATCTGGATTTTCTTGTGAGGCTCTCCCGCCGCTATGCGGTTTCGCTGGAATGGCTCATAACCGGCGAAGGCCGCATGCGGGCGAGCAAAAACGGCGACGACGAAACCGCCCCTTCCTCCCCTCATACGGAAAACACTGCGCCGCGCGGCGTACAGACTCCCGAACCTGCGGCAAGTCTGCGGCAGGAACTGGCTCTGGAACGTTTGGAGCGACGGGAACTCTCTGCGGAAAATCGCCGCCTCCACAATGAGAATGCGGCATTGCTCCGGGAAAATGGGGAACTGCGGGAAAAGGTGGCCCGGCTGGAAGAGCGCGGCAACCGGCGCGCCTCTGCCGGGGACTGTTGATTTCCCCAATACCGCCTGAGGACACACATTTCAGTTTGAAACGCTGTGCGTTTCAAACCATACGACCTGTCGTTTCAAGGGAACACGCTCCGCAGCAGCGTAAAGCGGCATTCTGCAGGCTCCTCCCCCTGAACAGCACAAAAACAGCCCTGCGCTCAACAAGCGCAGGGCTGTCCTCTTTTTGAGCATTTTCAGTTTGAAACGCTGTGCCTTTCAAACCATACGGCCTGTCGTTTTGCGGAAAAAACGGGTTTTCCGCTCGTTTCAGGCCGGATGACGCTGTGCTGCCGCCTCGCGTTTTATCTTTTTTAGAGCATTTTCAGTTTGAAACGCTGCGCATTTCAAACCATACGGCCTGTCGTTTCGCGGAAAAAGCGCGGTTTTTCCGCTCACTTTGGGCCGGGCGGCGCTGTGCTGCCGCCTTCGCGTTTCATCTTTTTCAAAGTTGAAACGCTCTAAAATTGAAACGCTCTGAAAGCCAGTCTGTCCCCGCTCTTTGGCCGCCCGCCGTTCCGGGAGCAGCCGCAGCGAAGAAAGCGCCGGGGGACGGTAAACGAGGGAAGCCCTTCGCATCTCCGAAACGCGCATCCTCCAGATAAAAGCGCGTTGAGGGAAGGATGGGGGGCCGGGGGGAAGGAAACACCCTTGCGCGCTAGCCAAGGGGGTTCCCTTCCCCCCGGAAAAACCTCACATCCATTTCTTCTAGAACAGCTGCACGCCGCCTATCCAATGATGCCTGACGCGCCCGTGGAGGGTCTGGCCGAGGAAGGGGGTATTGGCGCTCTTGGAGTACAGAGTTTCCCGGCTGACGACCCAGTCCTCGGAGGGATCGAAGAGGAAGAAGTCGGCGGGATCGCCCGGTTCAAAGTTATTGCACGGCAGGTTGAAGATACGGGCCGGCGCGGCGCCCCAGAGGCGGTGCATGTCGGCTTCGTCAATAACGTTCTCGCGCACGAGTCCCCAGGTAAGGGAAACGGCAAGATCCAGCCCGGTAAAGCCGCAGGGGGCGGCGTCAAGAGGCTGCTCCTTTTCATGCAGGGCGTGGGGCGCATGATCCGTGCTGAGAATGTCTATGGTGCCGTCCTTGACGGCGCGACGCAGCGCCTCGCGGTCTGCCGGAGTGCGCAGGGGCGGGCTGACCTTGGCGGCGGTGTTGTAGCCGCGCAGGGCTGTGTCGTCGAGCCAGAGGTAATGAGGGCAGGTTTCGGCCGTCACCTGCACGCCGCGGGCCTTGCCCCAGCGCAGCACGTCCACGGCCAGGGCGCAGGAAACGTGGGCGATATGCACAGGCAGGCCGAGATATTCGGCAAGCATGATATCGCGGGCGACCTGCATGGCTTCGCCCACGGGGGGCTGCCCCTTGACGCCGAGCTCGCCGCTGACAACGCCCTCGTTCATAACCCAGCCCGGAGCAAGGGTGGCGTCTTCGCAATGGTCAATAAAGATAAGTCCGAGATCGGCGGCGTATTCCATGACGCGCCGCAGCAGCTCCGTGCCGGGCATGGGACGTCCGTCATTGGAGACGGCCACGCAACCGGCTTCGCGCAGTTCGCCCAGCGGGGCCATTTCCTCGCCCTTGAGGCCGACGGTGGCGGCGGCAATGGGGCACAGGCGGGGGCCGTGGGGATGCGTGTCGCGGGCTTTGTCGAGCATGGCGCGGGTAATGCTCGCATTGTCGTTGACGGGGCGGGTATTGGCCATGCACATGACCGAGCCGAAACCGCCGCGCGCGGCGGCTTCAAGACCGCTGCCGATATCTTCCTTATATTCAAAGCCGGGCTCGCGCAGATGCACATGGGCATCGGTAAAGCTGGGCATGAGCAGCAGCCCGGCGGCATCCACAACCTCGCAGTCGGCGGGCATGGCATGATGCCCGGCAGGCGTCATGGTGACGATGCGTCCGTCACGAACGATCACATCCACAGGGGCGTCGAGGTGACGGGCATTTTTCAGACAGAACGTCATGCGGAAAGACCTCCATCGTTGCGGGTGGCGAGCAGATAGAGCACGGCCATACGGGTGGAAACCCCGGAGGCCACCTGATTGAGCACGAGACTGTGCGGGCCGTCGGCCACGTCGTCAGAAATTTCCAGGCCGCGGTTGAGCGGGCCGGGATGCAGCACGCCGACTTCGGGACGCGCCAGCGACAGATGGCGGGGCGTGAGGCAGAAGCGGCGGGAATATTCCGACAAATCGGGAAGCAGCCCGGCCTGCTGACGCTCCAGTTGCAGACGCAGAGCCATGACGGCGTCCACGTCGCGCACGGCGGCGTTCAAATCGTCGTAGACATCGGCCTGCCAGTGATCCACGCCCGCGGGCAAAAGCGTGCGCGGCGCGCACAGACGCACATGCACGCCCAGCATATTGAGCAGATGGACATTGGAACGGGCCACGCGGCTATGGGCAATATCGCCAAGAATGAGCAGAGTCTTGCCCTCGAACTGATTGTTCCAGGCCTGCCGCAGGGTGAAGGCGTCCAGCAGAGCCTGCGTGGGGTGGGCGTGCCAGCCGTCGCCGGCATTGACGACGCCGCAGGAAAGACGCTCGGCGAGGAACTCGGCCGCGCCGCTGGAAGGATGACGGATGACGATGACATCCGGGCCCATAGCCTGAAGGGTCAGGCCCGTGTCCTTGAGGCTTTCGCCCTTGTTGAGGCTGGAGCCGCTCTTGGCCAGAGAATAGGTGTCAGCGGAAAGACGCTTGCCCGCCACGTCGAAGGAGGTTTTTGTCCGGGTGCTGTTTTCCACAAAGAAAAGCACGACGGTTTTTCCCTTGAGTGTCGGCACTTTCTTGACCGGGCGCAGATTGATTTCCTGAAAACCGGCGGCTATGTCGAGCAGGTGCTGCACATCCGGGAGACTGAGCTGGGTGACATCCAGCAGATCCTTATGCTTCCAGTGGTAGCGATTGTCATTGGTCATGTGGGGTTCCCTTCGGCTAAAAGAGAGGAGGCATGCGGATTTTCGGCGAAAAAAATCCCCGCGTCACAGCGGGGAAAACAGAGCGCCCCGACGCCGCGGGGGCATCGGACAGACGAAAGCGCGAACGCGTCCGCGGCAGGATGATATGCCATTGCCTTGCATGCGGACAAGACTAGACGCCCGGCCCCGCTTTGTAAAGAGCCAATATGTCCCGCGCGAGACTGACGGGAATCTGCTTGACGAGGCCGCGCCTTGCGCCCTAGAGCATATTCGTTGCACACGCAATTGTTCCCGACGCCGCGACGATGCGTCGGCAAAAGACGCGGTTCCATTAAGGACGTTTTGCTATTGAAACATGGCAAAACGCAAGGCGGCGGCACAGCGCCGCCCGGCCAAACGCGAGTCCGCGAAACGACAGGCCGTATGGTTTGAAACGCACAGCGCTTCAAACTGCAAATGCTCAAGGAGGCTTCATGCTGGTTTCCATTCTGGTCTATCTGTGTTGCGGCGCCGTGGCAGGCGTTCTTGCCGGCCTGCTCGGCGTGGGCGGGGGCATTGTGATTGTCCCCATGCTGGTTTCTGTTTTTCCGACGCAGGGCATTCCGCCGGAATACGTGCAGCAGCTGGCTCTGGGCACATCGCTGGCCAGCATCATGATCACCTCCATTTCCAGCGCCCGCGCCCATAATAAGCGCGGGGCCGTGCACTGGGACATCTTCCGGCGCATGACGCCGGGCATCCTGCTCGGCACGTTCTGCGGCGGGCTGGTGGCAAGCCATATGCCCACGCTCTTCCTCAAGGTCTTTTTCATCTGCTTTCTGGCCTTTGTGGCCGTGCAAATGCTTTCCAGCTACCGCCCCCCGGCCACGCGCGAAATGCCCGGCGCGCTCGGCACGGCGGGCGCCGGCGGCGTCATCGGTCTGATTTCCAGCTTTGTGGGCATCGGCGGCGGCACCCTTTCCGTTCCCTTTATGAGCTACTGCAACGTGCCGCTGCATCATGCCGTGGGCACGTCGGCGGCTCTGGGCTTTCCCATTGCCATTGCCGGCACGCTCAGCTACATCATCGGCGGCTGGCAGCAGCCTGATTTGCCCGCGGGCTGCTTCGGCTTCGTGCATCTGCTTGCTCTGGTGGGCATTGCCGTCGCCAGCTTCTGCACGGCTCCGCTGGGCGCGAAGCTCTCGCACGCCCTGCCCACTTCCAAGCTCAAGAAGGCCTTTGCCGTCTTTCTGATCATTGTGGACATCCGCATGATCGTGGCCCTGCTGTGATGCGACGCGCTGCCGCTTAACTGTTTGCGCCCCCTTCCGGCCCCGCCGCAAGGGGGCGTCGCCGTTCCGGGACGGGACGCATGAGCGTTACCGCTAGAGCATTTTCAGTTTGAAATGCTTTGCATTTCAAACCATACGGCCTGTCGTTTCGCGGAAAAAACGCGGTTTTTCCGCTCACTTTGGGCCGGGCGGCGCTGTGCCGCCGCCTCGCGTTCCGCCTTTTTCAAAGTTGAAACGCTCTAAATCATTCTTCCGGGGGAAAGCCCCCCTTTCTTCCCCCAACCCGCCTTTTCGGAGGGGCCAGGGCATGCGGCAGCCACCTTCAAGCCGACAAGCCCCCTGGCCCAACTCTCTTGTGAAGAAAAATTCTTGGCATTTCGGCCCCGATCCGTCTTCCCTCCGGGCAGGAAACAGGATAGAGCGTTTGGCCTTTGAAAAAGGCGGAACACGAGGCGGCGGACAGCGCCGCAAACACACATTTCCCGCGCCTTTCCCCGGCCACGCGCCCCGGAAACGCCGCGCAAAGGATACTCCTTCATGCTGCAAAAAACCTATAATGCCAAACGCGCCGAAGCCGTCTGGTGGAATCTGCTGCTCCTGACCATAGGGGCCTTTCTCGTCACGGTCTGCGTCAAGAGCGTGGCCTCCAGTCACGACATGCTCATGGGCGGCATTCTGGGCGTCTCGCTGCTGACCTGGCACGTGACGCAAATGCTGGAGCCGCTGATCTGGTATGTCATCATTTCCATTCCCATCTGGATCTGGGGCTGGTTCTACGTGGGGCGGCGCTTTCTGCTCTACACGGCCTATGGAACGCTGGTCAGCATGGTTCTCGGCTTTTTCTGGCACTATCAGATCCCCGTCGAAAACGAGATCTACGCCGCCGTCATCGGCGGCGTGCTGCACGGCACGGGCGCGGGCATCATGTTGCGCACTCTTGGCAGCGCCGGGGGAACGGACGTGGTGGCCGTCATGCTCAAAGCCCGCTGGAACATCCCCATCGGCCAGTTCAGCTTTGCTTTCAACGTGCTCGTCTTTCTGGCCGGGGGCTTTCTGTACAAGCTGGACCTGATCATCGCCTCGGTGATCATGATGTTCATTTCGGCAAACACGCTGGAATATGTGCTTGGTCTGTTCAACCGCCGCAAGATGGTGCTGATCATCTCCGAACGCGGCGAAGAGGTCTGCGAGGCTATTCTGGCCACGGAGCGCTTCGGCGTAACGCTCCTGCGCGGCAAGGGCGCCTATTCCGGCACGGATAAGGAAATTCTCCTGACCATCACCAATAACGTGGCCCTGAAGCGACTGGAAAATCTGGTCTACTCGGTGGACCCGCGCGCGCTTTTTGTGGTGGAAAATACCTTCTATGTCTCAGGCGGCCAGTTTGCCCGCCGCGACCGCTGACAGCCTGCGACAGGCTGTTTTTCAGGAGAAAGCCGCTTTCGACGTCTTTCTCCTTTTTTTATGCTTTTGACAAAATCCGCCGCAAAAGGCACGCAAGAGATCTTGCGTCCTGAGCCTTCCCGGCGCATAAAAAAACAAATCGCGTTATCGCACGACAGACAGCTCCGCCTGACGCGCCTCTGTCACAAGACGAGAAGAGCATGAAATTACCTGATACCGTGGCCCTCAGGGCCAGGACAGTTTATCCGTTGACGGAAGAAGGCCCCGCCCGCGGCTGGGAAGCCCTGGCCGCTCCTCTGCGCGCTCTGGACAACGGCGCCGTGCTGCTGCGTCACGGCATTGTGGAAGCCGTGGATCGCTGGCCTCTGGATATCCCCGCCGGAACGGAAGTCCGCGATCTGGGAGACGTGGCCCTTATTCCCGGCATCATCAATGCCCACTGCCATATACAGCTTTCCTGGACGGCGGGGCGCACACTCTGGGGACAGGGTTTTTCGCCGTGGCTGCGCAGCCTGATCGGTCTCCTGCAATCGCAGGACCCGCCCGAAGAACGGGCGGCGGCCATTGACGCCGCCTGCGCGGCTCTGGCCGACTGCGGCACCCGTCATGCGGGCGACTACGCCGGGCAGGATTTGCTGACGGTAGATGCCGCCGCCGCGCGTCACGAGGTAGGCGTCACGCATTTTTGCGAATGGTTCGGCGCCAGAACGCCCTTTATCGATCAACGCCGCCCGTGGCCGCCGCGCTGCCGCTATGCCGCCGCGACCATTCCGGGACTGGGACGGCGCTGCGCGCCTGCCGGCCACGCCCTCTACTCCACCGACGAAGATGTGCTGCGCGACGCCCACGCTTTCTGCAAAGCGCTGGACAGGCCCTTTGCCCTGCACCTTGCCGAAAGCGAAGAGGAAATGCGCCTGCTGGAACTGGGGGACGGGCCGCTGTGGGAACTGTACGCCGGAACCGTCCTGCCGCGCGGCTGGCAGACGCCGCATATGCGCCCTGTTGCCTGGGCGCGCTCGCTCGGCCTGCTGGGGACAGGCACGCTGGCCGTGCACTGCGTCCACGTCGACGCCGCAGAAGCCGCGCTGCTGGCGCACAGCGGCACCGCCGTCTGCCTGTGCCCCCGTTCCAACGCCAATCTGGCCGTGGGCGTGGCGCCGGTGGAAATGCTGGCCCACGCGGGCGTGCTTCTGTGCCTCGGCACAGACGGGCTCAGCTCCTGCACGGATCTGGACGTAAGCAAAGAAGCCGTGGCCCTGCGGCAGCGCTGGGGCCTGCCCGCGGAGGCTCTGATCCGCATGCTCACGGTCAATGCCGTGGTGGCTCTGGGGCTTGGAGATACTCTTGGGCGTCTCTACCCAGGGAGCATGGCGGGTATCGCCATCCTCCCGGAAGAATTGCATCCCTGATAACGGCGCCGCCGGGCTGGAGACTGGTTTCGCCACTCCCCGCGCCTCCGGCAGCGCAGCAGAACGCGGAACAGCGTTTTTTATGCTGATTCCACGGAGACTTGGAATGTTTGAGGCCATTGTAGAGACCCTTCCGGCACAGCTTGTTGTCATAGATCCACAAACGCACGACCTGCTTTATGCCAATGCGGCGGCGCGCAAGATGTGGGCTGAAGCCCGAAAGGGCAACAAATGCTATGCTCTTCTCGGCAAGACCGCGCCCTGCAACTTCTGCAAAACAAGCCAGCTCACGCCGGACGATTACCTGCAATCCGAACGAGACGGCTCCGACGGCCGCCGCTTCACGCTCTGGACCAAGCTCATACCCTGGGGCGACCGCATGGCCCGGCTGGAAATCGTGCTGGACATCACGGAGCATGCCCTGCTGCAACAGCAGCTGGAAAAGGATCTGCGCCGCAAAAACCTTATCACGCGCACAGCCCGCGAACTCTACGAAAGCGAAGATCTGGACGCCGGGCTGGCGTCGGTGCTGCGCATGACGGGGCGCTATCTCCGGGCGGAACGAAGCTGCGTTTTCGAGCTGCGCGACGACGCGCTTGTCTGCACGCACGAATGGCGCACCCGCAATGCGGCCTCCCCCGCCAGCAGACTCCAGGATATCAGCCTCGACAGCATCCGCCAGTGGATTGCTCGTCTGGAACAGCGGGAAACCATCCACGTTGCCGATCTGAATCTGCTGCAAAAAGATCAGCCTGAGGCTTACGCTTTCCTGGACCGCTACGCCATCCGCTCGCTGGTGCTGGCGCCCCTGAGCATCGGCAACCGCCTCATCGGGCTGCTAGGCGTGGACAACTTCCCCGTAGAGCGCATCAACGACGCTCTGGCCCTGCTGACCACCATCAGCAATTTCTGCTCCACCGCCATCTGGCGCGGAAGGACGCTGGCCCAGCTCCGGCAGGCGGGCTACTACGATCTGCTGACGGGCCTGCTTAACCGCAACGGTTTTATCCGCGACATCAAGACGCCCCACATGATGCCGCTGGGCGTGATTTATGTCGATCTCAACGGACTGAAACAAGTTAACGACGAACAGAGTCACAGCGCTGGCGACGCCATGCTGATGGATGCGGCGCAAACACTGCAACAGGCTTTTCCCGAAGGCAAATGCTACCGTATCGGCGGCGACGAATATGTCGTCATCCTGCAAGGCATCGAAAAGCGGGACTTCCAGCACAAGGTGGCCCACCTCAAGGGTATCTTCACCTTCAGAAAGCAGTACAGCGCCTCGGTAGGCGGCGCATGGCACAGCGACCCGGACAATATCACGGATGTCGTCGCCGCCGCCGATGCCGAAATGTACAAGGAAAAGCAGCGCCACTACGGCCGCAAGCCCCAAAAACGGCGCCTCCCCCTGCAACAAGCGGCCCGCCAGCAGGACGAATTTCAGCAGCGCCTGGAAAGCAACGGCATCGAGCTGTGCTGGCTGCCCCGCCACGATCCCGCCGACGGGCGCGTTGTGGGGCTCGAAGCGCTTGCGCGCATGCGCGGCATGAAAGGCATTGTCATGCCGGAAAACTTCCTGCCCATACTGGAGCAGACCCGACGCGCCCATTTGCTGGACTTTGCCGTTTTTGAGCGCGTCTGCGCCCAGCTGCGCCTCTGGATGGACAAAAATATTTCCGTTGTGCCCACCGCCGTCAACTTCTCTCGCTACACGCTGCTGCGCCCCGATTTATTTAACGCGCTGCAACAGTCCTGCGCGCGCTATTCCATACCGCTGCACTTTCTGGAAATAGATATTCCGGCGACCGTGCCGCAAAAAGAGTTCGACAATAACGGCATTCTCTATGATGCTGTCCGGCGTCTCTACAAATACGGATTTTCCATTGCCATCGACGGCTTTACTCTTGAAAACGCCAACCTTGCTTTGCTCTCCCAGGTGGATTTCAATACCCTCAAGCTGGACAGCAGCATCCTTCGTATGGTGGACGGCAATACGAATCTTGAAGACATGCTGTCGCTGGTTTTTGCCCTTACCCACAAGTCAAGCATCTTTATTGAAGCCAAGGGCGTAGAGAACGAACGCCAGCGCGCCCGGCTGGAAAGCCTGCACTGCAACGCGGCCCAGGGCTATCTGTTCAGCCGCCCCATGACAAGCGAAGAATGCGAACGCTTTCTGCGCTCCCGGCTCTGATCCCCGCATGCGAACCATTTACAAAAGCCTGTCGCACATGCCATAAAAAAACGGCTATATCAGGTAAAACTGCCCCTGCGAGAAAGCCATAGAGCATTTTACCTTGGAAAAAGGTGAAACGCGAGGCGGCACAGCGCCGCACGGCCCGAAGCAAGCGGAAAAAACGCGCTTTTTCCGCGAAACGACAGGGCGTATGCGTTTGAAACGCACAGCGCTTCAAACTGAAAATGCTCCAGTCCGGTTGCGCAACGCAGGAGACACAAGCGGCAAAGGCCGCAACGCTGCGTTTTCTCCTGTGAAAAAATACGCTTTCAAACCATAGCGGAGCCCCCGCCGCGAACCGCCCCGGCACAAGAACGCCGACAAACAAAGGAACTGTTGATGAAATCCTCTCTGCGTAACGCGCTGATTGGCGTCCTGCTTGTGCTGCTCGCCTTCTGCGGCGGGCTGTTCGCTTCCAAGATGTCTCTGCTGCTGGTTCTTGCGCCGCTCCTTGCCGTCGTCGCCTTTCTGCTTGCCTACAGGGACGGACGCCGTACGGACGCCGTCCGCGCCTATGCGCAGGCCGCCGCGGAGGGCAAAGACCCGCTGCCGGACCTCCCCCAGGGGGACCTTGCCCAAGCCGTGCAGGAGCTGCAACAGGCCCGCACCCGCCAGGCCTACTGGTATGAAAGCATCCTCAATTCCATCCCCGACGCCATCTCCGTCACCGACATGGACATGCGCTGGACCTTCTGCAATACCGCGGCTCTCAACGCCATGTGCATCCCTGTTAAGGAATATCTCGGCAAGCACTGCTCCGCCAAGGGCTGCAACATCTGCAACACCCCGCGCTGCGGCATCGAGCAGCTGCGCCGCGGCACCAACGAGCTGCACAACGCCATGCCCGACGGGCGGACCATGCACGTGCGCATCCGCTATCTCCAGAACAGACGCGGCCAGAAGATCGGTCATGTGGAAATCAGCCGCGACATCAGCGCGGAACAGCGTCTGCGCGACGAGGCCGCCAGCGCCGCGCGCGGCGCGCGGCTCCAGACCGCGAGCCAGCTTGGCGACGTCGTGACGCAGCTCGACCAGGTGTCCGTCCATCTTGCCAACGTCATTTCCTCCGTGCAACAGAGCACCCGCACCAATTCCGACCGCATGCACGACACCGCCGCCGCCATGCAGCAGATTAACAGCAGCGCGCTGGACGTAGCCAGAAATGCCGACGACGCCGCCAAGGCGTCCCGCCACATGCAGGAAAAGGCCGACGACAGCGCCCAGACCATCCAGCAGTCCGTGCAGAACATGCAGCAGGTGCAAAAGCGCTCCCTCGGCCTCATGGAATCCATGTCCAGCCTCGGCAAGCAGGCCGACGCCATCGGCGCGGTTCTGCTCATCATCCGCGACATTGCCGATCAGACCAACCTGCTGGCCCTTAACGCCGCTATCGAGGCCGCCCGCGCGGGCGAGGCCGGACGCGGTTTTGCCGTCGTCGCCGACGAAGTGCGCAAGCTGGCCGAAAAGACCATGCACGCCACTACCGACGTTTCCAATGCCATCGAGGCCATGCGCAGCGACGTGCGCCACAGCAACGATATGGCCGAGGAAACCAGCGCCGCCATTCAGGAACTGGCCGTGCACACCCAGCAGTCCGGCGAGGCCGTGACCGTCATCCAGTCGCTCGTCGCCGACGTCAGCTCCCGCGTGCAGATCATTGCCGAAACCGCCGCGCAGCAGTCCTCCATGACCGACGCCGTCAACAACCACGTCGAGGAAGTCAAGGACGCCGGAGAACGCATCGCCGAATCCATGAACACCACAGCCGAGGACGTAAACGCCGTGCGCAGCCAGTCCTCCGCTATCCGCGCCGTTCTCGAAAGCATCCAGAAGGAAGAAACGCCCCCGGCCAATGCCGACTAGGGGAAAGACTGTTTTTTGGGGAAGGGGAACCCCTCATCTCTGCTGTCGATGCCCGTAGCTTCCTTCGTCGCAACGGGCACGGCCTGCGGCCGCCATCCGGTCGCTGCTCGCGCGAGAGGGCTACGAGAACGCCTTTTCTCGCTTCGCTGCGAAAAGGCTGGGCCCTTCCCCCCAAGCCCCCCATCCCTTCCCCAGCGCGCTTTATTCAAGCCGCCGCCTTCCGTATCTTTCGCAACGCCCTCCGGTAACTGAGGGCGTTTTTTTGTGCGCAAAAAAGAGCGGTTCACCTTTGAAAAAGGTAAAACACGAGGTGGCGGCACTGCGCCATCCGCTCAACTTAGCGGAAAAACAGCGCTTTTTCCGCGAAACGACAGGCTGCAACTGAAAAAGAGCAAAGATAAAGCAGGTGGCGAAAGGCCCCTTGACAGACAGGGGATGTTTTTATAGAAAACGAAAGTCATTTTCAAAATAAGACTGGGCCAGGCCCAAAGGAGCACAGCATGAGCAAGGTTCTCGTTCTCTTCGGTTCCAGCACCGGCAACACCGAAAGCATCGCCTCGAAAATCGCCGGCTACCTTGAAGCCGCGGGCATTGACGTCACCGTGACCAATGCCGCCGACGTTTCTTCGGCCAAGGGGCTTGCCGAGGATTACGACGCCGTGCTGATGGGCTGCTCCGCCTGGGGGACAGACGATCTGGAACTTCAGGACGACTTCGCCCCGCTGTTTGAGGATATGGCCTCCATGTGCCTGGAAGGGAAAAAAGTTGCCGCTTTTGCCTCCGGCGACAGCGAATATGAACACTTCTGCGGCGCGGTTCCCGCCATTGAGACAGCCGCAAAAGACCTTGGCGCAACCGTCATTGCCGACGGGCTCAAGGTCGAGGGCGACGCCAGCGCGGCGCCTGATGAGATCAAAGACTTTGCCGACGCCGTCATCGCCGCGCTGAAATAATAGAGCGCTTTGACATTGAAAAGGGCGGAACGCGAGGCGCGGCACGACGCCGCCCGCCCCGAAGCAAGCGGAAAAACCGCGCTTTTTCCACAAAACGGCAGGCCGTATGATTTGAAATGCACGGCGTTTCAACCTGGAAATGCTCCAGGGCCTGTTAACACAAATCTACATTCTATTTCAAATAGATAGAAATGTCTGCCGCTCCTGTTCCCTCTGAAAAAGCGCGTTGGGGAAGGATGGGGGGCCTGGGGGGAAGGAAACGCCCCTTGCGCGCTAGC
This sequence comes from uncultured Desulfovibrio sp., assembly GCA_944327285.1. Lineage (GTDB taxonomy): Bacteria > Desulfobacterota > Desulfovibrionia > Desulfovibrionales > Desulfovibrionaceae > Desulfovibrio. The sequence goes on along the minus strand of CALVHG010000032.1, from coordinate 7,374 downwards.
CAAGGGGGTTTCCTTCCCCCCAGTAATACGGCTAGCCGCGACCGGATGGCGGCCGCAGGCCGTGCCCGTTGCGACGAAGGAAGCTACGGGCATCAACAGCAGAGATGAGGGGTTTCCCTTCCCCCCCAACAACTTCCGAATAGTGTTAACAGGCCCTGGCAAAAGGATTCCCTTCCTCCAGAAGAAAGATGTACCCCCAGCCCTTCCTCGCCCCCGGCGGGCGGCAGTTCCCCCCGTGCTGCCGTCTGCCGGGGAATTTGCGTTTTCCGCCGGGATGCCCGCAGGCCCGGCGGAAATTCTTTTTTTCCGGCCCCGACGCCGCCCGGACGAATCCGCCGCCGGAGCACTGGACACAGACGCGCAAGTTTGCCAGTATTGCCGCCAAACAGAAGCCCTGAGGCAAAACATTTTCTGAAAAGGATATTTCCATGCAAGTGTGCATCGCCATTATGCACGGCAACCCCGTGCTGCTGGAACTGCGCGACGGCATTCCCCATATTAACGGAGAAGCCCAGCCCATCAAGCAACTGACGGAAGAAAAGCTGGCGGCCTTCCAGCAGGAGCTGGACGCCATTCCCCAGGGGGACGACGAAGCCGGTTACGCCGCGCTGGTCAATGCCAAACGCGCCGCCTTTATTGTGGATATGCTTGGGCATGCCGTGGGCGACGAGTGCGTGAACCTGCTCACCCACATTCTCGATCATGTTCATTATGACGTCATGGAGTATCTGGGAGAAACCGAAGATGCTTGAGATTCGCGATCTCCACGTATCCGTGCAGGGCACGCCGGTTCTGCGGGGCATCAACCTCACCATTGAGGCCGGGGAAACCTTCATTCTCTTCGGCCCCAACGGCTCCGGCAAGACGACCCTGCTCATGACGCTCATGGGTTTCAGCGGTTATACCGTCACGCGCGGCAGCATTATCTTCAAGGGGCACGACATCACTCACGCCCCCATGTGGGAACGCGCCCGCCTCGGCATCGGCATGTCCTTCCAGCGTCCGCCCACCATCCACGGCCTGCCCACGGGCAAAATGGTAGAGCTGTGCGGCCGCGGCCGGGAAATGGACATTCAGGCCATGGCCAAAAAAGTGCATTTCGACAAGTTTCTGGATCGGGACGTCAACGCGGGCTTTTCCGGCGGCGAAATCAAGCGCTCCGAACTGTTGCAGCTCATGGCGCAGCAGCCCGGCCTGCTGCTCTTCGACGAGCCGGAATCCGGGGTGGACCTTGAAAACATGGCCCTTGTGGGCCACACGGTGCGCGATCTGCTCGACGGCATGCCCGAAGGCTGCAACGCCACGCTGCGGGAGCGGGCGCGCAAGCGTTCCACCAGCGGCCTGATCATCACCCATACCGGCCACATTCTCCAATACGTGACGGCCGACCGCGGACAGGTCATGTATCACGGCAAGCTCTGCTGCGAGGACAAGCCCCGCCGCATTCTCGATCATATCGCCAATCATGGCTATCAGGAGTGCCTGCGCTGCCTTGCGGGCGATTCCTACGGTAAAATTGTGGAGGCCCCCCTGGCATGAGCATTCCCGATCTTTCCCGCTTCCAGTTCTCCGGCGGCGAAAACGCCGCCCCCATCGCGGATCTTTCCAGCCTGCCGGAAGAGGACAAACGCCACCTTGTGCTGGCGGGCATCGACGTTGCCGACACCAATGTCAGCGGCGCTTTCATGCAGCTCAACCATGCCGACGTTCATTGCGACACCCGCCGCGAAGGGCTTGAGCTCATGGACATCCGCGCGGCCCTTAAAAAATACGACGGGCTGCCCCGGCACTACTGGAATCTGCTTTCGCCGGACAAGGACGACGTGACACGCCTCGCGCACGAGCACTGCAACGGCGGCTATTTCGTGCGCGTCAAAAAAGGCGTGAAGCTGACCGAACCTGTCCAGTCCTGTATGTTCATCAAGCATTCCGGCGCGGGACAGGCCGTTCACAATATCGTCATTGTGGAAGAAGGCGCGGAACTGCACATGCTCGGCGGCTGTTCCACCTCCCACGGGGCCCGCGACGCCGCGCATCTCGGCATCACCGAATACTACGTGGAAAAGGGCGGCAAGCTGACCTTCACCATGATCCACAACTGGGGCAGCTCCACGACGGTGCTCCCCCGCTCCGCCGGAACCGTGGCCGCCGGCGGCCAGTTCCAGAACAATTACATTCTGCTCAATCCCGTGGGATCGCTGCAAATGTATCCGTCCATGAATCTGGACGGCGAAGGCGCCGTGGCCCGCTTCAACTCCGTCATCGTGGCCCCGACGGGCTCCTATGTGGACAGCGGCAACCGTATCAACCTCAACGCGCCCCATACGCGCGGAGAAATTATCTCCCGCACGCTCACCACCGGCGGCACCATCATCAACCGCGGATTCATCGGCGCCAACGCAACGCCGGTCAAGGGCCATCTGGAATGCAAGGGCCTGATCATCGGCAACGGCCGCATGCACGCCATCCCCGAACTGGACAGCTGTCGCGACGGCGTGGAACTCAGCCACGAAGCCGCCGTGGGCAAGATTGCGCAGGAGGAAATAGAATACCTCATGGCGCGCGGTCTGGACGAGGACGAAGCAGCCTCGACCATTGTGCGCGGCTTCCTCAACGTGGATATCATGGGCCTGCCCGCGCCCCTGCAACGCGCCATGCAGGAGCAGATCGATACGCTCAATGCCGGCGGCGGCATGTAATCCACTTGACGAAGACCGGTTCTCGCGGCTATAAGAAGCCCTCACGGGCCTATAGCTCAGTTGGTAGAGCCTCCGGCTCATAACCGGCAGGTCCCAGGTTCAAGTCCTGGTGGGCCCACCAAATCTCAAAGCCCGCCAATGTGTATATGACATTGGCGGGCTTTTATTTTTTGAGGAATCATTTCCAGAGCGTTTTACCTTTGAAAAAGATAAAACGCGGGGCGGCGAAACGACAGACCGCATGGTTTGAAATGCGAAGCATTTCAAACTGAAAAAGCTCTAACATTCTCTATACGATACAATAACTAATTGAATTTGTTAATTTACATGCAACAATATAAACATCTGCCTGACGCACCTAAAAAATATCCCAAATCAGTATCAGGGTAACCATGTACAAACTCGTTGATCTTTTTTCCGGCTGCGGCGGTATGACTCTCGGTTTTTCCGATACCCGCTTTTGCGGCGGATTTAAAAGTATATTTGCAATTGATCATGACAAAGCTGCCGCTGCAAGTTACGGCTTAAACTTTGGTCAGCACATTATATGTGGAGATATCGAAAAATGGGTAGGCAGACGGATTCCTAAAGCGGATATTGTTATCGGCGGCCCGCCATGCCAAGGCTTTAGTCTGCTCAATAAGGCTAGAGAGGGAGATAGCCGTCGCGCACTCTGGCAACCCTATATGGATATTGTTGCGGAGTCAGACGCATATGTATTTATCATTGAAAATGTCCAGGGGCTCTTCAATTCTCCGGAACATCACGCCATAAATCAAAGAGCAAAAGAACTCGGATTCCTGACATCCGCTGCACGCCTGAATGCTGCTGATTACGGAGTTCCGCAAACAAGGATCAGGACTTTTATCCTCGGCTGGAAGAAACATCTCGCCGCATCGATACCTTTTCCTCCCTGCCCCACGCACTCCTCCAAGCCGGACGAGTCCGGCATACTCGCATGGAAAACAACTCGGGACGCCATAGGCGACTTACCCCCCCCGGTAGGAACGGAAATTCGCGATATGGTATCCCCTCTCAATCTGCATTTCGGAAGAACCCCCACCGAAAAAAGCCTTAAGCGCTACAGGGCTGTTCCGCCTGGCGGAAACAGATTTGACTTGCAACAAAATGCCCCAGAACTCACGCCTGCTTGCTGGATTCGCAAAACTAGCGGCGGAACGGATCTTTTTGGCCGCTTATGGTGGGACAGACCTTCTGTGACAATCAGAACAGAATTTTTTAAGCCTGAAAAGGGGCGGTATTTACACCCCGATCAGCATCGTCCGATTACCCATCGAGAAGCAGCCCGTTTAATGGGATTTCCCGATGATTTTCAGTTTACTGGTTCCAAAATAGAAATAGCCCGGCAAATAGGCAATGCCGTGCCGCCGCCCCTTGCGGGAGCGGTAGCGCGACACATCCGTATGCTGATGGACAGTTGGGCAGAGTCAGCTCTTCTTGTGCCTCGCGTCATGACAAATGGTGCAGAGAGTAATTAAATTCTCGGCTATATTTAACCCACCCTCCGCATGAGGTTTAAGATGATGAACTTCAAGGTGACGTGGATCTGAACGATTCCACTGCGCATGAGTCCATCCGCAATCCTGACATGTATGCAGATCTCTGAAAAGCACACTTCTATAAACTGATTCTGGAATCTTCCGATCATGTTCCGGGGCCTGCCGGTCTTCCTCCAGCACATAGATGCCGATTGGCAGATCTGGCCGTCCTGTAACCCGAGTTAAAATCGGCCATCCGAACTCTGTTCGCAGCTCTCGAACTCTCCGGGCCCACTCGCTTTTATCTCCCGCAACATAACGAAGTTCTTCGCCGGAAATTTCTCTGCCGACAAAATTTCTGAAATATTCCAGAATTTTTTCACGTACGCCGCAATTTTTTTTCTTGCGGATATCATGGGCGACATTCCAGCGGTAGGCGGCTTCCTTATCCTGATTCACCGAAACCAGAATGTATTGATCCGGCTTCAGTTGTAAATTTTCATCTCCCAATAATATTGCTATCTCCTGCAAATCCATATTTTTTACGGTCATACCGGTAAGAATTTGCCATCCGAATTCAACGCGCAGCTCGCGCACTCTGCGGGCATATTCTGAAATCCCGCCGACAATCATCAGTTCGTCACCGGAAAGTACTTTTCCCTTATATTTTTTCATATAAGACAGAATACGGGCTCTCGCGCTACCAGTATCTGCATCCTGTACTAGAGAAGCTCCAAGGCGGCGCAACATGCCGACAGCCGGGACAAGTTCCAGCACCTGCGTGCGTAGCTCACTATTTTTTAAATGATTTTCAAAATTATTCAGTAAAACTATCAAATTTCGACGGTAGATTTCAGGGTCTTGAGGCTTCAAATGGCTACACATAGCATCTCCTCGGTATTCTCTATTAAAAGAAACATTATACAATTTTCAGCCAACCTGAATAATTTACTTAAAAAACAAATACTCATTTTCAGCCTGCATACTCAACACATTTACGCTTGGCAACAGAAGTCATTCTGCCGCACCGGCAGGCAATGCCTTCTTCTGTCGACAGGAAATAGGGGGCTGCAGAGACAAGAGTAACAAAAGATGGGGAATGCTTTCCAGCATATCGAACAGCTCATGACGCGCCTTATACATCATAATTGATAATAATGACCTCCTCCCCCTTCCTGTCGCTCCCATTGGAATTGATATTCCGCGCCACCGGAACAACTCTCAGGTGAAAATCACCGTACAGCTCCCTGACGAGTTCCGTATTGTGATTGGTCAGCATGCAGTGCACGCCCTGCGCCGACAAGCGTTTGTAGACCTCCGCCAGCCTGACATGATCCTCGTAATCGAAGCCTTCCTTTGCATAATCCGTGAAGGAAGTCGGATTGACAGGAACATAGGGGGAATCCAGAAAGACAAAATCGCCTTTCTTCGCAGCGCGCAGAGCCTCTTCAAAATCACCGTGCAGAATATGCACCTGCGCCAGATAGCGGGACATGGCGCGCATGTTTTCCTCACAAAAGGAATCGCCCTTGCGCCTGTTATTGAAAGGCACATTGAAGCATCCACCCGCATTGACGCGAAAAAGTCCGTTAAAGCAATGCTTGTTGATATAAATCAGCCGCGCCGCCTGCGCCGTGGAATTGCTTCCCAGCTGTTCGTTAAACAGATTCCGAATTGAATAATAAAATTTCTTGGCGTCGGCCGCGCTTTCGTGCTGCGCGTCCAGCTCTTTCAGGCAGGCGACAACAGCGTCCACGTCGCCCTGCACCTGCCGATACATATTCACAAGTTCGGGATTGATGTCATTGACCGTCGCGCCCTGCGGCGCCAGATCAAGCAGCACCGCACCGCCCCCCAGAAATGGCTCGAAATAGCGGTTCCAGGCAGAGGGCAGCATTTCCCTGACGTACTTCAGCAACTGGGTCTTGCCCCCGGCCCATTTAAGAATCGGTTTCATGCGGTATTTTCCTCTGGAGTGCGCACAGCGCAGATTTGCAGGCGCACAGCTCCTGCCGCACCGCCGGAGAACCGCCGCGCCCATCGGGACAGGGTGTCCTGTACCTCATCCCAGCCCCGAAGAAAAGTTTCCCGCAGGCGTTCCTCCGGCGGACAATCGCTTGCCTTAGCCGGAAACGCGCGTTATCCGGCAGAACAGCCCCCCCTACATAATCCAAGGAGAAACACCATGAAGGTCACCGCCATCTATTTTTCCCCCACCGGAGGCAGCAAAAAATCGGCCAACAGTCTGGCCGCGGCCCTGTCGGACGGCAGACATACGGAAATCGATCTCACGCCGGCCACCGAAACCGCCGTGTCGCGCAGCTTCGGTCCCGACGATTTTGTCGTCTTCAGCATTCCCTGCTACAAAGGGCGCGTGCCGATCATCGCCGCGCAGCGCATGGCAGGCATCCGGGGCAATCAGACCCCCTGCATTGTCTCCGTAACCTACGGCAACCGCGATTATGACGACGCGCTCCTCGAACTGCATAACCTTGCCGCGGAACAGGGCTTTCTTGTGCAGGCCGCTGCCGCTCTGGTAGGAAGACACACTTACGGCGAGATTCAGGTCGGCCGCCCCGACGACAAGGACGCCGCCGAAAACCGCCGCTTTGTGGAAGAACTTCGCGCCGCGCGCCACAATGATTTTTCCAAAGCGGCAACGCTGAAAATCAAGGGCCAGGTCCCCTATCGCGGCGAAGGTTCCGGCGGGAAATTCTATCCCCTGACATCCGACGCCTGCACACAATGCGGCCTGTGCGTGGCCGAATGCCCCACCCATGCCATTGCGGACGACTGCCGCACCATTGACGCCGACAAATGCCTTTCCTGTTTCCGCTGCCTGCGTCTCTGCCCCGTAAACGCCAAGAACATGGACACGGAACCCTATCTTTCCTTTGCCAGAGACTTCAGTCAGAAGCTCGCGGCGCGGCGCGAAAACGAGTATATTTTCTAGAGCGTTTCAACTTTGAAAAAGGTGAAACGCGAGGCGGCGGCACAGCGCCGCCCGGCCCAAAGTGAGCGTAAAAACAGCGTTTTTTCCGTGAAACGACAGGCCGTATGGTTTGAAATGCGCAGCATTTCAAACTGAAAATGCTCTAAGATTTTGGGGGAAGGGAACCCCCTTATCTCTGCTGTCGATGCCCGTAAGGCTCCTGCGTCGCCTAACGGGCACGTCC
>CALVHG010000031.1 GCA_944327285.1 uncultured Desulfovibrio sp. | reverse complement strand
AAGCCCCCCACCCCTTCCCCAGCGCGTTTTTATCTGGAGGATGAAAAGCGCGGGGACGCGGCGGCTTTTCATAGAGCTACCGTCCCCCGGCAGGAAAGAGGGCGAGACATCCCGCAAAAGCTGTTTCCTGCTGCAAGAATGTTTTTGGCCGTATCGTCGCTCGTGGCTTTGGCCACGGGCGATTTTTTTTGTAGAGGGATGACGGGACTGTGTCGCCCGGCACGGGATGAGCGGAAAAGCCGCGCTTTTTTCACGAAGCGACAGACCGTATGGTTTGAAATGCGAGACATTTCCAACTGAAAATATACTGGTACCGGGCAGACAGGGGAGGAAAGGGCGTCGAACCGCCTTTTTTTACAGGAAAATTTTCTTAGTAAAAAAGTAGGATTTTTGCTTGCCTTTTTAAGTGAGAATGGTTATTGATAACGAAAGAACTCAAGGAGGGAATCAGATGGCAAGCCTGAAGGATTTTTCTCTGTACGATATTTCCTGGAATCTTTCGCCCGAACATGCCGTGACCATGTACCTGGAATGGGGCAACAACGACTGGCACGCGGAATATCCGCCCGTCCGCTCCAAGGACGATGTTTCCTATTACTTTGTTGTTGACAGCTGGGGAGCAAGCCCCATCGTCCGGCTGGTACGCCGCAACTCCGAAAGCGCGGAAGACCTGATTTCCGTGCCGTTGCCGGAAGCGCTTCTGCCTGATTATCAGGCTGCTCACGGTTCCTGGCGCGGCATCAGCGAACCTACCCCGGCCATCAAGGACTGGCTGCGGCAGGAGCTGGGACACCATTAGAGCAATTTCAGTTTGAAACGCTGCGCGTTTCAAACCATACGGCCTGTCGTTTTGCGGAAAAAGCGCGTTTTTTCGCTCACTTTGGGCCGGCGGCGCTGCCCGCCGCCTCGCGATTCTCCTTGTTCAAAGGTGAATCGCTCTAAACCGAAACCTCTTTCCTGACCTTCCCTTTTGTTGCAAACACAGACCCTACCTCCATGAAAAAGGCCCGTCAGTTGACGGGCTTTTTTCATGTTCAGTCTGTCAGCCAATGGCCAAGACCTCCCCAGCCGGGGCCGTTACGGCTCGCACAGGGGGCTGGTTGTGGCGGCATTTGGCGTTATCGGGACAGCCTGTCTTTCCAATGTCTTTGCTTTTCTCCAAAATTGTTCAAAGAAAAAGCCCCGTCATGTGACGGGGCTTTTTGCTGCCAATCAGGCAGCAGATTTGGAAAAGCGCGAAAACAAGGCATATGGTCTTTGTCCGGCGCGAGTTTTTTCTTTGCGTATCCGGGGGACGTGCGCTTGTTGGAATGCTTTAGTTCAGCCGGAATGCTTTGTTGTTCAGATTAAAAGTTTTCGGGAGAGGGAAGGGGGGCGGGGGGGAAGGGAGAACCCCTTTTCCAAAAGGGGGGCCCCTTCCCTCCGCACATAACGCACCCTCCCTTCAACTATCCCAGTAAAAAGCCCCGCTCTGTGACGGGGCTTTTTACTGCCAATCAGGCAGCAGATTTGGAAAAGCGCGAGAACAACACATATGGTCTTTGTCCGACGCGAGCTTTTTCTTTGCGTATCCGGGGGACGTGCGCTTGTTGGAATGCTTTAGTTCAGCCGGAATGCTTTGTTGTTCAATTTAAAAGTTTTCGGGAGAGGGAAGGGGGGCGCGGGGGGAAGGGAGAACCCCTTTTCCAAAAGGGGTTCTCCCTTCCCCCCGCACATACACAACAGAATCTAGCGCGCGCCGAAGCCGGGGATATAGGCACGGCGTTCGAGCCAGTGGAGGAGCCAGGTCGCCAGCGTGACGAGCACAAGGTAGTAGGCCCCCACGGCGATAAAGACTTCGGTAAAGCGGAAGGTATCGGAGGCGACGACCTTGCCCTCGCCCAAGAGTTCCATGCAGGTGACGAGGTGGGCAAGGGAGCTGTACTTGATGAGATAGACAATTTCGTTGCCGCAGCCGGGGAGGGCGCGGCGGGCGGCCTGCGGAATGACGATCCAGAGAATGGTTTGGAACGTCGTCATGCCGAGGGCCTGGGCGGCGCGGATTTGCCCCTGCCGGATGGAGAGCAGCGCGCCGCGCACATATTCGGAGTGGTAGGCTGCGCTGCACAGGATGAAGCTGAGCAGGGCCGCGCCGTAGGGGTCGAAATAGATGCCGATTTTAGGCAGGGCGTAATAGATCATCATAAGCTGCACGGCGAGAGGCACGCCGCGCAGGATGGTGGTATAGGCATTGCCCAGGCCGCGCAGGACAGGGCCGCCAAAGGCGCGGGCGCAGCCCAGCACAATGCCGCCGATAAAGCCGATGATGGCCGCCGGGATAATGAGCGCCAGCGTGACGAGAAGGCCCTGATTAAGCGCAGGAAAAACGTCCTGCGTAAAAAAATCAATGTCAAAGAACACTTACGCCCCCATTTCCAGCAGGCGGCAGCAGAAATCGCGGGTGCGGGTGTTGCTGCCTTCGGCAAGCAGGGTTTCGGGCGCGCCCTGTTCGATGATCTTGCCGCGTTCCATGAACAGGATTTCATGGGCAAGGGCGCGGGCGAAATCCATCTGGTGCGTGGCCATGATCATGGTCATGCCGTTCTGTGCCAGATCGCGGATAACGGCCAGCACTTCGCCCACAAGTTCGGGGTCCAGGGCGGAGGTGGGTTCGTCCAGCAGAATAACCTTGGGGTCCATGGCCAGAGCGCGGGCCATGGCGACGCGCTGTTTCTGGCCGCCGGAGAGCTGGGCGGGGTAGAGCTGGCTGCGGCGGGCAAGGCCCACGCGGCCCAGTTCCTCCAGCGCGCGATCCGTGGCGTCCTTGCGGCTCATGCCGCGCACCTTGCGCAGGGCTATGGCCACGTTTTCCACGGCTGTCAGATGATCGAACAGGTTGAAATCCTGAAAGATCATGCCCACCTGTGCCCGAAAGGCGCAGAGATGGGCCTTGTTGCCGCGGTCGAGCTTTTTGCCTTCAAGCCAGATGTCGCCGCTGTCGGGCGGAATCAGGCAGTTGATGCACTGGAGCAGCGTACTCTTGCCCGCGCCGGAGGGGCCGATCAGCACCTTGAGTTCGCCGCGTTTTACGGTAAAGCTGCAATCCTGCAAGATGGGCTTGCCGCCCAGCTGTTTGGAGATATGGGAAACCTGCAAGACGTCTTCGGTCATGGCCTATCCTTTGCATTCAAAGCCGGCCATTCCGTTCCCGGTGGAGTAGCCGGGAAGCTGCACGGCGTTTTCAAGGCGGCGCAGCAGCGCCAGAACAATAACGGTCAGCACGAAATAGATGATGCCGGCCACGGCAAACATGGCCAGATGCTCATGGGTGCGCGTGGCCACGGCATTGGCGCGCGACATGATTTCCTGCGTCCCCAGCACATAGCAGACGGCGGAGTCCTTGAGCAGAATGGAAAATTCGTTGGCCCATCCGGGGATGGAGAGGCGCATGGCCTGCGGCAGAATAATGGAGCGGATGGCTTCGGTATCGCGCATGCCGAGGGCTCTGGCGGCCTTGAGCTGGCCCTGCGGCAGGCTCTGGATGGCCCCGCGAAAAATCTGCGACTGGTAGGCCGTGCTTGTGCAGCCCATGACGCAACAGGAAATGAGAAAGGGGTTGGGATTAAGCCCCCAGCTCACAAAGAGGCCGTAAAACAGAAAAAGCAGCACCAGAATCGGCACCCCGCGGAAGAACCAGACATACAGGCCCACGCAGCGCCGGGCGATGCCGCCGCCGTAGACCTGCGCCACGGCCAAAGGGACGCCGAAAACAAGGCCCATGCCGAGGGCGATTGCCACCGCGCACACCGTCACTACCGTGCCGCCCAGAATGAAGGGCAGCGCGTCCATTACCACTTGCAGGGATGAAGCCATGAAAAATGCCGTTTTTCGTCCGTTGGGTTAGCGGGAAAACATGACGACGCGGCAAGAGTCGCCCCCTTGCCGCGCCGCCTCAAAAAAATATTACTTCTTCAGGTACTTCTTCTGAAGTTCCTGCCAGTAGGGATCAGCGGCCAGCTTGGCATAGCCCTCTTCGAGGAGCTTGCGCAGCTCGTTGTCGCCCTTGCGGATGGCCACGCCGAACTCGTCCGGCACGCCGTGATAGCCCGCAACCTTGATGGCATTGCCCTTGGCAATAGAGTCTTCGGCGGGGAGCTGATCCATCAGGGCGGCGTCAATGCGGCCGTTCAGCAGGTCTTCAACGGCCAGCGGCGCGGATTCATAGAAGCGCAGTTCAAAGGGATAGCCCTTTTCCTTCTGTTCCTGCTTGATGGCGTCGGCTTCCGAGGTGCCGCGCTGCACGCCGAGCTTGATGTCCTTCTTCAGAATATCGTCGTAGCTGAGCTTGCTGTCCTTGCGAACGACCATAACGCGGCGCACGGTCCAGTAGGGCTTGGTAAAGTCCACAACCTTGCGGCGCTTTTCCGTAATGCTCATGCCGGAAGCAATCATGTCGATCTGCTTCGATGCCAGCGCGGGGATAATGCCGTCCCACGCCACTGCCTTGTGCGTCACCTTGAAGCCCATCTTCGCGGCGATCCAGTCCAGCGCATCCACGTCAAAGCCCGCAGGCTTGCCGGTCTTTTCATCCACATAGGCAAACGGCGGATAGTTGGAATCAATGCCGTTCACATAGGCTTTTTCAGCCTTTGCGGGAACAGTCGCCAGCAGAAAGGCGGCCAGTGCCAGTACAAGGAGCTTTTTCATAGCGTTTTCCTTTGAAAAGGCGTCAGCAAAAACAGCGCCCCACCCATTGGGGCAGAACGCTTTTCTACCAAAAGCACCGCCGCCGCGCAAGCTCGCACGCGAGGCGCAGAGGAGAGACAGGGGAGATTATCGGGGGGGAGCCCCTTTTGAAAAAGGGGCTCCCCCTTCCCCCCGAACCCCCCATCCCTCTCCCGAAAACTTTTGATCTGAACAATCGCCGCCTCGATTACCCGAAAGCCTTCCGTCTGTCGAGCGTCCCCCGGTAATGCGGGCAGGGGAAAAGTATGGCGTCAGGGAGCGTCGTTTTTTAGAGTGTTTTATTTTTGAAAAAGGTAAAACGCGAGGCGGCGGCACAGTGCCGCCCGGCCCAGAGTGAGCGGAAAAAACGCGTTTTTTCTGCAAAACGACAGGCCGTATGGTTTGAATCGCATAGCGCTTTAAACTGAAAATGTCCTGGTACAAATGGGGAAGCGGCGTATTTTTTCTTGAGGAACCGGGGGACGGTGAGCGACGGCAGGCGATGGCGTTGCCGCGTTGTCTGCTGATCTGAAAAAAGCGCGTTTGGGGAAGGATGGGGGCGCGGGGGGAAGGAAACCACCTTTGTGCGCTGGCCAGCGACCCGACGGGCGGCCGCAGGCCGTGCCCGTTAGGCGACGCAGGAGCCTTACGGGCATCGACAGCAGAGCAAGGGGTTTCCTTCCCCCGGTTATATAAAAAGCTGCGTCTTACGCCTTGGGACGGTCGCCGATAGCGGCGGTGATCTGGGCTTCCGCGGCGAGTTTGCCGTCAACGTAGGCGCGGGCGTCCATTTTGCAGAGTTTGAGCTTCATGCGGATATTGGAGCATTCGAGGTCGAGGCGGTCGCCGGGGACGACCTGCTTACGGAATTTGACGCCGTCGAGGCCGGTAAAGAGAAAGAGCTTGTCGTCGAGGTTGCCTTCGAGGCCGGAGACGGCGAGCAGGCCGCCGGCCTGGGCCAGGGCTTCGAGGATGAGCACGCCGGGCATGATGGGTGCGCCGGGGAAATGGCCCTGGAAGAAAGGCTCGTTAACGGTGACGTTCTTGTAGGCCTTGATATGGGAGTTGGGGACGCATTCAACCACGCGGTCTACGAGGAGGAAGGGGTAGCGGTGGGGCAGGATGGAGAGAATGCGCTGAATATCCATAGTGATGGGGGCTTGTTCGGACATGGTGAAGCTCCTTGACGTATGTTTTTCCCGCAGTCGGCGGTGCGGGGCGCTGAAACGCGAGGCGGCGGCACAGCACCGCCCCGGCCCAAAGTGAGCGGAAAAATCACGCTTTTTCCGCGAAACGACAGGCCGTATGGTTTGAAATGCGAAGCAGTTCAATTTGAGGGAGGCTTGTCGTACGCTCTTGCAATCCATCTGAAAAAGCACGCTGGGGAAGGGATAGGGGGCACGGGGGGAACTACAAGAACGCCTTTCCTTTGGAAAGGCTGGGGCCCCTCTCGCGCTAGAGCGTTTCAACTTTGAAAAAGGTGAAACGCGAGGCGGCGGCACAGCGCCGCCCGGCCAAAAGTGAGCGGAAAAACTGCGTTTTTTCCGCGAAACGACAGGCCGTATGGTTTGAAACGCACAGCGTTTCAAACTGAAAATGCTCTAGCAGAGGGGTTTCCCTTCCCCCGACATTCTCTGCAATAGCGGTGACATGCCTTGGCGCATGGTAGCGGCCTTGGGAGGGAAGGGCAAGACTGTTTTCCGTGGACGTGTTGAAAAACAAAAAGCGCCCTCCGGCAGAGCCGGAGGGCGCGGAATAACGAGGGATGAGCTGGTTACTTGCTCTTGTTCTTGTAGAGCTTGTTCACTTCGAGGAGCACGTCCTGCGTGAGATCCATGCTCTTGTCGGCGTAGAGAACGCCGCCGGCCGTGATATCGACCACGAAGTTAAAGCCCTTGCGCTGAGCCACTTCATAGGTGGCGTTGAACACGAGGGTCACCATGTCCTGACGCAGCTTGATTTCTTCCTGCTCAACCTTGCGGAGGAAGTTGCGGGTCTTCTGATCCAGCTCCTGCTTCAGGCGGATGAATTCCAGCTTCTTTTCTTCGCTGGCCTTGGGGTCCTTGAGGGCCTCGGCCTTCTTCTTCAGGGTTTCCCCCTGCTTTTCCAGAGCTTCACGCTCCTTGCCATACTTGCTTTCCATCTGCTTCTTGGCGGCCTTGGCGGGGTCGCTCTGGGTGGCGACGGCCTGCATGTCCACCACGCCGATCTTGGCGGCGGGGGCGGTGGTGGCGGCTTCGTCGGCAAAGGCGACGCCGGCCATCATGACGCAAAGGGCAAGGGTCATGAGCAATACTTTACGCATTTGTAACTCCCTCTTCTTTCACTGACGTTATATCGTCCTTGCGGTATCGCGCGCACTGCCGAAAATCCTTGCCGGGAGCGGCATGCGGAAAACAGTCGCGGCGTTTGCGGACGCACTGGGCGAACATGCTTCACATAGCATCCGCGCCCTTGCCCGTCAAGGCGTTCTCGGCGGTCCGGCGTTTCAGGAGGCGGTTCTTGTAGGCAAGAATGCCTTCTGCGATGCCTTCGGCCAGCGCCAGGCGATATTTGGCCTGGAGCAGACGTTTTGCCTCGGTGGGGTTGGTGCAGTACCCCAGTTCCACAAGGACGGCGGGCATGTTGGCCCCAAGCAGCACATGGAAGGGAGCGGAGCGCGCGCCGTTATTTTTGACGACAAAGCCGCGTTTCTTGAGCCGGAAGATGGAAAGCCGCTGAATGTCGCCTGCCAGCCTGCGGCTTTCTTCCTGACGGGCCGAGAGCATGACGTCGGCGAGGATATCCTGCAAATCGCCGATGCGGCGGTCGCTGCGGGCGTTTTCCAGCGCGGCGACGCGGGCGGCCTGCGGGTTGCTGGCCATGTCGAGGAAGTAGGTTTCAAAGCCGTTGGCCGAAGCCGAGGGGCTGGCGTTAATGTGAATGGACACGAAGATGTCGCCGCGGGCCGCGTTGGCTTTTTCGGTGCGGCTGCTGAGGCTGAGAGTGGCGTCCTTGGTGCGGGTATAGACCACCTCAAGGCCGTTGTCCTCCAGCAGACGCCCAAGCGTCATGGCGACGTCAAGCGTGATGACCCGTTCCGTCAAATCGTTATGCTGTGTGCCGGGATCGCGGCCGCCGTGACCGGCGTCAATGACGACGCGGCCCACGGAAAGACCCAGCTGGCTGACAAGATTGGTGCGCCCGGCGCGGACAAGTTTGTGCCGGGGCGGCAAGGTCTCGTTTTCAGCATAGGCGGGCCCTTCGGCTTTGCGCGGCAGGGGCGTGTTGCCGGATGCCACGGAAAGCACGATGCGGAAGGGATCGCGCAGAGTGCGGATGTCGTAACGACGCACATCCCGGAATTCAAACTGTAGATTAGGACCCTTCTTGCCGTCGCGCACGCGCACGGCCTGAAGGAGACTGCCGCGCACGGTGACGCCGCGGCGAACGTCCTTGACCACGGAGGCGTCGTCGATTTCGAGCAGCACCTTGTCGGGATCGTTTTTCTTGCCCTTGACGAGCCGCGCGCCATAGGTGGTGGGGCCGCTCAGCTCCAGCACTATTTCCACGCTGTTTTTCCCCGGCGAATCCCAGGAAAGAGTCTGCACTTCGGGGCGGACATCTCTGGGGGCCGAACTGCGGGCGGGAGCCTTGTTGATCTGCGGCGCGGGCAGCCCCTTTTGCAGAGAGGCCACGGCTGTCGGGGGCGCAAGTTCGCTGCGCAGGGCGACAGCCTTTTCCTTCATATCGCCGGTGGGGTAGTCCTTAAGCTGGCGATCCAGCAGGGTCCGGGCGGCATTCTTGTTGCCGAGGTTCTCGGCCTGAATGCGGGCGGCGGCCAGCAGGGCGTCGTCGGCAAGAGCGCTTTTGGCGTAGCTGTCGGGCACGTCAAGATAGAGCTCCACCGCCCGGCGGAATTCGCCGGAGAGGTGGGAGCATCGGGCCAGTTCTTCCTGACTGACCGCGGCGCGGAAGGCCGAAGCCGGGCCGAGCACGGGATGTTTGCGGGCCTTTTGCAGGCTGAGGAACTCGTCGCGCAAATCTTCCCAGGGCTGGCGCTGGCAGGAGCGCACCTTGTCCTTGCGCAGGGCGGCCATGCGATCCTTGGCGGCGCGATAGCGTTGCAGCAGCTCCTCGGCGGAAAGGGCGGGCGTCGGCGCGGCTGGCGGCGTGTCGTCAATTTTGCTCTGGACAGGCTGCGCAACCTTGCGGGCTTCGGGCGAGGTCTTGCCGTCGGCGGAGGCGCGCAGGCCTTTTTCCATATCCAGGGCCTGCGGGAGCATGTCGCCGTCGGGGTACTGGCGTTTCATGCGGGCGATGAGTTCCAGCGCGCCCTTGTCGTCTTTGAGCCAGGCGGCGCGCAGACGGGCGGCGCAATACAGAGCGTCATCGGCAAGGCGGCTGTCGGCATGGCGCTGCGCGACCTGCTCATAGCAGGCCACGGCGTTGAGCATGTCTTCTTTGGCAAAGGAGCGGCGCGCCAGCTCCTCCAACGTCTCGGCGGCGCGAAAGAGCGCGGCCGGTCTGTTGGGCCACTTGGGGTCGTTCTGGTAGATGGACTGAAATTCCTTGGCGATGTTCTCCCAGGGCTCGCGCAGACCGGCGCGCTTTTCGTCCATTTTGAGACGTTCGGCGCTTTCCTTGGCCGCGGCGTAGCGTTTTTCCGTGGGAGGAAGGGCGCTATAACCGGCGTCGTAGCAGCACATCACCAGCAAACAGAGCCCCACGATGAACAGAAGAGGAGGCGCCAGACGCTTGCTCAGAGTCGGGCCCTGCTTTCCGGCCTTGGAGGATTCGTCGTTCTTGCTCATGGCGTTCGCTTGCAATGACGTTACGCCGCACGCGCTTGCAGAGACCTGCGACGCAGGACTCGAAAGGCGGACGTGCGACTGATGGGTGAGAGAGATTGGAGAAACCCTAACGCAGAAAAAGCGCGAGCGCAAACGCCAACACTTTTTAATTTATCTAAATTTTTTCTATAAAATGAAGAAGAAGATGCAATATGAATGCATGATGATTGTAAAAAGCTCTGTTGTTTGGCTTTTGCAATGTAAAATAATGGCGTCGCAACTTATGTGAAACAAGAGAAAATTTTTTCTCGAAAAAAATCGTATCGCGTGGCGAAAGGCCAGGAGAGGAGGGTTTCGGCAATAGAGCGTTTTGCCTTTGAAAAAGGTAAAACGCGAGGCGGCAGCCCAGCGCCAACCGGCCAAAACTGGGCGGAAAAACTACGCTTTTTTTGCGAAACGACAGTCCGTATGGTTTGAAACGCAAAGCATTTCAAACTGAAAATGATCTAAAAAGAGCGCCGTGCGGGAAGCACGGCGCTCCAGAGAGATTCCGAAAGATTAGCTATTGCGTGTTGTTAGGGGACGGGGTGCCGCAGGGAAAGGCCCGGCTTACTCGCAGCAGGCGAACTTTCTGAAAAAAGCCCGCCGAAGCGCGGGTGCGGCTATGCGGGGAGGGGGGCCCTCCCCGCATAGCTTTGTTCCTAGAAGAACTGGCCCATGCTGAATTCGATACGGCCGTTTTCCCGCTCCTTGTCGTAGTCCTTAACGAGGGGAATGCCGTAGGCGATGCGCAGGTCGCCCATGGGAGACCGCCAGCGCAGTTCCAGGCCGGCGCTGGCCACGAGGTACTTGTCGAGATCGCGGCCCATGGTGCGGGCGTCGATGTTGAAACCGCCGTCTATGAAGGGCACCAGGGCGAGGCCCAGTTCCTTTTCAAACGTCCAGATATATTCCAGGTTGGCTACGCCCATGCGGTCGCCGCCGATCTGGTTGTCGTAGGTATAGTTTTTGTCGCGCGGCGACAGGTCCGTATAGGAGTAGCCGCGGATGGTGTCCATACCGCCAATCCAGAAGCGTTCGAACACGGGCACGCGCTTGTCGGAGTTCTCGAACACGCCGCCGAGACGCAGACGCAGGTGGAAAGTGTTCTGCGGATTGAAGGACAGGAAGCCCTGCCAGTCGGCCACGGCTTTGATGAAGTTGTCCGTGCCGCCGAGGCCGCCGCCGCCGTATTCCGCCCAGATACGGCTGATGGTGCCGCGGGTCGGCCGGTCGCGGGCGTCGGTGGTGTCGCGGGTGAGCGACACGGAAACGGCGCTGGTCCAGTTGTCGCCGAGGTAGTCGGAGATGTAGGGGGTGGTGTCCTCTTCAATGTCGTAGAGCTTGTAACGTTCCAGACGGTAGCCGACGCCGACGCTGGTGTATTCGCCGATAGGATAGGAGAGGCGGATGTTGTCGCCCGCGGTATCCTTGGTGAAGTTATCCCAGTAGTCGTGCATATAGTAGAGGTCGTTGGCTACGGACAGGTCGGTGTCGTAGACGCGGGGGTTGGTGAACGACAGCGTGCCGCTGGTGCGACGCCACGAGAAGAAGCCCGCCAGCTGCAGCCAGTAGCCGCGACCGAAGAGGTTGCGTTCCATGATGCTGGCGGAGAGGCCCACATCATAATAGGTGGAATAGCCGATGCCGCCCATGACGGCGCCGGTGTTGTCTTCCTTGACTTTGATCTTGAGGTCTACTTCGTCTTCCTTGCCGGTGGGCACCAGTTCCGTGTCCACGGAGGTGAAGTAGCGCAGGCGGTTGAGGCGTTCGGTGGAGCGGCGCAGCTTGGCGCCTTCGTACATGTCGCCGTCGCCGAGGCGCATTTCGCGCAGGATGACGTTGTCGCGGGTCTTGACGTTGCCGTCCACGGTCAGACGGCGCACGAAGATTTTCTGCTTCTTGCTGATCTGATAGCCGATGTCCACCTGCGGGGTGTCGCTGTCGGCCACCTTGAGCAGGCGGGTGTCCACTTCGGCGAAGGCGTAACCCTGATCCGCGTAGTAGTTGGTCAGGCGCTTGCTGTCTTCCTGCATGACGGAGACGGAAAAGTATTCTTTTTCGTCGCGCCAGTTGTCCATCTCCACAACGTTGAGCATGTCCTTTTCATCGGCGATGACGTCGCCGAGGAATTTGACATCGCGCACCTTGTACTGGGGGCCTTCGTTGACGGTGAAGATGACGTGAATGCCGTCTTCCTTGTATTCCACTTCGGGAGCGGCCACCTGAATATCCACAAAGCCCTGGCTGAGACCGAAAGCGGCAATGGCGTTGGTGTCGCGTTCGAGATATTCTTCCTTGAGCACGCCGGAACCGGTGAACCACGAGAAGATGCCGCGGGTCTTGAGAGCCATGTACTGATCGAGATCGCCGCGATTAATCTTATGCAGGCCGTTAATGGCCACTTCGGTAATGTAGAGCTTGCTGCCTTCCTCCACGGTGATCACGAGCACCGCGCTCCGGCCGTCGTTGCGGGGATCGAGGCGATAGCTGGACTTGGCGAGATAGTAGCCGTCCTTGCGGTAGAGTTCGTTGATCTTCTGGAGGTCGTCGGCAATGAGCTGCTCGTTGAGCACGTTGCCGGACTTGGTGCCCATGGCGGCGAGCACGTCGTCGGTGTCGATTTCCTTGTTGCCTTCCACAATGACGTTGTCGATACGGGGCTTTTCCGACACGGCAAAGACCAGCACGGGGCCTTCCATGAAGGCCTGCACGTCATTGAAATAGCCCATTTCCCAAATGCGCTTGACTTCTTCGTTGATGGCGTCGGCGCTGGGGGTGTCGCCCTTGCGCAGCGTCAGGCGCATGAGAATGACGTCGGGGTCCATGACCTTAAGGCCGCGCACCTGAATGTCGCCGATGGCGTTGCTGGCGGAGCCCATGGGCACGAGGGTAGGCGCCCGGCCCGAACCGGCCTGTGCGGCGGCCGTTGTGACCGGCGCGGCGGGAGCGGGCGTTGCGCCGAGCGTCGATGCGGCCTGTCCGGCCAGTTCCGCGGCGCAGGCGCCCAGATCCAGCAGAGAGGAACGCTCGAAGGCGGCGGGAGCGGCCTGTCCGCCATTGACGGGCACAAGGCGGGTATCCATAGAGAAACCGCCGCCCAGCTGATTGAAATTGCCGTAAATGACCAGATCCGCGCCGGCCGTCTTGCCCAGCTTGCGAGCCTTGGCCAGATCGATGACGCCGCCCTCGGCGGCAAATATGGAACGCGCCCGGCTCATGGGCACGGGCTTGAGGCCGTGGGCGGACAGCTGATCAATGATTTGCTGCGGCACGTCCTGCGCGGCATTGGGCATTTCGGGGCCTGCATTGACCTGGAAGGGCAGCACAAGCACCGTGTTGCCGGCGGCGAGCGTCTGTCTGTCCGGGATGACCAGCAGGCAGAGCAGCGCCAGCGCCCAGACAAGAGGCCATTTACGCGTAAGTTTTTTCATATAACGTCCCCGCTCTGAGTTCGAGAGCGCGGCCCAGAGAGGCCGCAAGTTCCTGATTATGCGTCACGACGACAAGCGTCATGCCCAGATCGGCATTAAGGCGGGCCATGAGCTCGCCAACCTGTGCGCCGGTGCTTTCATCGAGGTTGCCGGTGGGTTCGTCGGCCAGCAGCACGCGCGGACGCCGCAATACGGCGCGGGCAATGGCCACGCGCTGGCGTTCGCCGCCCGACAGGGTGGAAACCTTGCTGCCCATGCGATGGGCAAGCCCCACCCGTTCGAGCATGTCGCGGGCTTCCGGCAGCACGTCTTTCAGACGCGCGCCGCTGATGAGCGCGGGCATGGCCACGTTTTCTTCGGCGGAAAATTCCGGGAGGAGATGGTGGAACTGAAAGACGAAGCCCAGCGCCGTATTGCGGAAGTGCGCGGTCTCGTCGGGCGTGAGCGAGGCGAGGTCGCGTCCTTCAAACAGGACGGCGCCGTCTGTTGGAGTATCAAGCGCGCCCATAAGATGCAAGAGCGTGCTTTTGCCTGATCCGGAGGTGCCCACGATGGCGAGGCTTTCGCCTTCTTCCACGGCAAAGGAAATATTCTTGAAAATTTCAAGATGTTCCGGCCCGCTGAAGCGTTTGGCCACATCGCGGAATTCATAGATGGCGGTCATATGGCTATTCGTAGCGGAGGGCTTCGGCGGGTTCGAGGCGGGAGGCCTGCCGCGCCGGATAGAGGGTGGCGAGGAAGCAGAGCAGCATGGCGCTGGCGCCGATGATCAGCACGTCCGACCAGGTGATGATGATGGGCAGATGATCGAGCGTGTAGACGTTTTCAGGCAGCTTGATGAACTGGTAGCGCTTGAGCGCCCAGCCCAGGGAAAGGCCCATGGCATAGCCGAGCATGGTGCCGATGAAACCGATGATGGTTCCCTGCAGCATGAAGATGCGGCGGATGGTGCGCCGAGTTGCGCCCATGCTCATGAGAATGGCGATATCCCGCGTCTTTTCCATCACCAGCATGACCAGCGAGGTGACGATGGAGAAGGAGCCGATAAGCACGACCATGGTCAGCAGAATGAACATGCCGATCTTTTCCAGCTTGAGAGCGGCAAAGAGGTTGGCGTTCATCTCCATCCAGTGGCGCACATAGAAGGGATAACCCAGCGTTTCGCTCAGGCCGGCCGCGATTTTATCGGCGGCAAAGAGATCGTCCACCGTCACTTCCACGCCGGTCAGGAAGCCGTCGGGAAGTCCGAGGGTATCGCGGGCGGCGGCGAGCGTGACAAAGGCCAGCGAGGAGTCGTACTCGTACATGCCGGTCTTGAAGATGCCGCGCACCACGAAAGGACGGATGCGCGGCTTGAAACCGGATGCGCCGGATTCTCCCGAAGAGGAGAGCATGTTGATCCGGCTGCCCACGATAAGGCCCAGGCGATTTGCCAGTTCGTCGCCGATGATGATGCCGGGGGGTCCCTCCTGCTCCAGATCGGCTACAGAACCGGTGCGCAGCCGTTGCAGCATGGTCACCACGGGGGCGGCTGTCTGCGGATCGATGCCGCGCAGAATGATGCCCTTGACCCCCCTGCCGGAGGACAGCATCACCTCGCTGTAGATGAAGGGCGTGGCGCCCGTGATGTGCGGGGCCTTCCGGGCGCGTTCCGCCACGTCGGTCGCGTGCTCGAACGCGCCCGGCGTATGGGCCATGACAATGGCGTGGGCATTGGCGCCGAGAATCTTGTCGCGCATGTCGGTGGTCAGGCCGTTGTATACGCCCAGCACCACCACCAGCGCGCCCACGCCAAGGCCGACGCCGAGAATCGACATCAGCGAGATGATGTAGATGAACGTCTGCTTGCGCCGGGAAAAGAGGTAGCGCAGAGCGACGAAGGATTCAAAGCGCATGCCCATTGATGCCTAGAACTCCGGGCGCAGCAGCGGAAAGAGGATGACTTCGCGGATGGAGGCGGAGTCCGTCAGCAGCATGACAAGGCGGTCGATGCCCATGCCCAGACCGGCCGCCGGCGGCATGCCGTATTCCAGCGCGCGCAGAAAGTCCTCGTCCATGTTGTGGGCTTCGTCGTCGCCGGCTTCCTTTTCGCGAACCTGATCCTCGAAGCGCAGACGCTGATCCACGGGGTCGTTGAGTTCGGAGAAAGCGTTGGCCAGTTCGCGCCCGGTGATGAAGAGCTCGAAACGGTCCGTCAGTCCGGGGGTTTCGTCATTGCGCCGCGACAGGGGAGAAATCTCCGTGGGGTAGGCGTAGATGAAGTGGGGCTGCACCAGACGGGGCTCAACGTCGATGTCAAACAGCTTGGCGTGCAGCTTGGGCAGGCTTTCGCTGTCGGCGGCCTTTTCGCCGCGTTCGCGGATGTAGGCCTTGACCTTGTTATAGTCGTTGTAGAATTCCGGCGTATGGCCGCCGATTTTCTCCAGCGATTCATAAAAGGTCATGCGCGTCCAGCGGCCGGGGGTGAGATCGATCATTTCGCCCTGATAGGGAACGACGGTCGTGCCGCAGACCATCTGCGCCAGATGGCCCACCAGCTCTTCGGTGAGATCCATCAGATCCTTGTAGGTGGCGTAGGCCCAGTAAAATTCGCAGGTGGTGAATTCGGGGTTGTGGCGGGTGTCGATGCCTTCGTTGCGGAAATTGCGGTTCAGCTCGAAGACCTTTTCAAAGCCGCCCACCAGCAGGCGCTTGAGGTACAGCTCCGGCGCGATGCGCATGTAGAGCTGCAAATCCAGCGCGTTGTGCTGCGTCACAAAGGGCTTGGCCGCCGCGCCGCCGGCAATGGGCTGCATCATGGGCGTTTCCACTTCCATGAAGCCGCGATCCTCCAGGAAGCGGCGGAATTCCCGCACAATCTGGCTGCGCTTCTGGAAGATTTCCCGCGTGCGCGGGGTCACGATCAAATCCACATAGCGCTGGCGGTAGCGGGTCTCGGTATCCTTGAGGCCGTGATACTTTTCCGGCAGCGGGCGCATGGAGCGGGTGATCAGCTTCACCGTGCGGCAGCTGATGGTCAGTTCGCCCGTCTTGGTGCGGAACAGATGCCCGGACACGCCCACGATGTCGCCCACGTCCAGCTTCTTTACCATGCTGTAGACGTTTTCGGGCAGGTCTTCGCGCGTGGCGTAGCACTGAATATTGCCGCTCTGATCCTGAATATGGAAGAAAAGCACCTTGCCGAACGAGCGCAGCGAGACAATGCGGCCGGCAATGGCAACCACGTCGCCCTGTTCGTCCAGCTTTTCCCCTTCCAGATTCCCGAAACTGTCCAGAACCCAGCCGATGGAGTGTTCTTTGCGGAAGTCGTTCGGGAACAGGGGGACTCCGGCGTCCAGAAGATCGCAGGCTTTAACCACGCGATTCTTGATGACTTCGTTCAGTGCGTCGCGTTTGGCGAACCCCTCAAGCATGGGCATGAAGTAGTCCACATGGGCGGACTTGGTGTTCAACTTGATCCTAGGCTTCTTGTTTTTTTCCCGATCTTCCACGATAACGCTCCTGGCGGGCCTTTGGCCCGGCGATGCCTTGAGATTGAATGGGTGAGAATATTCCAAGCGGCCCTCCCCGTCAAGGCAAGCCGCCCCCGCTCCGCAAACCCTTGAAGACAATCTGCTTTACGGCTATGGTATCGCCGCCTTACGTGAAAACGGTCCTTCGTTGCGGCATGTCGCTTGCCGTGTCTTTCACTTCGATCGCGCTCCTGCGCGGCGTCCGCCCTGCGGGCTATTAGCAAGGAACACCATGAAAAACTTCACCATTTCTTTCCTGGGCCGTGACTGTCCCGGCGTTGTCGCCACGGTCAGTCGCACTCTCGGCGAATCCGGCTGCAATATCATGCAGCTTTCGCAGACGATCCTTTCCGGCGAGTTCGCGGCCATCTATATTGTTCAGGCCCCCGACACACTCGATCCGGAAGCTCTGCGCCGTTCGCTCGGAGTCGCGCTCGAAGCGGAAAATATGGATATGTCCGTGCTGGTGCGCCCTGCCACCGAATCCGCCTGGGGCAAGGGCGAAGTCTGTCAGCCCTTCGTCGTCACGGCTGACGGTCCGGATCATCCTGGGGAAATCGCCGCCATGAGCCGCGTCTTTGCGCGGCATAACGTCAATATTGAAAACCTCAAGGCCGTTCTCGGCGAAGGCGGCAGCAATCACGCCCTCTTCGTGTTTGAAGTCATGGTTCCCGATCGCGTGGACATCGGCCGCCTGCGGCGCGAGCTCATCAAGGAAGGCAGCATGCATAATCTGCGCGTGGGCGTGCAGCATCGCGACATTTTTGAAGCCATGCACCGCATCGTCAGCGTGTAGCCCCGGCGTCCTTTTCCGGCGTCTGCTCGCGCCTCCCGTCATGAGAGCCGGGCCTTCTCCATCCCGGCAGATGTTCCTGCTCTCGGCAAGCCTCCTCGAACATCCGTCCCCGACGGCCTTGCAGGGGCCAGTCCCCGTTGATCCCGTCGGCGCATGAAGGAATGATACATGCTTTCTGAACGCGAAGTCATCAGCACCCTGAACATGCTGCGCACCGAGCATCTCGACGTGCGCACCGTCACCCTCGGCGTCAGCCTTTTCGATTGCGTGAGTCACGACATCGAACTCTTCATTGCCAACGTGAAGGACAAGATTCTGCGTCACGCGGCCCAGCTCGTGCGCGTCTGCGACGAAGTTGGCGACAAGTACGGCATTCCCGTCGTCAACAAGCGTATCAGCGTCAGCCCCATTGCCGTGGTGGCCGCGCCCTTCGGGCCTTCCGGCATGGTGCGCGTCTGCCGCGCCCTTGACGACTGCGCCAAGGAAGCGGGCGTGGACTTCCTCGGCGGCTTTTCCGCTCTTGTGGAAAAGGGCTTTGCCAACGGCGACCGCGCGCTTATCGAGGCTCTGCCCGAAGCTCTGACCACCACCGACCGCATCTGCTCTTCCATCAACGTGGCCTCGTCCCGCAGCGGCATCAACATGGACGCCGTGTCCCTCATGGGCGAGCAGATTCTCAAGGTGGCCGAAGCCTCCGCCGACCGCGGCGGCATCGGCTGCGCCAAGCTCGTGGTCTTTGCCAACATTCCGCAGGACGTGCCGTTCATGGCCGGGGCCTATCTCGGCGTGGGCGAGCCCGACGTGGTCATCAACGTGGGCGTTTCCGGCCCCGGCGTGGTCAAGAAGGCCATCGACCGCGCTCTCGGCGCGGGCGTCAACGCTCAGGGCCAGCCCCTGACCCTGCTTGACATTGCCGAGGTCATCAAGCGCACGGCCTACAAGGTGACGCGCGTGGGCGAAATGATCGGTACTGAAGTGGCCCATCGCCTCAATCTGCCTTTTGGCGTCGCCGACCTCTCCCTCGCCCCCACGCCCGCCGTGGGCGACAGCGTGGGCGAAATCTTCCAGAGCGTGGGCCTCTCCAGCATCGGCGCGCCCGGCACCACCGCCGTGCTGGCCATGCTCAATGACGCCGTCAAGAAGGGCGGGGCCTTTGCTTCCTCCTCCGTGGGCGGTCTTTCCGGCGCGTTCATCCCCGTTTCTGAAGACTCCAGCATCGAAGCCGCCGCCACCTCCGGGCTCCTCAGCCTCGAAAAGCTCGAAGCCATGACCAGCGTCTGCTCGGTGGGGCTCGACATGATCGCCATTCCTGGCGATACTCCCGCCACCACCATCGCGGGCATCATCGCCGATGAAATGGCCATCGGCATGATCAACCACAAGACCACCGCCGTGCGCGTCATTCCCGTGCCCGGTAAGGGCGTGGGCGAGGAAGTCTCCTTCGGCGGGCTCCTCGGCAAGGCCGCCATCATCCCCGTGCCCAAGGGCGACGCCTCCAACTTTATCCGCCTCGGCGGCCGCATCCCGGCCCCGATTCATAGTTTGAAGAACTAAGGGGAGTTTTCTTTTGGGGGAAGGGGAACCCCCTCTGCTGGCGCGAGAGGGGGTTCCCCTTCCCCCAAGCCCCCAACCCCTCCCCCAGCGCGCTTTAATATGAATAATTAAACGTTCAGGCAGCCTGATCAGCTTCCCCTGATCTGCCGTCCCCCGGCGTTGTCGGGGAGGGGGCAGGGAAATCCGAAGAAAAAGTTTCGTTTCGTTAGAGCGTTTCACCTTTGAAAAAGGTGAAACGCGAGGCGGCGATACAGCGCCGCCCGGCCCAAAGTGAGCGGAAAAACCGCGTTTTTTCCGCGAAACGACAGGCCGTATGGTTTGAAACGCGCAGCGTTTCAAACTGAAAATGCTCTAAGACCGCCCGTCTGTTGACGGGCGGTTTTTCTTTGGGTGATGGTGTTCAGGGTCTGGACTCATTATCCTGAGTTATTTTTCTGCGAGATGATATGCAAAAAATAAAATATAATTTATGTTATAGAAATGTATATCTTTGCTTGGCAGTATACTATGTGCGGGTTTTGGGGAGGATGGGGAGTTTGAGGGGGAAGGAACCCCTTTTTGCCGCGAGCAGCGACCCGACGGGCGGCCGCAGGCCGTGCCCGTTAGGCGACAGCCTTACGGGCATCGACAACAGAGATAAGGGGGCCTTCACCCAAAAAACATTCCCTAAACGCACAGCGTCTCGTCGCCGGCGATGGCCCAGAGGTAGAGGGAGGCCGTGGAGCCGTAGGGGGAGTAGCGGCGGCGGTAGCGCTCGAAGCGCTGCCGGGGCATGTCTTTATGGTGATGGAGGCGGCAGAGGCCGCGGCGGATGGCCAGATCGCCCCAGCTGAAGACGTCGGGGCGTTGCAGGGAAAAGATGAGGAGCATTTCGGCGGTCCAGAGGCCGACGCCGGGCAGGGCGGTCAGGGCGGCGCAGACGGCGGCGTCATCGGCGGCGCGCAGGGCGTCGGCGGAAAGGCGTCCCTGCGCGAAGGCTTCGGCGGCGGCCTGTATATAAGTGACCTTCCGGGCTGAGAGGCCGACGGAACGCAGACTGTCCGCTGGGAGGGCGGCAATGACGCCGGGACACAGACCGCCGTGGGCCTCGGCCAGACTGCGGAGGCGCTGCCAGACGGTTTCCTGCGCCTTCATGGAAATCTGCTGCCCTGTGATGCTGTGCAACAGAGCCGCGAAGGGGTCCGGGTGTATTTCGCGGCGGAGCGGCCCCAGTTTTTCGATGACGGCGGCAAGACGCTTGTCGCGGCGGGAGAGCGCTGCGAGAGCTTCGGCGGTAATGGGAAAGACGGGCATGGCGTTTGGGCCTTACGGGCTGGGAATGCGTTGGCGTCACACGTCCAGGCCTGCCACGCGCACATCCAGCGAGATGCACTTGTGGACAAGAGTTTCCGTCGCGAGCGGGGCGGAGATGGCCCGGAGCTCGTCGGGCGTATAGAGGCGCGGGAGATCGCGCGCGGCGCTTTCTCCGATGCGGAGGAGATCGTCGAGAGTGGCAAAGAGGACGGCGGGGCAGGCCTGATAGAAGTAGAGCGCGCCCTCGTGGAGAATGAGAGGAAAGAGATTGCAGGACGGGGGACGCTGCGAACGGGCAAGGCGGCAGCCCGTGGGCGTAAGGGCCTTGCAGCCGCGCTGATCGAGACAGGCGACGGAAGGGGAGAGCAGATAGAAGTCGTCGGCGAGATCGGGCCGGAGCTGGGAGGGAAGCAGCGGCATGGGATAGGGCGCGTCGCCTTCGGGTTGCGGACCGCAGCAATGGCGGCACTCGGCGCAATAGCCGTTGTCGAGGCGGCCTTCCGTCCAGCGGAAGACATAGTGCTTTCCGGCAAGGCGGGCTCGCCAGTTCCGGGCAAGCGCGGCAAATTCTGTGGGCATGGGCAGCCATCCTGAAAGATGAAAAAACTGATTTTGGCAGGCGCAGTATACGGAAACGGCCGGGAAAAGAAAATGCGGCTCCCGACGAAGAAAAATTTTTGCAAAAAGGGAAAAAAGTGCTTGCCAAGGAACGGGCTTTTGTTTAGAAGTCTTTTCACGCCGAAGTGGTGGAATTGGTAGACACGCTAGGTTCAGGGTCTAGTTCTCGCAAGGGAGTGGGAGTTCGAGTCTCCCCTTCGGCACCATAAGAAAGGAAAACGCCCGCAAGGCAGATTGCGGGCGTTTTTTGTTGGTTTTTCTGCGAGCGACGTCGAAGCACGGGACCTGCTGTCCGGCAGCCGGAGGCGTGTCGCCTGCGAAGCGGCCGTGCGCTCTGGTGGCGCTGCGGGAGAGGACGCAGCCGGGGGAAGGGGCTTCGGAATGCGCGGGGGCTGGCCTGAAAGAGGGGCGGAAACGCGGCGTCAGAAAAAAAGAAAAAAAGTGCTTGCCAAGGGGCGGGCTTTTGTTTAGAAGTCTTTTCACGCCGAAGTGGTGGAATTGGTAGACACGCTAGGTTCAGGGTCTAGTTCTCGCAAGGGAGTGGGAGTTCGAGTCTCCCCTTCGGCACCATAGAGCAGCAGAAAGCGCCGACAGTTGTTGGCGCTTTTTTTGTATTTTTCATTCTGTGCCGGTGCTTCTTTCTTGAATGGGCTAAAAAAAAAGCGTAGCGTGTCGAAGAGAGAGTTGATTGAATTGCTCCTCAGTTTCTGGGAACGCCGTTTAGTTAAAAGGGGTCCTCAATGCGTTGGGTTGATATTTCCGTCAAGAACAAGTTCTATGTGATTTTTTGCGCCGGTATCAGTACCTTTCTGGCAACCGTGGGGCTGCTGCTGTACTCTCTGGGCGATGTCAAAAAAGATGCCGAACTCCTGAGCGAACCTCCCAAGACGGGCGCTCTGCTCGCCGCGGAAGTCAGCCACCTGCATTGGGCCGTAAGCGTGCAGAGCTATCTGCTCGAAGAGGGGAAAAAGCCCCTGACGGTGCCGACGGAAGCCACGGAATGCGCTTTCGGCAAGTGGTTCTACAGTTCCCAGCGCCGCGAGCTGGAAAGCGAAAATTCTTCTCTTTCGCCGCTGTTCAGCAAGATTGAGAACGTGCATAACGCCCTGCATCAGAGCGCGGCCGACATCGTGACGCAGGTCAATAACGGCAATCTTGAGAAAGCGCGCGAAATCCTGTTTGCCACAACGCTTCCCTCCGTATTCAGCGCCCAGAAACTGTTTGCCGAAGCCCGCGAACTCAGCGATTCCTCGCGCGAGGATGTCGTGCAGGACCTCGCCAGCATTGTTCGCAATATCTGGAGCTTTTCTCTTGTCGTGTCGGTGGCCGTCATTGTCGTGGGTCTGCTGCTGACGGTGCTGCTGGTCCGCAATATCTGCCGTCCGCTGTCTTTGCTTTCCGAAGCCGCGGATCGCGTGAGCAGCGGCGTCTACGAACATGTGAATATCGATCGCAAGGACGAAATCGGCTGCCTGGCTAATTCCTTCAATGCCGCTACGAGCATCATCAAGGAAAAGTTCGGCGTTTCCGAAGGGATCATGCACGGTATGACCATGGCCTTTGCCGCCTGCGATACGAAGGGGCGCCTCACCTTCGTGAACCAGATGATGCTCGATCTCTGGGGACGCGAAGGCAAGCCGGAAGACTTCCTGGGCATGACCGTCAGCGAATTTTTCTACAACAAGCCCGACCATCCGACCCTGTTCGGCCGTGTGCTGGAGGAAGTGCATCCCATTCTTGGCTATGCCGCCGCGCGGACCAATGCCCGCGGCGAAGTGAAGTATATGGTGATGGACTTCTCGCCCCTGCATGACCTTGACGGCGAACTCATCGGCGCGTTCTCGCTGCACAGTGACCTGACGGAAATGCACGAACAGCGCGATCGTATCGCCCAGCTCAACGACCGAATCTATTTCTCCGCCAACAAGGCGCAGGATATTTCCACCACCCAGTCGCAGGCCTTTGAAAAGCTGTTCCAGCAGCTGGAATGCACGGGCAGAACCGCCCGCAATCAGGAACAGGAAGCCGCGCAGGCCGCGCAGAGCATGCACGCCATGGCTTCTTCCATGCAGCTTGCCGCCGAGCGTACCAATCTTAGCCGCGAAAAGTCTCAGCAGGCTCAGAAGGAGGCCGAAGAGGGCTACGATGTGGTGCGGCGCACCATCGCCTGCATCGATAAGGTGGACGAGCAGACCGCCAAGGTTGCCGAGAGCATGGCTTCGCTGGATCGGCAGGCCAATGACATCGGCAATGTGCTTGGCCTGATCAAGGACGTGGCCGACCAGACCAACCTGCTGGCCCTGAACGCCGCCATCGAGGCCGCCCGCGCGGGCGAGGCCGGCAAGGGCTTTGCCGTGGTGGCTGACGAAGTGCGCAAGCTGGCGGAAAAGACCATGCATGCCACGGATGAAGTCGCCGGCTCCATTGCGGGCATTCAGACCGGCGTGCGCGACAGCGCCAAGGCCACTAACGAGGCCGTGTCGCTGGCTCGTCAGGCTACGGAACTGGCCGACAGCTCCGGCGCGCGTCTGAGCAACATTCAGACCGTTATTGGCGAGGCCGTGACCGACATCGAATCCGTGTCGCAGGTGACGACGGAACAGGCGGACGCTTGCGCGCAGGTGCTGAAGCAGATGGAAAGCTTTGCGCAGCAGGCTCAGGACGCCACCCGGACTATGGAGGAATCGACGGACTACGCCTCCAAGCTGCGCCGTCTCTCCGACGACCTGCGTCAGATGATCGATGCCATGCGCAGCGAACGGCGCGGCGATTCCCGTCATGCCGTTACCGAACCGCATGTGTTCAAGGTGACGGATATCAACGGCAACAGCTGCGAATGCACTGTGCTGGACGTGAGCGTTTCGGGTATGCGGATGCACAGCGACACGGCCTTTACTCTCCAGGAAGGCGAGGCCGTGGTGCTGAGCGCGTCCAAGCCGCCCTTCTCCAAGCTCTTCCCCCGCACGGACGCGCAGGTTGTCTGGGTGGACGGCAAGCTCATGGGCGTCACCTACATGACCCGCATCAGCGCCGCCGCCGTGGAGCAGGTTGTGCGCGAGGCCAATATCAAGGCCTAGTTTCTCTGCCTTTTCCGACAATGCTTCAGAGGCCGCCTTCGGGCGGCCTCTTTGCGTCTGGGGCGATCGTGATGCCGGGCGGGTCTTCCTTAGAGCTATGCAAAACAGGATGGGACGGCCACTGTCCGCGGGGGCGTGCTCTCACTAGGCTCAGGACTTATTATGCTTTTTTGAGGGGGAAGAAACCTCTTTTGCTTGCGGCAAAAAGGGGTTTCTTCCCCCTCAAACTCCCCCATCTTCCCCAAAACCCGCACATAATATGCTGGCAGGTAAAGATAGGCTTTTTTATAACATTTAGAGCATTTTCAGTTTGAAACGCTGCGCGCTGCAAAACATACGGCCTGTCGTTTCGCGAAAAAAGCGCCGTTTTTCCCGCTCTCTTTTGGCCGGGCGGCGCTGTGCCGTCGTTTTACGTTTTGCTTTTCCAATGGCGAAATGCTCTTAACGGGGAACGGGGCTGCTGTGCGCGGAAGCGGGAAAAATCTTTTCTACGTTTTTGTTGTTTTTTGTGAGGCTGTTTGAAAGTGTGACCGCCCGCTTTCTGAAGGGCGTCTGTTCTGGCTCTTGATGGGGAAGAACGTCCCCTCCCGGCGACACACCCCTCTGTATGCTGGAAAAGATGCTTATCTTACGGCGTTTTTTCCCTCGGCGCTGTCTGACGGCGGTGTGCGGAGGAACAGGCGGAAGTGGCATTGCCGTATATTGCGGCAGGTAAAATGCCATGCTGAAAAAGCGAATATTTTCAGGCACGAGAGTCCGGCCCTCTGTTGCCTGAAACGGGAGCGCTTTATCTTTGAAAGAAGATAAAACGCAAGGCGCGACACAGCGTCGCCCGGCAAAAGAGAGCGGAAAAACACTACTTTTTCCGCCAACGACAGGCCGTATGTTTTGCAACGCACAGCGTTTCAAACTGAAAATGCCTCAGGGCCTGCTGCTACTGATTTCTTATTTATTTCAAATAGAAAATAAAGCCTACACATACCCCTTAAAAGGCACGCGCCGCATGGCCTGTATTCCCTTTGAAAAAGCGCGTTGGGGGAAGGATGGGGGGCCTGGGGGGAAGGAAACCCCCTTACGCGCTAGCTAAGGGGGTTTCCTTCCCCCCAGAAGAGCGACCTCGTGTCACCTCTCAATGCGGGCCACAGCACAGGCAGAAAAAAGGGAGCCTCCCGGCAAACGCCGCGGAGGCTCCCTTTTCCGTGCTCTGGAAAGCAGCGTGAAGCGCGTCAGGCCTCGGCGGGAGCGGCGCGGAGCAGGCGCTCCACAAGGAAGACGCAGACGGCGCAGAAGATGACTCCGACAGCCAGCGCGAGCAGATTGCCGGGCTGGAAGAGGCGCAGGACCAGCGCCATTTGTTGCGCGCCGTCTGTTGCGGCCGTGACGGCTTGCCGCAAGAAGAGCACCTTCCAGAGCAGAAAAAGTCCGGCAAGCAGGGCCATGCCGCCGCAAAGAGGCGCGAGGCGGGGCCAGCGCCAGCAGAAGAGCGCCGTCATGGCGCAGACTGTCGCCGCATAGTCAGGCGCGCGCCAGCCCAGCGCCGTGGAAACTGCCGCGGCGGGCGTGACCAGAACGCCTGCCAGCGCGCAGGCCAGCGCGGCCATGCCGCAAAGGACGCGCAGACGGGCGGCGTCGAGGCTCAGGGGCGAGGCCGCGCCCTGACGCAGGGCCGCCATGCCGCAGGCGGCGGAAAGTCCCGCCAGCGCCAGATACAGCGGCCAGAGCGGCGGCAGGGAAAAGCCCTGCAACAGACAGAGGCGGAGCGCCTGCGGTACGGCGGCTACTGTGGCTGCCGCGGCCAGCGCCAGCGGCAGCACGACGCCCCAGCCGGGGCGAACATCCTCCCGACGGCAGCGCCACAGGCTGGCCAGCGCACAGATCAGCAGGGCTCCGGCACAGGCCATGCCTTCGGGAGACCAGCCCGCTGTCTGAGAGCGCAGCGTCGGGAGTTGGGGCGTCGGTCCCAGACCGATAAACAATCCTGCGAGCCCCAGCAGGGCGCAGCCCGCCGCATGCGCCAGCCAGGGGCGGGCCGCGTTGCCCGGCAGGGGAGAGCGTCGCCGCCGGGCGGCATCCGCGCAAAAGAGCAGCGCGGCCGCGGCCGCCGTGGAAAGCGCAAGCAGGGTGAGCGTTTCCCACGCTCCCGGAAGCGGCAAGCCAATATGTTGCATTTCCATAGGAAAGCTCCTGTAGGGGCGGGAGCGGCGCTCCCGGCTCATAAATCAGTATCGACAAAAATGTGGATTTGCTGCAACTGTTGAATTTATGAAAAGAAATTCTTTCTGTCCAGTCATGAGCCGTTTTTGTGTGAGAAAAAGTTACATAAATGTAGAAAATAAAGAAGCGCTACGGGGCATTTGAAAGGGGGAATAAAATAAATCCTTGTTATATAAGTATGTTATAGAAAGGAAACGGCAAGGGCATGCTTGTTGCTCTACAGGTGACGTTCCGGGGCGGCGCTGCCGCCGCCCGTGTCAACAAGGAGAAGGTTATGAACGTCACCGACACTGCCTTTGTTTTGCTGTGCGCCTCTATGGTCATGCTTATGACTCCGGCGCTGGCGCTTTTCTATGGGGGGCTGGTTCGCTCCCGGAATGTGCTTTCCACGCACATGCACAGTTATGCCTCGCTGGGCGTCATTTCGATTCTGTGGGCCTTTTTCGGCTATTCGCTGGCTTTTGGCGGCGACATCGGCGGCCTGATCGGCGACCTTTCCTATCTTTTCCTGCGCGGCGTGGGCGCGGAAGCGGCTCCGGCGGCCTCGCAGCTGCCGCACAATGCCTTCATGGCCTTTCAGGGCATGTTTGCGGTGCTGACGGTGGCCCTTATTTCCGGCGCCTATGCCGAACGGATCAAGTTCGGAGGCATGCTGTGTTTTTCCTGCCTCTGGCTGGCCTTTGTTTATTGCCCTATGGCGCACTGGGTCTGGGGCGGCGGCTGGATGATGAAGATGGGCGCGCTTGATTTTGCCGGGGGCGCTGTGGTGCACATGGCTTCCGCGGCGGCGGCCCTTGCCTGCGCGCATGCCGTGGGCCCGCGCCGGATGGCGTCTTCCGCGCTGCCGCATAACCTGCCTCTGACGCTGCTGGGCGGCGGTCTTCTCTGGTTCGGCTGGTTCGGTTTTAATGCCGGCAGCGCTCTTGCTTCTGGCGGGCTGGCCGCGCAGGCGTTGGTCAATACGCATCTGGCGTCCGCGGCGGGGATTGTCGGCTGGATGCTTATTGAATGGAAGCGCACCGGCAAGGCGACTACGCTCGGCGTCATTTCCGGCGCGCTGGCGGGCCTTGTAGCCATTACGCCCGGCGCGGGTTTTGTGGAATCCATGTCTTCCATCGCCATCGGTTTTGCGGGCGGCCTGATCTGCTATGGCGGCGTCCTGCTCAAGAATCGTTTCCATTATGACGACGCGCTCGACGTGGTGGGGATTCACGGCATCGGCGGAACCTGGGGCGCGCTGGCAACCGGTATTTTTGCCTGCGCTGCTATCAATAACGTGGACGGTCTGCTCTACGGCAATGCTGCTCAGTTCGGTATTCAGGCCGTTTCCGTTGTGGCCACATGGGTTTTTGTCTACATTGCCAGCCGTATTCTGCTCAAGGTGACGGATATTCTTGTGGGGCTGCGCGTTTCTGCCGATGCCGAAGCCGTGGGCCTGGACCTCTCCGAACACAACGAACGCGGCTACAACCTGTAGTGCCGGCATGAGGAGGCTATTATGAAGAAGTTGGAAATTATCATTCGGCCCGGCAAGCTGGAAGAAGTCAAGCAGGCCCTTTCCTCCGTTGGCGTGCACGGCATGAACTATGCCGAGATTCACGGTTGCGGCCGTCAGATGGGGCATGCGGAGATCTATCGGGGGCGCACTGTGCAGGTGGATTTCCTGCCCAAGCTCAAGCTGGAAGCCGTGGTGGATGACGCGGTTGTAGACAAGGTTATCGACGCCGTGTGCGCGGCCGCCCGCACCGGCGCCATCGGAGACGGCAAGATATTTGTCTCCGAAGTGCTGGATGCCGTGCGCATCCGCACCGGCGAACGGGGGACGGAAGCTCTTTAGGAGAGTTTGGGAGAGTATTCTGGGGGGAAGGGAAACCCCTCTGCTGGCGCGAGAGGTGTTTCCCTTCCCCCCAGGCCCCCCATCCCTTCCCCAGCGCGCTTTATTCAGGAGGATGCACTGCGCGGAAATGCCGTCGCTTTCCCTGCGGCAGCCGTCCCCCGGTCAGGATGAAGAATTTTGGGAGTCTGCTTGCGCCAGTTTTGCCGCGAAATATATGGCCCGCGTTGCCATGTGGCGTTGGGGGATGGCGTGGCCGGCTCTTTCGGCGGAAATAGAGCGTTTTTCCTGGAGAATTTTCGGGAGGAAGAACGGAGCGCGGGGATGCCGCTACTTTTTCTGTGGCAGTGCTCCCGGTATGGAGAGGGCAGGGAAAACTTGGCTTCCGGGGCAGGGCGGCACGGCGGGCTTTTCTTCTCCAGGCAAAGCGCGTACAAGCCTGGATGTTTCATTGGTCAACCAAACAAGGAATGGACATCCATGACCACCGCTGCTCTTTCGGCCCATCTGCTGCCGCATACGCCAAAGGCGTTTTATCGCACAGCCCTGATGGCCTTTTTTTTCATCATGGGAGTTATCTTTGCCTCCTGGGCCATTCGTATTCCCGATGTGAAAGTCGCGCTGCATCTTTCTGATGCCGAGTTGGGAGGCTTGCTTTTTGGCGCTCCGCTGGGGCAGCTGGTGGCCATTGTGCCTACGGCGTGGCTGATCGGGCGCATCCGCAGTCGGCGGACCATCATTCTGGGCATGCTGCTCATGCCGGCGGCGCTGGTATCGTTGTCGCTGGCCAGCGGACACGTTTCCCTTTTTGCCTGTCTGCTCTTTTTTGGCTTTGCCGACAACATGCTTAATATTGCGCTCAATTCGCAGGCCGTGGGCGTGGAAACGCTGTACGGGCGCAGCATCATGGCTACGTTCCACGGCATGTGGAGTCTTGGCGGGGTGACGGGCGGCATTGTGGGGGCTGTTCTCGCGCCGCTCGGCGTTTCGCCTTTGCACCATTTTTGTCTGATTGCTCTGGTGGCTGTCGCCGTGCTGGCGGCCTTGCGTTCCTGGACGCTGCCGCGCGAGGTGCGTATCGGACGGAAGGAAACGCAGACCCGCCGTCCTGTCCGCTTTGATATTTATCTTGCCGTGCTTGGTTTTATTGCCTTTGGCAGCATGGCTACCGAGGGCGCTATGTATGACTGGAGCTCCGTCTATTTCGCGCAGGTCGTGCAGCCCGGCGAAAGTCTTGTGCGGGTGGGCTATGTGGCCTGCATGAGCGCGATGGTTCTGGGGCGTCTTATGGCTGACGGGCTCATTAACCATTACGGCGTCGCGCCGGTGCTGCAACTCAGCGGCCTGTGCATTGCCGGGGGAATGGCGCTGGCTCTGCTCCAGCCGGAACTCGGCAGCGCCGCCGCGGGCTTTGCCCTTGTAGGTTTCGGCATGGCCTCCATTGTGCCCATTTGCTACAGCCTTGCCGGAAAGTCCACCAGAGTTCCTCCGCAGGTGGGGATTTCGCTGGTGTCGTCCATCAGCTTCTTCGGTTTTCTTGCCTGCCCGCCCACGGTAGGTTTTCTGTCTCATCTTGCCAATTTGCGTTGGGCTCTGTCGCCCATTGTGGTCGTAGGGCTGCTCATTACCCTTGCCGCGCCGCTGCTCCGTCGTCTGCGGCCCTGACAGCGGGAAAATTTTAGAGCATTTTCAGTTTGAAACGCTGTGCGTTTCAAACCATACGGCCTGTCGTTTCGCGGAAAAAACGCGGTTT
>CALVHG010000030.1 GCA_944327285.1 uncultured Desulfovibrio sp. | reverse complement strand
TTTGTGGTGTCCGCGCAGCGGGGGGGGGGGGGGAAAAGGAACCCCGTTAGAACCCCGGCGTTGTAATTTGCCCAAAAAAAGTGTTTGGGGGGGGGGGATGGGGGTCCCGGGGGGAAGGGAGGGCCCCTTTTCCAAAAGGGGCCCTCCCTTCCCCCCGGCAAAACTCCAACCGCCGACCGCCAGCCCCAGCCCGCGCAACAGCGCTAATCGACGCCGCGCAGACGCAGGGCGAGGCGGGTATGACGCTTGCGAGTCTTGTTGTTCTTAACGGCCATGTGCAGGGCGCGACTTTCGCCCACCAGCACAACCAGCCGCTTGCCGCGAGTAACGCCGGTGTAAACGAGATTGCGTTGCAGCAGCACATAATGCTGCATCATGAGCGGAATGACGACGGCGGGATATTCCGAGCCCTGCGACTTGTGAATGGAAATGGCGTAGGCCGGAGAAAGCTCGTCGAGATCGTCGAAGTCGTAGGGCACAACGCGACCGTCAAAGTCCACGCTCAGAGTGCGATCGGAAGGGCTCATGTGAGAAATGCGGCCCATGTCGCCGTTGAACACGTCCTTATCATAGTTGTTGCGGATCTGCATGACCTTGTCGTGCAGCCGGAAAGAACGCTCGCCCTTGCGCACCTCCATGCCGTTGGGATTGAGGGCCTCCTGAAGACGATGGTTCATGGCGGCAGCGCCCACTTCTCCCTTGATCATGGGCGTCAGCACCTGAATGTCGTCCACGGGGTCCAGACCAAAACGGCGGGGAATGTGATTCCGCACCAGATCGACAATCATATCGGCGGCCTTTTCGGGAGGACTCTGACGAATAAAGTAGAAGTCGGACAGACGATCCTTGCTGGATTCCAGCGACGGCACTTCGCCTTTGTTGATCAGATGCGCGTTGCAGATAATTTCGCTTTCGGCAGACTGACGGAAAATTTCCGTCAGCTCCGCCACGGGAACCGCGCGGGAGGCGATAATATCGGACAACACGTTGCCCGGCCCCACGGAAGGGAGCTGATGCACGTCGCCAACAAGGATGACGGTAGCCCCCAGCGGCACAGCCTTGAGCAGATGGTAAAAAAGCTGCACGTCCATCATGGAGGCTTCATCGACAACAAGCAGGGCGCAGGCCAGCGGCGTGTCTTCGTTGCGGGCGAACCCGTCTTCCTTGGGACTGTACTCCAGCAGGCGGTGGATGGTGCGGGCTTCGCGCCGGGTCGTTTCGCTCATGCGCTTGGCGGCGCGACCGGTGGGGGCCGCCAGCAGAATCTTTGCGCGCACTTCCGCAAACAGATTGATGATGGCGTTGATGATGGTGGTCTTGCCGGTGCCGGGACCGCCGGTCAGCACCATGACCTTGCTGCGGGCGGCCGTGCGCACGGCTTCGAGCTGCTCCGGCGCAAGGGTAATGGGCAGGGCCGAGGTAATCTTCTCCACCAGCGCGTCGGCATCGGGAAAACGCACCGACTTGGGCGCATGCAGGAGGCGACGAAGGTAAAAGGCAATCTTGGATTCGTAATGATGAAAACGCCGAAGGTAGACGCCCGGCCCTTCGTCCCGCAGCGCCTCGTCGCCGGGAGCGGGCGTCCCCGCTTCTTCCGGGTCTTCGCGCACAATGCGCCCGTCCTCTTCCAGCGAATTCAGAGCGTCGCGCACCAGCTGCTCGTCCACGCCGAGCTGGGCGCAGGCCGCGTCTTCCAGTTCGGCCTGCGGCAGATAGACGTGCCCGTCGTCCGAAGCCTTTTGCAGCAGGTAGAGGATGCCCGCCTGCACGCGCAGGGGATGCAGCTCCGTAAAGCCGAGCTTGCGGGCCGCGGCATCAGCCGTCACAAAGCCGATGCCGTGAATATCCATAGCCAGACGATAGGGATTTTCGCGCACAACCTGAAGCGCGTCGGCCCCGTAGGCGCGATAAATACGCACGGCATAGGCGGGCGTGATGCCATGCGGTTGCAGAAAGAGCATGAGATCGCGAATGCCCCTGTGCGCGGCCCAGCTTTCCTTAATGCGTTGCAGCCCCTTCTTGCCCACGCCGTGAACGGCAAGCAGCCGATCCGGCTCTTCATCCAGAATGCGGATGGTGTCCGCGCCGAAGGCATCCACAATGCGCCCGGCCAGACTTTCCCCCACGCCCTTGATCAGCCCGGAGGCAAGATACAGCCGAATGCCTTCGCTCGTGACAGGCAGCATTTCCTCAAGATGAGAAAACTCCAGCTGACGGCCGAAACGCGGATTGTTGACCCAGCGCCCTTCCACGCGCACATGGGTCCCAGCCTGCGGGCTGACGGTGTGTCCAACGCAGGTCACGGGATCGCGGCTGACGCTGCGCGGAGGCGCGCCCTTCACCTTGGCTTCTCCGGGCAGGGCGGAGTCCGGCACAAGGCGAAAAACGGTATAGCCGTTTTCCTCATTGTGAAAGACCACGCGCTCCAGCGTGCCGGTCAGCTCCGCGGCATCGGGGTTGGAAAGCAGGGGCAGATCGGCCATCAGCGCGCATCCCCGCCGCAGATCATCCGCTCCTGCATCAGGAGCATGTCGGCCAGCGCAAGGGCCGTCATGGCCGAAAGCACGGGAACAATGCGGGGTATGGCCGACAGGTCGTGCCGACCGCCAATCAGCACGGAGGCGGCGTTGCCGTTTTTATCAATGGTCTGCTGCTCCTGCGGGATAGAGGCAATGGGTTTGACCGCTACGCGCAGCACAATGTCCTGCCCGGTGGAAATGCCCCCCAGAATGCCGCCGGCGTGATTGCTGGCAAAATTATCGCGGCCGCTCATATCGTTGTCCGGGCCGGGGCGGAGAGGATCGTTATTCTGCGACCCCATGAGCCAGACGCTGTTGAAGCCTTCGCCCACTTCCACGCCCTTGACGGCGCCCACGCTCATCAGCGCGTAAGCCAGCACGGCGTCCAGCTTGTCAAAGACCGGCTCGCCGAGTCCGGCGGGCACGCCGCGCGCCACGATCTGCACAATACCGCCCAGGGTATCGCGCGCCTGCCGGGCCTCCTGAACGCGCGCGTCCCAGTGTTCCGGAGCCGCGTCCGAAGCGGCAAAATAGGGACGGGATTGCGCGCCGTCCATATCGATGTCCTGCGGAGGAACGGCATTGCCGCCCAGCTCAATGCAGGCTGCCAGCACCCGGATGCCGCGGGTTGCCAGCAATTTCGCGGCGATGGCTCCGCCGGCCACACGGGCGACGGTCTCGCGGCCGGAAGAACGGCCGCCGCCGCGATAATCGCGCACGCCGTACTTATGAAAATAGCTCCAGTCCGCGTGGCCGGGCCGGAAAATATCCGCAAGATTGCCGTAATCGCGGGAACGCTGATTCTCGTTGGCGATATGGAAGGCAATGGGCGTGCCCGTGGTGACGCCCTCAAAGACGCCGGACAAAATGCGTACCATATCCGATTCCTTGCGCGATGTTGCCGTGGGCCCGCTGCCGGGCTTGCGCAAATCAAGTTCCCGCTGCAGGTCTTCCTCGCTCAGGGGCAAGCCCGCGGGGCAGCCGTCGAGTATGCCTCCGAGCTCCGCGCCATGAGATTCTCCGTAGGTGGTCAGGCGCAGCAGACGCCCAAAGGTATTGCCGGACATAGTGGCTCCAGAAAAGAATTGAACCCGTCAGGGGTGTTAACAAGAAAAGTTCAGCTTGCGGCGGCCAGCCGCCCCGCCCTCAAACCACACGGCCTGTCGTTTCGCGGAAAAAACGCAGTTTTTCCGCTCACTTTGGGCCGGGCGGCGCTGTGCCGCCGCCTCGCGTTTCTCCTTTTTCAAAGTTGAAACGCTTTAGCAGAGGCACAACGCTTTACAGCTGATAGAGAAAGGCCGGCGCGGGTGCGCGGTCCAGCGTGGACAGAGCCAGACCGAACCAGGTCTTCAGCTGACGTTCCAGCCAGGGGCCTTCCGCAGGCTTGCGGATCAGAGGACGCCGGACAGGAACCCCGCATTCGTCAGCAAGCCAGCGAAGGGCCTCCGCCTGCCCGCCCAACTCGTCCACAAGGCCGAGACGCAACGCCTCGCGCCCGGTAAAAATGCGGCCGTCCGCCAGCGCCGCGGCCTTGTCGCGGGGCATCTTGCGGCCCGCGGCCACAATATCCACAAATTGCGCGTGCATATCGTCCAGCACGGCCTTGAAATAGGCGCGCTGTTCCGGACTGAGAGGCTTCAAAGGCGAACCGGCATCCTTGTAGGGCGCCGTCGTCAGGGTTTCCTGCCCGATGCCAATCTTGTCCAGCAGGGGCCCAAGCTGAGGAATATCCATGCGCACGCCGATGCTGCCTGTGACAGTGGAGGCATTGGCAAAGATGCGCGTGCCAGCCATAGCCACCATGACGCCGCCGGAAGCGGCCGTGCTCCCCATAGACACCGCCACGGGCCGCGTCGCCGCCAGCCCCTTCAGGGCCGTATACAGTTCCTGCGATGCCGCCGCGCCGCCGCCGGGCGAATCCACCCGCAGCAACACGCCCTTGATCCGCGGATTATCGGAAATCTTGCGTATCCAATCCAGCTGGGAACCAATATCAAGAATAGGGCCGGAAACGGACACCACGGCGATGCTGTCGTCGCCGAAGGTTTCCTCGTCGCTTGCCACCGCCACTGTCAGAAGCAGCAGCATCACCAGCAGAAGAATACCCAGGCGATACAGCCAGGGATGCCGCTTGCGGAACGGCAGGCGCAGCCAGTATTTCCAGACCGGTTCGGGGATGCGCGCCA
Organism: uncultured Desulfovibrio sp.; assembly: GCA_944327285.1. Lineage (GTDB taxonomy): Bacteria > Desulfobacterota > Desulfovibrionia > Desulfovibrionales > Desulfovibrionaceae > Desulfovibrio. The sequence goes on along the minus strand of CALVHG010000030.1, from coordinate 25,698 downwards.
GCGGGCACCCTCCGGCGCAGGGGGCGGCAGGTTCGACGGTAAAGGAAAAATCGTCGTCAGTAGGTTTCATGGCGGCAGCATAGCCGCTTTTTCTCCGGACGAAAAGAGCGTCCGGCGCGAGGGCAAGAAACCTTATGCTTTACAAGACGCCGTGCGGCATGTATAAAAAAGCTCCCAGCAACTATATTACCATAACTTGATATGCAGATATTAACCACACCCCAGGAGCTGGCGGCCCAGTGCCGTCAATGGCATGCGCAGGGCGAGGATATCATCCTTGTGCCCACCATGGGTTACTACCACGCGGGACACGAGAGCCTGATGGAGCATGCGCGTCCACGGGCTAAACGCATGGTGGTGAGCCTGTTTGTCAACCCGACCCAGTTCGGCCCTAATGAGGATCTGTCGGCCTATCCGCGCGATCACGAGCGGGACGCCGCCATTGCCGAGCGTCACGGGGCGGACGTGCTGTTCATTCCCGATGACGGCAGCATGTACGCGCCCGATCACGCCACATGGGTGGAAGTGCCGGAACTGTCGCACGGCCTGTGCGGGCTGTCCAGACCGACCCATTTTCGCGGCGTCTGCACGGTTGTCATGAAGCTGTTCATGCTGACGCAGGCCGACAAGGCCGTTTTTGGTCAGAAGGACTGGCAGCAGCAGGCTATTCTGCGTCGCATGGTGCGCGATCTTAATGTGCCAGTGCAGATTGAAACCTGCCCCATCGTTCGCGAAGCCGACGGGCTGGCGCTGTCGTCGCGCAACGTCTATCTGACGCCGGAGGAACGCGCACAGGCTCCCCAGCTGCAACGCGGCCTTCAGGCCGCCCAGGCGCTGGCGTCTCGCGGCGAAGCGCGCGTCAAGGTGCTGCGCGACGCCGTGCTGGTGCACTGGGCGGAATTTCTGACGCTGGGCCGGCTGGACTATCTGGCCGTTGTCGACCCTGAGTCCCTGCAGCCTCTCGATACCCTGGAAGCTGGCAAGCCCGCGCTTATGGCCTGCGCCGTGCGCATGGGCAAGGCCCGCCTCCTCGACAATATTTTGCTGACCCTCTAATCGACCGCTGTTGCGGCATGCGCGTTGCGCCGCTTTCTTGAGGAGACCCTTATGCAGACCAAAGGCAAATATTTCTTTACTTCCGAATCCGTGACCGAAGGCCATCCCGACAAGGTGGCGGACCAGATTTCCGACGCCGTGCTGGACACCCTGCTGGAGCAGGACCCCGATGCGCACGTGGCGTGCGAAACGCTGGTGACGACGGGCATGGCCGTCATTGCCGGTGAAATCACCACCAAGGGCTACGCGGATCTTCCCAAAGTCGTGCGCCAGACCATCCGCGAAATCGGCTATACCAGCTCGGATATGGGCTTTGACGCCGACACCTGCGCCGTCATCTCTTCCATTGACCACCAGTCTCCGGATATCGCCCAGGGCGTGCTCCGGGCGCTTCCCGAAGAACAGGGCGCGGGCGACCAGGGCATGATGTTCGGTTTCGCCTGCAATGAAACCGCAACGCTTATGCCCGCCCCCATCTACTGGGCCCATCAGCTTTCGCAGCAGCTCACCCGCGTGCGCAAGGACGGCACGGTGCCCTTCTTCCGTCCCGACGGCAAGACGCAGGTTTCCTTTGAATATCAGGACGGCAAGCCCGTGCGCATCAACAACGTGGTAGTCTCCACCCAGCACGCGGCTTCCGCCTCGCAGGACGACATCATCGAAGCCGTCAAAAAGCATGTTATCCGCCCTGTGCTGGAGCCCTCCGGCTATTTTGACGAAAAGGACTGCGAAATCTTCATCAATACCACCGGCCGCTTTGTTGTCGGCGGCCCCATGGGCGACTGTGGTCTGACCGGCCGCAAGATCATTCAGGACACCTACGGCGGCAGCGGCCATCATGGCGGCGGCGCGTTCTCCGGCAAGGACCCCTCCAAGGTGGACCGCTCCGGCGCCTACATGGGCCGTTATATTGCCAAAAACGTGGTGGCGGCCGGCCTGGCTCCCGTGTGCGAAGTGCAGATTGCCTACTGCATCGGCGTGGCCGACCCCGTCAGCGTGCTGGTCTCCTCGCAGGGCAGCAGCGACATTCCCGACGAAGTACTGACCCGCGCCGTGCGCGAAGTCTTTGACATGCGCCCCTACTTCATCACCAAGCGTCTGGATCTGAAGCGCCCCATCTACTCCAAGACCTCGTGCTACGGCCACTTTGGCCGCGAACTGCCCGAATTCTCTTGGGAAAAGACCGATGCCGTGGCGGATCTCCGCACGGCCGCCAAGGTCTAAAAATCAAAAAACTCGCGCGTTCCCGGCGCTGAATGCCGCGCCGGGCCGCCCGACAAGGGCTGCGGGAAACTCTTCGGGGGGAAAGTCTTCGGGCTTTCTCCCCGTTTCTGTTTTTGTCCGAACTGTGGTATAGAGCGTTTCACCTTTGAAAAAGGTTAAACGCGAAACGACAGGACGTATGGTTTGAAACGCGCAGCGTTTCAACTGAAAATACTCTGGTATTCGCGCAGGTCACAGACAGCCCGCCGGACGGCGGTCCTGCCTTCTCTGCGCAACCTTTCATGCGGGAAACACTATGACATTCAGTCAGATCTTGCTCTTTGCCGTGGCCGGAGCGCTGGGCAGCCTGGCGCGCTACGGCATGACATCGGCGGTAGGGGCCCTGCTGGGCAGCGCCTTTCCGTGGGGCGTCTTTGTTGTCAACGTTCTCGGCTGCTTCCTGTTCGGCGCGGTCTGGGCCGCGGCCGGTCTGCTACATCTTATCAGCGACAGCGCCCGACTTATTATTCTGACGGGCTTCATGGGTGCCTTTACCACATTCTCCACCTTCATCTTCGATTCCCAGGCTCTGCTGGAAAGCGGCAACTGGCTTGCCCTGCTGCTCAATGTGGGCGGACAAATCGTCCTTGGGCTGCTGGCCCTGCGGCTGGGCATCCGTCTGGTGGCGCTGCTGGCGTAGTTTTTTCCCTTTTTACCATACCGATGATGCCAGAAGAGGCAAAAATGCCTCTTCTGAAGACCCTTGAAATTTGCCGGGAAAAGGCCAATCTTAATCCTTATAAAAAAAGGGCTGGAAAAGTACAGGAGTATCCAGCAAAGAGGAGTCGCCGTGAAGCTTGGCATCTTTCAAAAAATGCTGCTCGGTATTCTGGTCCCCAGCGTACTGATTCTTCTGCTTCTTACAGGCATCAGCTTTTTTATTGCAGAAGAGAATATGAGCGGGCTTGTAGAGGAGGAAATGTCCCTTGCCGTCGAAGGACAACGACGGGAAATGCAAGGGCTCCTGAATATGATGCATGCCACCCTGACCAAGGAAGCCAGTCTTTCCGGTCTGCGGCGCATGCTGGAAAATTATCGCCGCAACGGGAGCAACGACTACCATAACGCGCTGGTGGCCGAAATACTGCCGGAACTCAAGGCATTTCAGGAAGCCCACCCCCAGGTGACCGCCGTTGCGATTCTCGCACCCGACGGCCGGGTGCTGGCGCATGCCAACGCTCCGCAACCAGACGTCTCCCGCGCCGACCAGCCGTATTTTAAGACTGCGATTGCCGGCGGGCTGGGTCTTGCCTCCCTGTTTGAAAAAGGGACCGGAGCGCTGTTGCGCATGGCCGTCCCTGTCTACGGCCCTGAGAAAAAAGTCATCGGGGTCTACTCCGCACAACTGAGCCTCGAAGAGCTCGCGGCCATTTCCACCAGCCAAATCCGACTCGCCAAAACCGGCATCTGTATGATTTACGATGACGCCGGTCTGCTGCTGATACATCCCAACAAGAGCTATATCGGCGATCAGGACAGCCATCTGCCGTGGATGCAAAGCATCCTGCAACAGAAAAACGGCGCAATCGAATATACCTGGAACGGCGTCGAAAAGCTGGCGGCCTTCCGCAATCTGCCCAAGGTGGGCTGGAATGTCATTGTTACCGTGGAAAAGGATGACATTCTGTATGGCATCAATACGTTGCTGAAAGTCTGCATGGCGGCTTCGCTGTTTGCCGTTCTGCTCGTTTCTGCCATTATCTTCTTCATAGCGCGCGGCATTGCGCGCCCGCTCGGCCTCGCTGCCGACCATATCCAGAAAATCGGCAAGGGGCAGCTGGAATTTGACGCGGCGGAACAGCGGCGTATGGAACAGATAGCCGAGCGCAAGGACGAAGTCGGCCAGCTGGCCCAGGGCATTCAGGAAACTACGGGCAACCTGAACCGCATGTTCATGGATATACGTCAGCGGACGGCCGAGGCCGAACAGGCCACGCAGGCCGCGCAGGAAGCCGAACACAAAGCCGAAGAGGCCGCCCGCCGTGCGGAAAGCGCCAAACGCGAAGGCATGCTTGCCGCGGCAGCCCGTCTGGAAAGCATTATCGGCGTCATTTCCACCGCGGCGGAACAGCTTTCGGCCCAGGTGACGGACAGCAACCGCCGCGTGGGAGAAACCGCGTCCCACCTGGCCGATACCGCAACGGCCATGAACGAAATGAGCTGTACCACGCAGGAAGTGGCCCGCAACGCGTCGCTGGCCGTCAATGTTTCGCTGGAAACCCGCGATCAGGCACTTAAGGGAGCCGAGCTGGTCAAGCAATCGCAGGAAAACACGCAGCGCGTGCAGCATCTGGCCCAGACGCTCAAGCAGGACATGGGCGAACTGAATCAGCATGCGGTCTCCATTACCAATATCATGAGCGTCATTTCCGATATTGCGGATCAGACAAACCTGCTGGCTCTGAACGCGGCCATCGAGGCTGCCCGCGCAGGCGACGCAGGACGCGGCTTTGCGGTTGTTGCCGACGAAGTGCGCTCGCTGGCCGAAAAGACCATGGCCTCCACCTCCGAAGTCGGCAACGCGGTCAATGCCATTCAACGCAGCATGTCCAAGAGCATGCGGGCTATGGACGAAGCCGTTACCCAGATCGCGCAGGTGGCGGAACTGGCCCTGGCCGCCGACTCCTCTCTGCAGGACATTGTAGGCGATGTGGAAAAGACCGCCGACGAGATTCACGCCATCGCCACGGCAAGCGAGGAGCAATCCGCCGCCAGCGACGAGATCAACAAGGCCATCGCCAGCCTGAGCCAGAACGCCGACGTTATGGCGCGCACTATGGACGAGTCCGCCAAGGCCGTCGGCGAGCTGGCCCGACAGGCGCAGGACCTGAGCCGCCTTGTGGAAGACCTCAAGCAGACCTCTTAGGCCCAGGACTCATTACGTTTTTTTGAGGGGGAAGAAACCCCTTTGCTCTGCTGTCGATGCCCGAAGCTTCCTTCATCGCAACGGGCACGGCCTGCGGCCGTCCGTCGGTTCGCTGCTCGCGGCAAAAAGGGGTTCCCCCTCAAACTCCCCCATCTTCCCTAAAACCCGCACATAATGCACCGCAAGTAAAATAGCATAGGGTTTGAAACGCACAGCGTTTCAAACTGAAAATGCTCTAGAGCGTTTCAACTTTGAAAAAGGTGAAACGCGAGGCGGCGGTACAGCGCCGCCCGGCCCAAAGTGAGCGGAAAAACCGCGTTTTTTCCGCGAAACGACAGGCCGTATGGTTTGGAATGCGAAGCATTTCAAACTGAAAATGCTCTAATAAGGAGTCCTGACCCTTTTCAAAAGTGAAACGCGCTGTCTCAAAAATGCCGCCGCGCGACGCAGCTATAAAAAAAGCCCCTCGCATGAGGGGCTTTTTTTATAGCGCTTGCTCTGCTGCCTTAGCTCTTCTTCCGCCCCATTCGGGCGCGTATCAACTCGATAGCGACCGGCAGCACAGAAATAACGATGATGGCATAAACGATAATGCCAAAGTTTTCGCGCACCCACGGCTGATTGCCGAGAAAATATCCGGCCGAAACCAAACCGCCCACCCAGAGAATGCAGCCCGTGACATTGAACAGAAAGAACATGCGCGGGCACATGAGGGCAATGCCCGCCACAAAAGGAGCAAAAGTGCGCACAATGGGAATAAAGCGGGCAAGGATGATGGCCTTGCCGCCATGCTTTTCATAAAATTGATTAGCCTTCAGCAAATGTTCCTTCTTGATGAAGCGCGTTTCGCGCGCAAAAATGGCCGGTCCCACATGCCGCCCGATAAAATAGTTGCAGGCATCGCCCAGCACCCCCGCGGCCAGCAGGGTCAGCAGAACATGCTCATAGCCCATGAGTCCGGCTCCGGCCACGACCCCGGACGCAAACAGCAGCGAATCGCCGGGAAGAAAGGGCGTGACCACAAGTCCCGTTTCGCAGAAGACGATTACAAACAGGATGGCGTAAATCCATGTTCCGTAATCGGCGACCAGTTCAAAGAGATGGGCGTCGATATGCAGAATGAAATCCACAAGAAAGGCCAGTGCTTCCACAAGAACTCCTTTGCTGCGGAGGACTGTCGCAGTCCGCACGGCACGCGATTGTCGCAAGCGCGAAAACAAAAGTATTGCCGCGCGGTCAGACAGCTCTCCGTGGTAGAAATACGCACGCTGTACGCCTCTTGTACCTTATGGCGGCTTATGGCACAACAACACAGACCCGCATGACACTCTACGGTCATGCTGCTTTTCCTGGGAATGCCATGCGTTTTTTGTCGTCGCTTCTATGTGTCCTTGCCCTTGCGGCAGGAATTGTTCTTTCCCCCGTTCCGGGCTGTGCCGCAGGCTATCAGGTCGGTTTCCGCACCATCGGCCAGTGGCAGGTGGAAAACGCCCTGCGGCTGGATGTCAATATCTGGTATCCATCCATTCGCGCGCCGCGCGAGCTGGACTATCCCCCGTGGACCATCGAAGCGGCGCGCGGCGGCAAGCCCGTGGAAGGCCGCTTTCCCGTAATTGTTCTGTCCCACGCCTCGCCGGGAGCCCGCTTTTCCTATCATCAAACCGCCGCCTGGCTGGCTATGCACGGTTTTGTCGTGGCCGCCCCCACGCATGCGGTGGACAGCATGTATAATATGGACGCCCTATTCACCTGGCGGCAGTTCCGCACAAGGGCGACAGATATCAGCACCACACTCAACATTCTGCAAAAGTCCCCCGATCTCGCTCCCATGGCCGACATGAGCCGCGTGGGCGTCATCGGTTACGGCGCAGGCGGCCTGGCGGCCCTGCTGACCGGCGGCGCTCTGCCTGATTGCGGTTCCCGCGACATGTACTGCGCCAACGTCGAACGGCAGGACATGTACTGCAACCCCTGGGCCGCGGAAAAGCTGGATACCCTCTGCGCTCAGCTGCCGCTGCGCAAAAGTCTGGCGGATACGCGCGTCAAAGCCGTGGCGGCCGTATCGCCAGCATTCTCACTTCTTCTGAGTCAGAAGAGCCTGCGGCAATACTTCCCTCCGACGCTCCTGATCGCGGGCGGAGCGGAAGTAGAGGATCGTCCCGATACTATCCGCATGCTGGCATCCTGGTTCCCGCGCTCTGTGGAAGTGCTGCAAATCGACGACGCCGATACGGGGGCGTTCATGTCGCCCTGCCCTCCGGTCCTGCTGGAAGATCTGCCGGAGCTGTGCGGCAGCGTCACCCCCGACGAACGCGCCCAAATACTGGATACGCTGCACGCCGCCCTGCTGGCCTTCTTTTTACGGCATCTCGGCGACGAAGCGAACCCCTCCGTATCGCTTCCTCCCGCCCCCGAAGCCCCTTGATTGCGCGGCTCGGAAGCTGACTCCCGTACCCTTTTCCGTGAAATGCCAGACATGCCCTGGAGACATAACGATGCGTTTCACCCCCCTTTTTGCCCTGCTGCTTGCGCTGTTCCTGTCCGGCCTTGCGCCCGTCTCCGTATCCGCCGCTGAGGAAGGGGACGGCTGGGTCTATATGCCCGCAGGAGCCCGGCCGACCTATTTCGGCATTCATGGCGGCACCATGCCTGTCAGCCTGCTGGTCAGCGACGACGGCGCGGCGCTCGTCAGCTTCGTAGGTCTTACCGGCAACGATTTTCTCAACATCCTCTATAGAATGGACCGACGCGTTCCTTCTCTCTTCAACGGAACGTCGCCGGAAAGCCGCCGCCACCTGCTAGGACGAAATGCTCCGGCTGTGCCCTCTGGCCTGATGGCTGGCGGCGGCGACGACAGCCTGCCCGTATTTCACTCCCAGGGAGAGCGCTCCACTCACCTGCTCCCCTTCGGCTTCTCGGAAACTCCGCTGCCCATTGAAGGGCATGTTATGCTTCCCAGCCATGCCTCGCCCGCCAAGCGCTTCCGTCTGTTCATCGATCCCAAGTACCTGCAACCCCGCTAAGGCGTGTTCAGGATACGTTTTCCGGGGGGAAGGGAGAGCCCCTTTTAAAAAAGGGGCTCTCCCTTCCCCCCGGCCCCCCATCCCTCTCCCGAAAACTTTTCTTCAGGAGGATGACGCGACGCGACGCCACAACCGCCTGCCGCAAGTCACCGTCCCCCGGTAATGCACACGGAAAAACGCTTCCTCCTGCCCGCACATCCAGCAGAGAAAACATAACGGCCCCGCATGGCTTTTTGCCTGCGGGGCCGTTTTATAGCATTTTCAGTTTGAAACGCTTCGCGTTTCAAACCATACGGCCTGTTGTTCAGAAAAAGACAGCCCGGTAACAATTATGACACCCCCCCGTCCGTATCGCCGGGAGACGGCGACCAGCGGAAAGCGGGCGCGTCCTCGCAACGCCCCATTCTCCAGAATAAAGCGCGTTGGGGGAAGGAAACACCCTCTCGCGCCAGCAGCGACCGAATGGAGGCCGCAGGCCGTGCCCGTTAGGCGACGGGCATCGACAGCAGAGATGAGGGATTTCCCTTCCCCCTAACATACAAATGCCTAACGACCGCCGCGCAGGACATGAAGGCGGCAGGCCAGCGCTTCGATAACACGCGCGGGCGTCACGGCCTGACGCAAGGCATCCTGCGCTTCATCGCACCATGCGGCGCAGGATGCCAGCGCGGCGGACGACAGGGGCATTAGAGCCGTATCCAGCGGCGACGAGGGATCGGCGACGCCGGAAAGAACGCGCGCCAGCGCCTTCTGGCAGGACAGCACAAGCAACTGAGCCAGCTGAGCATCCAGGGCATTCCGGGCTGTTGTCTTTTCAAACAGGCCGCGGCCGCATTGCAGGAACATCCCGAAGGCGTCCTCCCATTCGGCAGGCGCGGCATTGCGGGCCAGAGGATCTGGCCAGGGCAGCGTGAGACAGAGAGAGCGGGAAACGAGGGTAGGCAGAAGCTGCTCGCGCTGCGGCGCCAGCAACACAAAGACATTATGGGGAGAAGGCTCTTCCAGAGCTTTCAGGAGGGCGTTTGCCGACGCGGCACGCTGACCGGTCAGACCGGCCAGAACAATAACGCGACGCCCTTCTCCATGCGGGGCGTCACGCAGCAGTTGCTTGAGTTGACGCAGGTTCTCCATAGACAGGGCCCGCACAGGACCGGGATTTTCCTCGTCATCGCGGTTGCTGATGCGCCCGTCATAGACGCAGAGATCCAGATGCTCGTTGGCGGCAATCTGGAGGCAGGAAGGGCAGGCAAGACAGGGCGTTCCGCCGCGCAGCGCCTGAGGGCACTGGCAGCAGGCGGCCCAGTAAAAGGCCATTTCCAGCCGCTGCTCTTCGGAACCGCCCTCCAGCAGCAGAACTTGCGGCGGCCGCTGGGCCAGCGCATGAAGCAGCGTTTTCAGCGGCAAGAAATCCGGGGAATCAAGAGAGGCGAACACGGCAACCCGCCAGACTGGAAAAAAAAGTGCGGCTGTCCGGGCGGGAACCCGGCAGGGCCGGAGCCAGCTCCCGCCGCGACGCGGGAGAAAAGAAACAGGGAAAGAGCGGCTGAAACAGCCCCTCCCTCAAAGGACTAGCCATTTCAAACAAAGAGAAGACACATGCCCTGTTAAGAAAACGGCCGCATGTTCTTGCATCCGTCTGAAAAAGCGCGCTGAGGAAAGGATGGCGGATCGGGGGGAAGGGAAACCCCTCTGCTAGCGTGAGAGGGGTTTCCCTTCCCCCCGATATTCTACGAATAGTAGTAACGGGCTCTGGTGAAAGACAGGCTACTGACGCACAATCGTCTGATCGCGATCCGCGCCGACAGACACGATGGACACAGGCACGCCGACGAGCTCCTCAAGACGGCGGATGTAAGCGCGGACGTTCTCAGGCAGCGCCTCCAGCGTCGTGCAACCGGAGATATCCTCCACGAAACCGGGCAGCGTCTCGTAAACAGGCGTAACGCGAGCCAGATCGCCTTCGCCCTGCGGAGGATAGTCCAGACGCTTACCGTCCAGCTCATAGGCCACGCAAATCTGGATTTCCGGCAAATTCTGAAGCACATCCAGTTTGGTCAGGGCAATGTCGGTCAGACTGCACAGACGCACGGTTTCGCGCAGGATGACCACATCCAGCCAGCCGCAGCGGCGCGGGCGGCCGGTAGTGGCGCCGAATTCATGGCCGTTGGTCCGCAGATACCGGCCGGTGTCGTCTTCCAGCTCCGTGGGGAAGGGGCCGGATCCCACGCGGGTGGTGTAGGCTTTGACAATGCCCACAATGCGATTCAGCGAACGCGGCCCCACGCCCGCGCCCGCGGCGGCGTTGCCAGCCACGGTGTTGGAAGAGGTCACGAAAGGATAGGTCCCGTGATCAATATCCAGATGGATCCCCTGCGCGCCTTCAAACAGGACGTTTTCGCCCTTGTCGTCGGCTTCCTGCACCACGGCGGAAACATCCGTCAGATAGGGCGTGATACGCGGCGCAATGGCCAGGAGATGCTCGCAAACTTCCTGCTCGTCTACCGTATCATACTTGTAAAGATCGCGCAGAAGAACATTCTTTTCCTGAAGGGCGTGACGCACCTTCGCGCGCACGAGATCGGGCTGGAGCAGATCGCCTGCGCGCAAGCCCACGCGGGCGGCCTTGTCCTCATAGCAGGGACCGATGCCGCGCCCGGTCGTGCCGATCTTCTTTCCGGCGCGCTTGGCTTCGCGGGCCTTATCGAGCGTCTTGTGGTAGGGCATGATCAGGTGAGTCTTGGGGCTGATGCCGAGCCGCCGGGGCGACACGTCCACGCCCTGGGCCGACAGCGCGTCCACTTCCTCAAGAAAGACATCGGGGTCCAGCACAACGCCGTTGCCGATAAGGCAGCGTTTGCCCTCATGCAGAATGCCGGACGGGATCAGATGCAGGATGGTTTCCTTGCCGTTGACCTTGATGGTATGTCCGGCGTTGTTGCCGCCCTGAAAGCGCACAACCACCTGGGACTGCGCGCTCAGCATATCCACTATCTTGCCCTTGCCCTCATCGCCCCACTGGGCGCCGATGATGACCGTATTCGCCATTGTTTCACCTGCTCCGCCACCCCGCCGGCGCGGGGAGGCTCTAAATTTGGGGCGCGCGCCACGCGCTGCACGGCGCACGCTATGCCTTATGTTTGCCTACCCTGTAAGGCGGGACAAGTCAAATAATCTCCGGCGGGCCGCTACTTTTCAGGCTCATCCTCAGGGACGGGAGTGCTGTCGGACTGTATCCGAGGACGAAAAGAGAGCACGCGGCATGCGGGCTGCGGCGGCTCCGGCTTTTCCTCTTCCACGCGAGGGCGTTCCAGAGAGAAAAAGGGCGCGAGGCTCGGCCCGTCGGGCGCGCCCATGCGCTCCGGCCGGGACTGCCGCGACCAGTTGTAATTGAAAAGCTGATTCTTCCAGCGCTTGGCCTGAATCAGCGAAAAAATCAACGCATTTTCTTCCCAGCGCTTGGTAGGTTCAAAGGTGCTGACCAGCGCCGCGTATTTGCTCCAGAGAGACATGAGCGAGGCCTCGTCCAGGGCGTCAAGCTGATGCGCCAGCCGGGCAAGCAGTTTTTCCATGAGAACTCCTCGTCGTCGCCACGTGGACGCGACGCCGATGATGGTGAATCGTGCGGGAAATCTCCGGCCAGGCGATTCCGCCCCGATGCGGCGGCACAGCCCGCATGTTGCCAGAGACGAAACTTTTTTAGAGTTTTGCCCGCGCCGCGTCAATTACGCCCCGGCGCGTCATGCTGGAAGTCCGCGCGGTTTTGGGATATTCTCTGCACCGCGATTTCGGCGTCTGTCCGTCGAAAATGCACGGCGTCGCCCTTTGCCGTACCCGAACGCCCCACTCATGAGGAGAACCACATGGCCGATCTGAAAGACATGTACAAAAATATGCAAAAGGATGCCTTCCCCGAAACCATGACGATTATTCTCGGCGACGAAAAGCTGGAATATCGCAAGCGGACATGGGAACTGGACGGGGAAACCAAGGGGCTGCGCTATGGCGAAAACCCGGATCAGCCCGCGGCCCTCTATGAACTGTGCGGCGGCGGCATCACCTGCGGCGGCCTGACGTGGCGCGGTCCCGGTCAGGGCATTGTCTCTGCCCTGACGGAAAAGCAGATGATTCAGGCCGGCAAACATCCCGGCAAGACCAATCTCACCGACGTGGACAACGGCGCCAACATTCTTCAGTACCTTTCCGAGCGCCCCGCCGCCGTCATTCTCAAACACAACAACCCCTGCGGCGCGGCATGGGCGGACAGCGTCGGCGAAGCCCTGTCCCGCGCCTTCTGGTGCGACCGTATCGCGGCTTTCGGCGGCGCGGTGGTCACCAACCGCCCCTTTACCCGCGAAGCCGCGGAAATGGTGGCGGCCAATTATTTTGAAGTGGTGGCCGCGCCTGCCTTTGAAGAAGGCGTTGTGGACATTCTCAAGAGCCGCAAGAACCTGCGGATTATGGAGCTGCCCGGTCTCGGCCGCCTTGACGAACTGACCCGCTCGGCCTTCCTCGACGTGAAGAGCCTTGCCGACGGCGGCATCATTGTTCAGAAATCCTTCGTCAACCGCATTCTGAACGACGCGGATTTCCTGCCCGCCCAGACCACGACCAAGGAAGGCCTCACCGTGGCGACCCGCGTTCCCACCAAGGCGGAAATGGCTGATCTTCGCTTTGCCTGGGCCGTGGAAGCCGGCGTTACCTCCAATTCCGTCATTTTTGCCCGCGACGGCGCCACCGTCGCCATCGGCACCGGCGAACAGGATCGCGTGGGCTGCGTGGAGCTGGCCATTCACAAGGCCTATACCAAGTATGCCGACACGCTGGCCTTCCGCGAGCAGAAGCTCTCCTTCTACGAACTGAAGCAGAAGGCCGCCGCCGATGCCGAAGCCCGCGCCGCGCTGGAAGACATCAATCGCCGCACCGCCGAAGCCCGCGGCGGCCTGCCCGGCTCCGTGCTTGTTTCCGACGGCTTCTTCCCCTTCCGCGACGGCGTGGATACCGCCATTGCTCAGGGCGTGACCGCCATTGCCCAGCCCGGCGGATCCCTGCGCGACGCCGAAGTCATTATGGCCTGCAACGAGGCCGCGCCGCAGGTGGGCATGGTCTTTACCGGCCAGCGTTCGTTCAAACATTAGAGCGTTTCAACTTTGAAAAAGGTGAAACGCGAAGGCGGCGGCACAGCGCCGCCCGGCCCAAAGTGAGCGGAAAAACCGCGTTTTTTCCGCGAAACGACAGGCCGTATGGTTTGAAATGCACAGCATTTCAAACTAAAAATGCTCTAAACGCCGCCCGCACAATCGGCCGCAATTCGGGGGAGGCATCCCCTCCCCCGCAACAAATCTCCCGCATGAACGCCTTTCTACATAACTAATTCAAAAAAACTCCCCATCTTGTCCCTCATATTATCGGGGGACAATCGCCGCAGAAAAACGTCTGCGCCCCGATGCGTTGCATCCTCCGGAAAAAAGCGCGTTGGGGGGAAGGATGGGGGGCCGGGGGGAAGACCAGGCCTTTTCATAGCGAAGCGAGAAAAGGCGTTCTTGCCATACTCTTGCGCGCCAGCCGCGAGGAATGGCGGCGCAGGCCGTGCCCGTTAGGCGACAGCCTTAAAGCAACGACAGCAGAGATAAGGGGGGTCCTTCCCCCCGGAAACCTATAGAGTGAACACGCCTGATGGAACTGCCGATGGATGACGCGCCCATTACCCCGGCGGACTGCCGCTGCGCCCGGCTTTGCATTTCCGCCGTTTCCGGCGGCGGCGGCAAAACGCTGCTTTCGCTCGGTCTGGCGGGAGCCCTGCGCGCTGCCGGCCGGGAAATTGTCCCCTTCAAAAAGGGACCGGACTATATCGACGCCGCATGGCTCTCGCTGGCTGCCGGACGCCCGGCCCGCAATCTTGACCCCTATTTTCTGCCGCCGGAAGAGCTACGCCGGAATTTTCTGCTCGGCGTGGCGCGAACGCGCCGCCAGCTCTCCTCTGAAACGCCGCTGCTGGCGCTGCTGGAAGGGAATCGCGGCCTGTATGACGGGCTGGACACGCAGGGTTCCTGCTCCACCGCCGGTCTGGCCCGCACCCTGGGCTGCCCCGTCGTTATCAGCCTTAACTGCACCAAGATGACCCGGACCGCGGCGGCGCTGCTTACCGGTCTGCGGCATTTCGAGCCGGATACGCCCATTGCCGGCGTTATCCTGAGCCAGACGGCCTCTTCCCGCCATGAGGGCATCCTGCGCCGCGCCATCGAGGAATATACCGATCTGACCGTCTTCGGCGCATTGCCGCGCCTGACCGACAATCCTCTGCCGGAACGACACATGGGGCTCGCCTCGCTGGCCGGGAGCGCGCTGACGCCGGAAACCGCGCAGACATTACAGAAGCTGACAAAGCTGGTCCGCGAGCATGTGGACACTGAACGCCTGCTGGAAGCCGCCTCGGCAGCCCCGGCTCTGCCGCAGCCTCCCGCCGTCGTTGCGCCGCTCCGGCCCGGCGCTGACGCCTGCCGTCCGCGTATCGGCTATGTCCGCGACGCCGCTCTCTGGTTCTATTACGAAGAAAATCTCGAAGCGCTGGAACAGGCAGGGGGCGAGCTTGTGCGCCTTTCCCTGCTGGATGCGCGAGACTGGCCGCCCATCGACGGGCTCTATCTGGGCGGAGGCTTTCCCGAAGACTGGATAGAGCAGCTTTCCGCCTCGCCCCATGTGCGCCGCCAGCTGCCCGCGCTGGCAGCCGCGGGCCTGCCCATCTATGCCGAATGCGGCGGCTTCATGATTCTGACGCAGGGACTGCGCAAAGGAGACCGGCGCTGGCCTCTGGCCGGGCTGCTCCCCGTCGATGTGGAATTTCACGCCCGACCGCAGGGCCTCGGCTACGTTGACGGCATCGTCTGCAGAAAGACACCCTATTTCCCCGAAGGAACACGTCTGCGCGGCCACGAATTCCATTACTCCCGCTGCGCCCTTCCCCCTGAAGAGCTCCCCGCCCCGGAACTGGCCCTGCGTCTGGAGCGCGGCACAGGCATGGGGCCGCTCTATCCCCGGCAGGACGGTTTCTGCCGCGGGGCAATCTGGGCTTCCTACTGTCACCTCTTCGCGCCCGCCGTTCCCGACTGGGCTCCCGGCTTCGTTGCCGCAGCCCGCGCCTTTGCCCAAAACAGACCATAAAAAAAGGGCCTTCCGCGACCCTGGACGGCGGAAGGCCCGATTCCTGCAGACGCGCACATTGCAGGCCGGGACATATCACAATGATACGTAATCCCCTCCCCGTCCTGCCAAGTCTACGGGAATCATTGTGGCCATGATCCGTCTCTCCTTGCCGCCCAACAGCCACAACGGCCTGCGGCAAGACTGACGAGAGAGAGTTACGGGCGAGACGAAGAAGACGCGACCATGACCAACACTCTCAGGCAAAGCCATGCGGATTCCCGGCCATGCCGGGCTGCTCCCGCACTTTTTCCTTGCCCTCAAATTTGATTTAATTTTTATAAAATCAATATTAAAAAGTCAAGTCTAATTTGCCGTATTGCCCCCCAAAAAAATTTCTGTCGCCGCCCGGCTCCCTGCCGGAACAGCCGCGGGGCATCCCAGGGCTTGCATTGAAGGGGCATCCTTGCATACAACGGCAGAACCAACGGCAGGACATGCCGAGCGCGTTGACGCGCCATCCCGACACACACCGGACTTTTTATGAAACATCCCACGGACAATGCCCGCCTCACCGCGCTCTGGCACGAGCTTTCCAGCGAGGATCGCCAGTGGCTGCGCCAGAAGCTCCTGCGCCACAACGCGGCGGGCGTCTGGAGTGATGACGGCTGCCTTGACGCGGCGGAAATGCGCGTCGCCGAAAACTGGTTCCACGAACGCGCAGTCCATGCGCTGACTTCGCGGGAAAAGACCTCCCGTCTGCGTCTGTGGCTGATTTTCATGGTCCTGCGCCATGCCGGTCTGCGCTGGGTGGAAGTGGAACAGCTCCGCCGCCCGGATGTGGATCTTGCCGCCCAGTGCATTCGAATAACAGGAGCGCACGCGCGCGATGTGCCGCTCTCTCCCATGGTGGCCGCCCAGCTGGGCACGGTGCTCGACGATCCTTCCGGCATGGGAGCGGCGCTTCTGCCCGTGGAGTATGACGCCAGCCACATACGCCGCAATCTGCAACGCTGCGGAGAAGAATGCGGCCTGCCGCGAGGCCTGCTTACCGCGCGCGGCCTGCGCCGCAGCCGCGGCCTGGAGCTGCGGCGGCAGGGACTGCCCGATCTCGTGGTGGACGCCTTTCTCGGACGCCCCCGGCACGGCGGCGACATCATCCGCCACGATCCCCGAAACGTGGCCCGTCTGCTGCGCGACAACATCCAGCGCGGCGGCCTGACCCGCAGCAGCGCCCGTAACGTGACGCACGGACGCATAGAAAGTCTGAGCCCGCGAGGCATCCTTGTCTGCGTCAGCCTGAGCTGTCCGGAAGACCTGCGGCTTGACGCGGTCATTACCGATGCCAGCCGTCGCCGCCTGGGACTGGAAGTCGGCGGACTGGTCTGCGCCAGCGTCAAGGCCCCCTGGGTGGAGCTTGTCCCGGAGGATCAGCCGCTGCCCCCGCCGTCAGGACTGGGCGCTGCCGCGGGCGTGCCGCAGAACATCTTTCAGGCGCGAGTCGCCGACCTTCGCAGCGACGACGACGTTGTGGAAGCAGTGGTGCGGCTCCCCGGCGGCGGCGAATGGTGCGCCGTCCGCTACAGAACCGAAGACCCCTGGTGCTCCGGCCTCCGCGAGGGCGACGTCGTGCAGGTGCGTTTCAGCGCCTCCGCCGTCATCCTGAACAGCCTTGATCCCCTTGCCTGACCTTCCTGCAACCTGACCTCCCCAGGAGATACAATGACTTCCTTTTCCCATCTGGATAAAGACGGCGGCCTGAATATGGTCGATGTTTCCAGCAAACCCGACACCAGACGCATTGCCATTGCCGAAGCCGTGGTGGAACTGGCCCCGGAAACGCTGGATCTGCTCAAACGCTCGGCCCTTCCCAAGGGCGATGTGCTGACGTGCGCCAAGGTGGCCGGCATCATGGCGGCCAAACGGACAGCCGAGCTGATTCCTCTGTGCCATCCCCTGAGCTTGAACCGCGTCGATGTCCGCTTTGACGTTATCGACACGCCGCCCCGCGTCCGCATTGAGACAGAAGCCGTCACGACCGGCCCCACCGGCGTGGAAATGGAAGCCATCATTGCCGCCCAGGTTGCCGCCGCCACTATTTATGACATGTGCAAAGCCGTGCAGCGCGACATCGTCATCAACCGGGTCCGCCTCCTGCGCAAGGAAGGCGGCAAGAGCGGCGTCTTCCAGGCTCCGGCGCTGGATTAGGCGTGTTAACGCTATTCGTAAATTTTTGAGGGGAAGGGGAAGCCTTCATCTCTGCTGTCGATGCCCATTCCTTCGTCGCAACGGGCACGGCCTGCGTCCGCCATTCGGTCGCTGCCAGCGCGAGAATCCCCTTCCCCAGCGCACTTTTTCCGCGAAACGGCAGGCCGTATGGTTTGGAACGCAAAATGTTTCAAACTGAAAATGCCTCAGACATAAGCCCCCTGCTCCCCTGACGCGCTGAACAGGAATTCCGTCATGCAATATCCGCATATCGATCCCGTGGCCATCAGCATCGGCTCTTTTGAGTTGCGCTGGTACGGTCTGATGTATCTTGTCGCCTTCGGCGTCGGCTGGCTTCTGGCGCGCTACCGGGCCCGCCGCTGTCCGGGCTGGAGCCCGGAAGACGTGGACGACCTGCAAACCTATGTCATGCTGGGCATCATTCTTGGCGCGCGGCTGGGCTATGTGCTGTTCTACGATCTGCCCGCGTATATTAAGGATCCCGCCGAAATCCTGCGCGTCTGGAACGGGGGCATGTCCTTTCATGGCGGCCTGTTGGGCGTGCTGGCGGCCTTCTGGTATTTTGCGCGTACCCGGCGCAAGAGCTTCTGGGACGTTGCCGACTTCATTACGCCCATGATCCCGCAGGGCCTGTTCTGGGGCCGCATCGGCAATTTCATCAACGGGGAACTCTGGGGGAAGACCTCGGATGTTCCGTGGGCCATGATCTTTCCCACGGGGGGCCCGCTCCCGCGCCACCCCTCGCAGCTCTACGAGGCCGCGCTGGAAGGCGTGCTGCTCTTTGTCGTTCTCTGGCTCTATGCCGCCAGCCCCCGCAAGCGCGGCGCCGTGGCCGGGCTTTTTGCCCTCGGCTATGGCGTGTGCCGCTTTGCCGTGGAGTTTGTGCGCGTCCCCGACGCCCAGCTCGGCTATCTTGCCTTCGGCTGGCTGACTATGGGGCAGCTGCTGTGCGTCCCGCTGATTGCCGTCGGAATCTGGCTGCTGCTGCGCCCGGCTCCTCTTCCGGCACAGGGGAATTGACAGCGGCCCTTTTTTTTGTAAACTTTTCGGCGTCCATTTTTCATTGTGCGCAGCTGCCCGAAGCGTGCGCAGTCCGCCCTTGTCGTGCGCGGACATCCGGGACACGGCGTTCCCTGCGCTTTCTGTTCCAATCTTGTAATTCCGTCATTAAAAGGAAATATCATGGCGAAAGAAGGTTCCATTGAAGTTGACGGCGTCGTGCAGGAAGCTCTGCCCAACGCCATGTTTCGCGTAGAGCTGGAAAACGGGCACGAAGTGCTGGCTCATATTTCCGGCAAGATGCGCAAGTTCTACATCCGCATCCTGCCCGGCGACCGCGTCAAGGTGGAGCTTTCCCCCTATGACCTGACTCGCGGCCGCATTACCTATCGCATGAAGTAACCGCCGCGCCTCGCGTCTTTTTTAATCTGCAAAGCCGACCCCTTTCAGCAA
Source organism: uncultured Desulfovibrio sp. (assembly GCA_944327285.1). GTDB lineage: Bacteria > Desulfobacterota > Desulfovibrionia > Desulfovibrionales > Desulfovibrionaceae > Desulfovibrio. Next base: position 6,672 of record CALVHG010000030.1, on the reverse strand, counting down.
ACGAGCGCGAAAGGGACAGACGCATGCGGGCGGCACGGCATTTCCTGCCTCGGATACGGGCAACGCCTCCGTATCTGTCAGCGAATTGTTCCAGCCATACGACACGAGCAAAGCCATGGAGAACAGCCCTACCGAACTTTACGCGCAGCTCAGCTACGGCGAGCAGCTTACGTATGAAGAGCTGCTCGAAGTAGAAGAAAAGCTTATCGCCAATCTTCAGGACCTGCTTGAGCGCGCGGAGGCCATGCATCTTGATTTTGTGCAGCAGGGCGACTGCCTGCTCCTGCAGTGCGTCTTTTCCGCGCCCAAACGCTACATCTTCCGCAAAATAGCCATGCACATTGCCGGGGTCCTTCCGGATCACGTCAGCGGGCGGCTTTTCTTTCTGGACAAGATGCTGGAATCGGTTCATCTCTACTGGGTGGAGCCCGGCAGCTGGCGGGAAGCCATCAGGGAAATTCCTCTGCTTGCCCCGGAAGATTTGCCGCTCCACACGGTCGCCCGAATTCAGCCGGAGCCGGAAGAGCTTCCTGAAGACAACGCGACAGAAAATAGCCCCGCAGAAACAGAAGAAAACCGTCCCTCCGAAAACACCGCGGCGGAATAGGATTTTCCTCCCGGAAAAGGACGTTTTTTCAGCCGATTTTTCCCTGCCACGCCCGGATGGTGGAATTGGTAGACACAAGGGACTTAAAATCCCTCGGCCTCTGGCTGTGCCGGTTCAAGCCCGGCTCCGGGTACCAGAATATAAAGGCGGTTACAGCAATGTAGCCGCCTTCTTCTGCTTTTGCGCGGCGAGAAACGCTCCGCGCGACTGCTTGCTCCCCGCCCTCTTCCGCAACTTTGAGAGAACTACTCCATGCCGCGCATGACTATTAAGGAACGCCTGCGGCTGCGCGCCGCTGAAAATGCCCGCGTAGGCCTGCAACGCGACAGCGCCGCCCTGCAGGGCGCAGCTGCCGGGCCTCTTGTCCGCCTTGGGGAACGACATTGCGTTTCCTTTGTTGGCAACGACAGTCTGGGCCTTGCCTCCGATCCCGCATGGCGAGCCGCCGTCGCCCGCTGCTTTGCGCTTTACGCTCCTTCGGGACGAGCCTCGCGCCTTGCCGGAGGACGCTCTCCGCTCGCCGACGAGGTCGAACGCGCCTTCGCCGACTACTTCGGCTTTGCCGAGTGTCTCTTCTTCCCCAGCGGCTACCAGGCCAACCTTGCGGCGGTCACCGCGCTCCTGCCCCGCGGGCACGACGCATTTGTGGATCGCCGCGTCCATGCCAGCGTCGCGCGCGCCCTGCCGCTGGCAGGCGCGCATATCCATGCCGCGCCTCATAACGATATCCCGCGTCTGCGCCGCCGCCTTGCCTCCCTGCCTCCCGATGCGCCGCAGCCGCTTGTCGTAAGCGAATCCCTGTTCAGCATGGATGGCGACAGCCCCGATATTCCGGCGCTGTCGGCCCTCTGCCGGGACTACGACGCCTTTCTGCTTCTTGACGAGGCCCACGCGCTGGGCGCATGGGGCCCCGGCGGACGCGGCCTTGCCTGCGCCGACGGACGCGGCGGCGCGCCTCTCGCCCATGCCGTTGTCGGCACGCTGGGCAAAGCTCTAGGTTTCTGGGGGGCTTTTCTGCTTCTGCCCCGCGGCTTCCGCTCTCTTGTGGAAGAAAACGCTTCGGCGGTCATGCATTCCACAACCCTTCCCGAAGCCCACGCTGCTGCCTGCCTTGAGCTGATACGCCGATTGCCGGGACACGAGGACAAAAGAGAACGTCTCCACGCCAACTGCGCCCTTTTCCGCCGTCTGCTGCGTGAACGAGATATTCCGACACGGGGGCAGGCGCATATTGTCGCCGTTCCCGTCGGCAACGAGAATGCCGCTCTCCATCTTGCGCACAAATTACGGAATGCGGGAATTCTGGCCCTTGCCGCGCGCTACCCCACTGTGCCCAGCAATGACGCTCTGCTGCGCTTTTCCGTTACGGCTCTGCATACGCGACAAATGCTGCGCATCGCTGCGGACACGCTCTCAAGCCTGTTTCATTAGGCACAGGACGCATTACGTTTTTTTTGAGGGGGAAAACCCCCTTTGCTCTGCTGTCGATGCCCGTAAGGCTGTCGCCTGACGGGCACGACCTGCGGCCGCCCGTCGGGTCGCTGCTCGCGGCAAAAAGGGGTTCCCCCTCAAACTCCCCCCTCTTCCCCAAAACCCGCGCATAATGCACCGCAAATAAAGATAGATACTTTTTTAATATGTTGTGATATTTTATTGCGAAAAAACGCGTTTTTCCCCCACAAAACGAAAAAGCCCTGTTCCCGAAAGGAACAAGGCTCCCAAACACCTGAAGCAAAGAAAAGGTCGCGGCGAAAAGACGTTCAGCCCAGCTCCTCAAAAGCTGCGGACCGGGCAGCCAGCCAGGCATCCACAGCCGCGGCGCAATCCGCGTCGTCAGGATGGCGGGCGGCTTCTGCCAGACGCGCCCGGCGTTCCTCAGTAAGCGGATGCGTCCCCTTACGGGCAGATAAGGCTATCATCTGCGGGTCCACGCGTCCCTGACACAGGAATCCGCCCAGACAACGATTGCCGTTCTCCTGCAGCACCTGTTCGGCAACCTCCCGGCAACGCCGGGCATGCGCCGACGAAGGCCAGGCGCCGAGAGTCCCAAAATAAAACACCGACTTACCCCGCAGTTTGCGCCATACGGCCTGGGACACGGCGTCCGGCTGTCCGCGACGAACCCAGAAGCCCAGCGCCAGCACATCCGCGTCAGGCAGAGAATCCAGATGCCGCACGTCAAGAAGTCTGTCGCCTGACGATGCGGCCAGCGCCTCGGCTATGCGGCGAGTATTGCCGGTTACCGACGAATAGAGAATGAGCGCGTGCGAAGGCACGGCCAAAGATGCTGCGTTCATGCGTCTATTCCTGCGCCGCCTTGCGCAAGGCGGCTTCATCAATGATGGTAATGGCGCGCCGCTCCAGCGAAATGACGCCGGAACGGGCAAGACCGTTGAGTTCCCGACTGAGGCTTTCCCGGCTGACGCCCAGCAGACGAGCCAGAAGTTCCCGCGTCCCTACCAGCTCGATGGACAGACTCTTTTCCATCTTGCGCCGATGCAGCAGCCATGAGGCCACCCGTCGGGGAACGGAGATCACGCCCTGCGATTCCGCTGTCTTATTGATAAACAAACGATGGCGGGAGGACAGAGCCCGAATCAGCAGTAAAGCCAGCGCCGGACAAGTTTCCGCCAGCATGCGAACCTCCCGACAGGGAAGATGCAGCACACGACAGCTTTTGACCGCCGAGGCCGAGGCCGGAAAACCGCTTTCGTAATAAGGAGCCGCAGGGTCTACGATGCGTCCCGGCCTGATCAGACAGAGAACACATTCGCGCCCATGCGGCCCGGCCTTGGAGAGTTTCGCTTCCCCTGAAAGCAGCAAGGCCATGCTGGTTGCGGCATCCCCTTCGCGAAAGATACTGCCGTTTACCGGATACTCCCTCACATAGGCGCACGCGGCGAGCTTCTGCCGCTCAGCCGGGGACAACAGTCCGCCGATAACGGAGCCGCAGCCCTCCAGAGCCGCAAGCGCGGAACTGCCTGCAATCTGCGAATCCATACCCCCCCCTGCAACTGAAGAGTTCCGCAGACAATCTCGCCGGAACAAGCCGCCGCGAAACGAATTCTGAAAACGCTTTTTCAAAAAAGACGGGAAAAGGAACACCGCAGCCTCCGGCAGCAAATCTTCCTTTTCCCGTCATGAAAGCCGTTCGCGCAACAGGAAGCGCCGAGTGATTCAGGTCTGAAAGAGGACACTTTTCAAACCTCGTGCCGGGAAGGGGGTTCCTCCCGGCACCCCCGGCATACGACAGAACGACTTTCAGTTATTTCCGGCCAGCGTCTCTTCGCACAATCATCGGGACTCTCTGACGCTGCGCCTGCGGATAGGCCTGCCGTTTCGCGGAAAAACACAATTTTTCCGCTCACTTTGGGCCGGACGGCGCTATGTCGCCGCCTCGCGCTTTACTTTTTTCAAAGGAAAAACGCTCTAGCCAAGGATGGCCTTCAAGTCCTCGTCAGCCGTGCTGATGGGCGTGAGATGCCACTTTTCCACAAGCACATTGAGAATATTCGGCGAAATAAACGCGGGCAGGCTGGGCCCGATACGGATATTCTTCACATCTAGGGCCAGCAGGGTCAGCAGAATGCTGACGGCCTTCTGTTCGTACCACGACAGCACCAGCGACAACGGCAAATCGTTCACGCCGCACTGCAGAGCCTGCGCCAGCGCCACCGCGACCTGAATAGCTCCATAGGCATCATTGCACTGTCCCATGTCTATCAGGCGGGGCAGGCCTTCCAGCTCTCCGAGGTCCTTATCAAAAAAGCGGAACTTGCCGCAGGCCAGCGTCAGCACAAGGCAGTCGGCGGGAATTTTTTCGACCAGCTCGGTATAGTAATCCCGGCCGGGACGTGCGCCGTCGCAGCCGCCCACAAGAAAAATGTGACGCAGCTTGCCGGACTTCGCCGCTTCCAGAACCTTCGGAGCCGCAGCCAGCACAGCCTCGCGTCCCAGACCGGACAGAACGTCCTTGCCCGGAGCATCTTCGGCAAAGCCGGGCAGCTCCTGCGCCTTGCGGATCACGGCGGAAAAATCTCTGTTGACACAGTGCGTCAGGCCCGGCCACCCCACATTGCCGCAGGTAAAGACCTTGTCTTCATAGCCTTTGGGATTCTGAATGCAGTTGGTGGTAAACAGCACCGCGCCGGGGAAGTCCGGCAGTTCTTTTTGTTGATTCTGCCAGGCCGTGCCGAAGTGTCCGGCCAGATGCGGATAGGCGCGCAGTTCGGGATAGCCGTGAGCGGGCAACATTTCGCCGTGCGTATAGACATTGATACCCAGCCCCTTTGTCTGCTCCAGCAACGCCTTCAAATCCCGCAGATCATGGCCGGAAATCAGAATGGCCTTGCCCTTGCGATGTCCGAGCGACACTTTGGTCGGCGAAGGCGATCCGAACGAAGCAATATTGCCCGTTTCCAGCAGTTCCATGGCCCGCAAATTAACCTTGCCGCATTCCAGCGCCAGCCCCAGCCAGCCGCCGAGATCGCGCGTTTCCGTATCATTCTTGCTGCCAGCCACAAGGCCGCGATACAGGAAAGCCGCCACTTCGGGGTCCCGCTGGCCCAGCTCCGCCGCATGATCAGCATAGGCCGCAACGCCCTTGAGGCCGTACAGCAGAAGCTGCATGGCGGAACGGACATCCTCGTCCGCGGCAAAGGCCGTAATAGCGGTAACATGGCCCGCCAGCATGGCATCCACATCTGCCGGAACAGTACAGCCAGCCTTCTTCGCCAGCTCCTGGGCATGATGGAGGGTGGCCGCCTGCAAGGCGCGCAGAGCATCGGGATCAAAATTGACATTGGTCAGAGTGCTGAACAGGGCTTTAGCCGCAAAATCATCCACAGCAACGTCAACAATACCCTTGGCGCGAGCCTGAAGGGCAATGTGCGCCAGCTCGCGCAGCTGCGCTACCAGAGCATCCTGAATATCGGCAACATCGGCCTTCTTGCCGCAAATGCCGATTTTTTCGCACCCTTTGCCTTTATTGGTCTGTTCGCACTGATTGCAAAACATGGGCATTTCCTCCGAATCTATGGTGTAAAACGCAGCCGCTATCATCGGGCGTCGCAAACTTCGCTTCGGCGGCTCACTGCCCGCAGCCCGGCATCGCCGGGACCACGCGGGAAGCCGCCGCTCATATTTCCTATAGTACTGCCCTTGTCCTCCTTCTTCTGTGACAGGGATCACAAAACAGCGTCAAGAAAAACCGGGCTGCAGCGGTTCCAAAAGTTAAGGGCAGCGCCTCTCATCTCAGATGCCGATGCCAGTAAAGCTCCTGCGTCGCCTGACGGGCACGGCCTGCGGCCGCCCATTGGGCGTTATCGGGGGAGGGGGACCCCCCTCTGCTGACGCGAGAGGGTGTTCCCCCTCCCCCAAGCCCCCTCCCCTTCCCCCAGCGCGTTTTTTTCGGGAGGATGAAAGGCTTTGGAAACGCTGCCGCTTTCCCTGCGGCAGCCGTCCCCCGATAACGCCCAGGGAGGCCTTCTCGAAAAACCATAAAAAGCGGCAGCACGCAAAACAAAAAAGCCCGCCATTTTAGCGAGCTTTTTTGCATAGCTGGATAGAAATAATCTCTTATCTGTTCTTATAGCAGCCCATCGTATTGTCCGAGGAGAGCTTACTCGAAGGCCTTTCCTTCCTCGCAATCCGGCAAAAGACAACTCACTGCAAAAATCAGGAGCCTTGCACGCCGGGCATGCCCCCAAAAGCACTCTGTATCCTCCACCGCAAAACAACAGGCAGTGGAGTATTCAGAAAACCAAGGAATCGGCCGCCAACGCCCATATAGATAGGCCGGGCGACAAAGAACTTCCTTCATCCCAGCGAAAAGGACTCTCCCCTCCGCTAAGGCATTTTACTTTGAAACGCCAAATCATGCGGCTATCGTTTCGCGGAAACAGCACGTTTTTCCGCAGAGTTTTGGGCATGCGGCGCAGAGTCACCGCAGTTCCGCGTGTCCATGGAAAAAAGTCGGACTGATTACGGCGCGTTGGCTTTAGCGGGCGGATTCCGTGGATTGTATCGGGAAGGCGTGCCGAAATCTGCAAAAAATTGTTGTCGTA